>JBGSOQ010000047.1:0-18484 GCA_041739035.1 Ignavibacteriaceae bacterium | reverse complement strand
AAGTGATATTGTAAAAGAAAATAAAGTTATTGATTCTATTGTTCAAATTTATGGTTATGATAAAAAAGCTGATAAAATAATTATTGCAGAATTGAAAGAGTCTACAACATTAATCGAATTGTGTTCATTAGAATTTCATTCGCCCACTGAAGGAAAAATAATAATTACAAATCCTGAAAATGCTCCATTTGGTTTTGAATTTACTTTTAAGAATGAAAATCAATTAGTGCAAAAGGCTATTCAAAACGGAAAAGTTGTTAACGAAATTGTTCTAAATAAAAAAATTTAACAACATAACAAGCGCCTCAACGCCGACCGCCATTTTAGTTCGGTGAATTTTTGATTTTTGAAATTGTGTTTTAGTTTTAGTTTGTTGTTCAAGGTGTTCGTTCTAATTAGTTAACTTGCCTTCGGTTTGTACTGAACAAGTTACAAACCTTCGGCTTAATCATTGGCATTTGTGTTTTACTTGGCTTCCGTGTTATGGGCGGCGGGTTAGGCGCAACGTCGTTAGCTGTCTTAGATAAAAAATGAATAAACCTTTCAAATATTTAACCATAATAATAATTGTAGGTATAGGTATTTACTTTTTAATTCTTACTTTACAGAAAAATATGATACAAGGTGAACGTCATTCTGGATTAGATAAAATTATTACTCAAGACTTGTTTGATTCAGTTAAAGTAGGATTGGAAAAATTCAAAATCATAAACGATCGTTATCCAAATTATGATGGCAAGTATTTTTTTGATTCAATTAAAACTTTCATCTCTATATCAGATGTTTATGTATATGCCGATAGCATAAATACAAATGGTGAAATTTTTCCAATTAAAAAGAAAGTCGGCGATAAATTTAATTATAAAAATATTTCAAATACTTATTTAGGCGTCGGGAATAAAGATTTAATTATCATCTATAAATATTTATCTAAAAATTCCTTCAAACTATATAGCGTTGGTGAGAACTATTTGGATGAGAATGGAGACGGAGATGATATTTTATATTAAACGCCAGCTAACCAGCGCCTCAACGCCGACCGCCGTTTTAGTGCGGCGGATTTGAGATTTTTGAAATTGTATTTTAGTTATAGTTTATTGTTCTAAGTGTTCGTTCTAATTAATTAACTTACAAACCGCACTTTTGCTGACGCAAGTTAAGTGCAGTTTGTTTAATCATTGGCATTTGTGCTTTACTTGGCTTCCTTGTTATTGGCGGCGGGTTAGGCGCAACGTCGTTATATGGATCAAATCAATGCTAGACATTCTAATCATTATTTTAATTGCTTTTGTATTATTAGTTATTATCATTGTATTTAGTGCCCCTTCATTATCTTTTGCTTTTATTAAATCTAGACAAACTCAATATCCTTTACCCTTAAAAAAACTGTTTATTCTGTACTTAAAAAAAGCGAACCTAAATAAAATGATTGAAGTTAATAATGTGATTCAATTACATAATTTGCAGCTTTCTATAAATGAAGTAGAGCATTTTTCTTTTTTGGGAGGAAATATTGATCAACTCTTAGATGAAGCACTAAAATTTAAACAAAACCATAAGGAATTTATTTTTGAGGATTTTTTAAAATCTAGTACTTAGTTAATAATCCATATAACCAGCGCCTCAACGCCGACCGCCATTTTAGTTCGGCGGATTTGTGATTTTTGAGATTGTGTTTTAGTTATAGTTTGTTGTTCTAAGTGTTCTTACTAATTAATTAACTTACAAACCGCACTTTTGCTGATGCAAATTAAGTGCAGTTTGTTTAATCATTGGCATTTGTGTTTTGCTCGGCTTCCTTGTTATGGGCGGCGGGTTAGGCGCAACGTCGTTAGCGGTATTTGTAATTATTAAACGAAGAGATAAAAATGATCAAACAATTTTTGCTTTTATTTCTACTCCCTTCATTATCATTTACACAAGTTGATGACATTGTCAATATTTTTAATATTCCGCTCGGTTTGTCAATTGAAACTGTTCAAGAAAAGTGGGATTGTAATAACTTTAATAAGTATGCAAATCTTATTCATAAAACAGATGATGCGTTAAAGTATGAAGGGATAAAGGATTCATTCTTTTTAAAAGCTATTTTTTATTTTGTTGAAGACTCATTGTATAGTTTCGTTTGCACTATTAAACAACCATCAAAAGATACAAAGCTACTTTCAAATTTAGTGTCAAATAAATTTGGTAAACCTGATTCAATCAATATTCAGAAATTTGGCAGTGAAGCAAAAGGAAATGTAAAAGAATATAAACTATCTTTTTGGTCAAAAAGGAATTTAATAAACAATGCAATTGATAATATTACTGTTTCAGAAGACCAATTCATTGATGTATTAAATTTATTTTCTTTCAGTAATTATAATTCTGCATTAAGTAGCAAAGCAAGGTTGCTAAAGAAACATCAAATTAAACTGTAAGTATTATATAAACCGCTAACCCGCGCCTCAACGCCGACCGCCATTTTGGTTCGGCGGAATTGTAATTTTTGGTGTTTGGTTTTTGTTTGGCATTTTATTCTAAGTGTTCGTTCTAATTAATTAACTTGCCTTCGGTGCGTATGAAAACAAGTTACGCACCTACGGCTTAATCATCGGCATTTGTGTTTTACTCGGCTTCCTTGTTCTGGGCGGCGGGTTAGGCGCAACGCCGTTAGCCAGCACAATAAATATGAGATTTAAAGTTTATATCGTAATTATTTTTTCTTTCTTATTGGGTAATGAAGTATTTACACAGAATCAGAATATTGAAAATAAATTTTATTCTGGTGTGTTTTTAGAATACAATACGCTGATAGTTACTCATAATTTAAAGTTGTATTCTGATTTGAATTTATACAGTAATGATAATCTTATTTTGAGTTTCCAACCTGGAGGTGAATTTATTTATAGTCTCGCTGGAGCTGAAAGAGGTTTTTATAGCGGCAGTCCTTATTATGATATTAATTTACTTGGAGCAATTCAATTATTCCCTAATTATGGTATATCAATTAAGCCTTTTATTGGCGCAAATTATAGGTTTAAGGCAAATGAAATAAACGGCGATAATTCTTCCTTCGATATAAAATATGGGGCAACTTTACAATTGAACATTTCAAAAGAATTTAAAATTATCGGAAAAATTATGAACGTTCCTATAAATCATTCTGATGATGTTCCTATTTTATTAGGGGTTGGTTTTTCGTTTCTTTTATTTTAGATACTGGCTAACCAGCGCCTCAACGCCGACCGCCTTTTTAGTTCGGCGGATTTGAGATTTTTGAAATTGTGTTTTAGTTATAGGTTTTGTTCAAGGTGTTCGTTCTAATTAATTAACTTACAAACTGCACTTGCGAAAGCAAGTTAAGTGCAGTTTGTTAAATATTTATCAGTTGTGTTTTACTTGGCTTCCTTGTTATGGGCGGCGGGTTAGGCGCAACGTCGTTAGGTGTTTAACATTTATTTGAGGTTTTATGAATAATACAGTTTTGTTCATCACAGTATTTTTGGTAATTATTATAGCTTTATTTATTGGGTGTAATAAGACACAAAATTCTAATTCTTCACAAAGAGATTACAATAGATTTCCATCTGATGAGAATGGTGATGTTCTATATAATTTGTTTTTACAAGGAATGGATTTGAACACTACAAAAGATGTAGAATATGCAATAATATTCCCTGATAATAATGGAGCAATTAAATTTGCTGATAGTTGTAAGTCAATTGGGTTATCGATATACATTGAAGAGTATGAAGGACAAACGGATTTTAAATATGGAGTGATTGCAACTAAATCAATGTTACCAACTCATTCAAATATTACGGCACTTGAAACCGAACTTGGAAATAAAGCAAAATATTTTGGTGGTATCAATGATGGTTGGGGATTTTTTACACAAAAATAATATGTAACACCTAACCAGCGCCTCAACCCGACCGCAATTTTAGTTCGGCGATTTTGAGATTTTTGAAATTTTGTTATTGTTATAGTTTGTTGTTCTAAGTGTTCGTTCTAATTAATTAACTTACAAACCGCACTTTTGCTGACGCAAGTTAAGTGCAGTTTGTTTAATCATTGGCGTTTCGTTTTAGCTTGGCTTCCTTGTTATGGGCGGCGGGTTAGGCGCAACGTCGTTATACGTAATAAAAAGAGGTGAATATGAATAAGATTATTCTCTTTTCTGTTCTAATAATGTCTCTTTTTTCATTTTCCTGCTCAGATGATATTATTAATAATAATGTTGGTGAAGGATTAAATTTCTTTCTTTTAAAAGATTCTACAATTACAACTAATGAAATTATGAATGTTAATCTCAATGAGCTAACACTTGCTGAGAAGCCAATTCTATCTTACAAGGATTTGGTTAATTATAATTGGTCGAATCATTCCTTTGAAATTGGAAGTACTAAAGCAAACGAAATTAAGAATTATTGTTTGAATAATATTTCGGTTCGAGGCATTCCTTTTATTGTTACCGTAGATAAAGAAAGAATCTATCTAGGATCATTTTGGGCATCATATTCATCACTTGCACCTGTTTTCCCTCATATTGAAGCAACATATATTCCGAATCAAACTCCAACTATTTTGATTATAGGAAGATCTTGGAATGAAATGGAGCAAGATTCAAGAAATGATCAAAGAATTTATAATTCGTTAAAGAAATTTGGTTTACTTGTTTTTAATTAATTACGTATAACCAGCGCCTCAACCCGACCGCCATTTTAGTGCGGTGATTTTGTGATTTTTGAAATTGTGTTTTTGTTCAGCATTTTGTTCTAAGTGTTCGTTCTAATTAATTAACTTACAAACTGCACTTTTGCTGACGCAAGTTAAGTGCAGTTTGTTTAATATTTATCAGTTGTGTTTTACTTGGCTTCCTTGTTATGGGCGGCGGGTTAGGCGCAACGTCGTTAGGCTACTTAAATGAAATATATCTTAATCATTAGCTTATTTGCTATATTTTCTCTTTTCATCTCTTGTAAGTCCAATACTCAGAATAAAATAATAATTGATAATGATTCAACTAAAGTTCAAAAAGAACTTTTAAACTTAGAAATAAAGACCCATAAGATATATTTTTATTTTGATGGTCAGTTTTATAAAGAAAATGTTATAATAAAATTAACCAATAGCGCAAGTGAAGATAAAATTGTTTTTAAAGATAATCTTACGGATCCAGATTATCACGCTATTATGGTTGCTGAAGTAGATATTCTAGATTACGAAGTAAATATAATCAAGGTAATATTGCCTCAAAAAAGATTATCAAGTATGATAAGTTTTCAATCAATAAAAAGCGATTTTTATGTTATGGTCAGTATAAATAAAAAAGAGCTTGAATTTATAGTAAGAGATTCAGAACCAGTGTTTGATTAATGCTTTAATATTAATAGCCTAACCAGCGCCTCAACCCGACCGCCGTTTTGGTTCGGTGATTTTATAATTTTTGAAATTGTGTTTTTGTTCGGCATTTTGTTCTAAGTGTTCATTCTAATTAATTAACTTACAAACCGCACTTTTGCTGACGCAAGTTAAGTGCAGTTTGTTAAATATTTATCAGCTGCGTTTTACTTGGCGTCCCTGTTATGGGCGGCGGGTTAGGCGCAACGTCGTTATACCACTTATGAAAATTATTCCGATCATATTTTTTTTATTTTTTACTTATTCCTATTCTCAAGAAGTGAATAAATCTTATTGCGATAGTTTATTCTCAAAATTCGAAAGTTACTATGATGGTATCTACCCTGATGGTTTGGAGGATACTTCAATGACTGGCGCATATTGGGCTGATTGGGGGATTAAGTTTAAGGGAAATCTAGATAGTGTTCAAACTAGTTTTTACGATGAGGTTAAAGACTTATTACCCGAAAACGAAGATAACAAATTAATAATAGCTGTTTTTATTGATAGCACTGGAAGTGTAATTTGTTCAAAAATATATATTGGGATAAATGATAAAATTGATGCGATAGCATTAGAGAAAGTAAAATATTTTAAATTTCATCCTTTCAGTTATAGTCCTTGGAGAACATTATTAATTTTAATGAATAGAAAAAATAAACTGAATTAATTTTTACGATTATTTTCTTGTTTATGTTTTTTAACAATCGGTTTTATCTATAAACTTTAATGTGGCATAACCAGCGCCTCAACCCGACCGCCATTTTAGTTCGGCGGATTTATAATCTTTGGCGTTTGGTTATTGTTCGGCAGTTTGTTCTAAGTGTTCGTTCTAATTAATTAACTTGCCTTCGGTTTGTACTGAACAAGTTACAAACCTACGGCTAAATATTTATCAGTTGTGTTTTACTCGGTTTCCTTGTTATGGGCGGCGGGTTAGGCGCAACGTCGTTAGAACACTTTAAAAGTATTTTAGGAATTCAATGAAATCAATCTTGCTATTTTTAATTCTTGCACTAAAAATCTTCCCTCAAGATTTAAGTGTTCCTGATATAGATTACCAACCCCAAAATCTAGAAGAAGCTATTGCTCAACTTGATGTAGTTTACCCTGATTCAATTAAAACAAAAATAACCGAAATGGATGAAAATGAATTTATAAAAAATACTCATTTTACAACTGGGCGATTTATTCGGAATGAATGGCTTTATGATAGGTTCTTTGGATTTAATATTGGGGACAGTGATCTTAAAGAACAATTGATTGAAATGGGAATCCCAACAAATGATGATATGTCTGGTTTGATTTTAAGAACTTACTATCGGCATTTAACTAAACAAGAACTTAAAGTTGAACAACAGATAATAGAGATTCAGAATTATTATATCAATTTAAATAAATAGGTTTGTGTTCTAACAAGCGCCTCAACCCGACCGCTGTTTTAGTTCGGCGAATTTGAGATTTTTAAGATTGTATTTTTGTTCGGCATTTTGTTCTAAGTGTTCGTTCTAATTAATTAACTTACAAACCGCACTTTTGCTGACGCAAGTTAAGTGCAGTTTGTTTAATCATTGGCATTTGTGTTTTACTTGTCTTCCTTGTTATGGGCGGCGGGTTAGGCGCAACGTCGTTATACATTTTAGAAATGAGGTTCGTTATGAAAACCACAAACCATTTTTTTCTAATAGTATTTTTAAGTTTCTTTTTTTTAGTACAGAATAACTATTCTCAAAACTTCATTCATAAAACCGTTTCAGAAATTGATACATTATATTATTTACCTGATTCTGTAACATTTTTAAGTCAGTATTCCATTGCTCTTGAAGTTTTTAACATACACACACGATTTGAACCACCTATTGGTTGGGATTATTATAAAATAAAAGAAATAGATTTTTTATTTTCCCAAATGGTAATTGGTGACACTTTAAGTGAAGTGAAATTTTACAAAGATACTTTGAATACTTTAGTTTACTCAGAATCTGTTGGACTTGTGCTTGATACAACTGACGTTTACCCTAATTGGTACAAAGTAAATTTATCTGAAAATTTTCCTACTATTAGTGGTGTTATAGAAATTCCTGCTTACGTGATTGATTTATTTTCACTCTGTATCACTGAACAAACTTTCACAAGTGGTCATACAATCGGGTTTTTTGATGGTTCACAATCTTGGGGAACTACATCTGATTATCCGATTAGGTTAGTAATTGAACGTGGTGTTACTGGAATTGAAGAAGAGAATAATATGATAAATGACTATGTGCTTTATCAAAATTACCCAAATCCTTTTAACCCAGCTACGACTGTAGAATATTATTTGCCTCATACAAGTTTTGTAACCTTAAAGGTATTTGATTGTTTAGGAAAAGAAGTTGTCAATCTGATTAACGAATCACAAACAACTGGTCATCATAAAATACTATTTGATGCAAGTAATCTTTCAAGTGGAATTTACTTTTATGAATTAAAAGCAAATAATTTTGTCAATACTAAAAAGTTATTACTCGTTAAATAAAAATGTATAACCAGCGCCTCAACCCGACCGCCGTTTTGGTTCGGCGGATTTGTGATTTTTAGCGTTTGGTTTTTGTTAAGCATTTTGTTCTAAGTGTTCGTTCTAATTAATTAACTTGCCTTCGGTGCTTACTGAAAAAGTTAAGCACCTACGGCTTAATATTTATCAGTTGTGTTTTACTTGGCTTCCTTGTTATGGGCGGCGGGTTAGGCGCAACGTCGTTATATGCTTAACAAATGGATATAAAAGAACTCATAAATAATTTAGATTCTGAATCGAAATTAAATGCAACTATAGCTTTATTATATGATATAGTGGTAGAAACAGATCCTGAATTAAACAATAAATTATGTGCTTTAATATTAAATCCCGAACGAATAGAGGATTCTAATAAATTTTCCGAGATATTAATTTCGTTTAGTCATTCAGAGTTTATTGAACCATTAAAAAAAATGATTATCGAATCTAAATATCCTGAAGATAAATGGTTAGGTGATTATCTTTTTGCATTATCTAGTGTTCTTGAAAATAACGAAACCTTCTTAGAAGTTGATAATGATTTTATTGATAAATTATCAAGTTGGGTTTTCAATACTGGCGAAGGTGGAATGTCTATGATAGCATCCGGATTATTAGCCATTATTAAAAATGAACATTCAAGAGAATATTTGAGAAAAGGAGTAATGGATAAAAGTCTTTTTCACGTTACTCGTAGTTTTTGTGTAAATGGCTTAGTAAATCAATATGGTGAAGAAGAAAGAGAATTTATTCAAAGTTTCTCTGATGATCCCGAAGAAGAATTTAGAAATCACATAAAAGAAGCAATTGGTTACTTAAATAAAAAACGCATATAACCAGCGCCTCAACCCGACCGCCATTTTAGTTCGGCGGATTTATAATTTTTGGCGTTTGGTTTTTGTTTGGCATTTTGTTCAAAGTGTTCGTTCTAATTAATTAACTTACAAACTGCACTTGCTGATGCAAGTTAAGTGCAGTTTGTTTAATCATTGGCATTTGTGCTTTACTTGGCTTCCCTGTTATGGGCGGCGGGTTAGGCGCAACGTCGTTATATAGCTTAAAAAAGGGTGTGATATGAATACCAAAAGATATTTCTCAACTTTAAATTCAATTATTATCGTTTCATTAATTTTAATTCTTTCTGGCTGTAAGAAAGAAAATCCTGTTGAAGTTGATAATGGTTTCTATGGAATCACTGAAACAAATGCAAATGGTGATTTAATCGGGAACATTGATTCCGATGATTGGCTTCCGCAATTTAATTATTCGCCTAATGATACAACTCCAGCGATTGTGGTATTTTCTGTAAGACCTGCATATCCAAATCCAACAGAAAGATTTACAACTGTAAGTTTTGATTTACCAACTAACGATTCGGTAAAAGTGTGGTTAGAAGATAGACCCGAAGGGAAAGATACAACAATACTTTCATCATATTTAATTGCTGGTCAATACCAGTTACTTATTGATTTAAATTATGGAAATGATTTATTAAGTAGAAAAGAAGGATTAATGAGATTACATATTGAAGTTCCCACAAGAAAAGTAATTCCAAAAGTTCACGGAGATGTAGAGTATAAAAAACCATAATAAATTAAACGCTATATAACCAGCGCCTCAACCCGACCGCCATTTTGGTTCGGCGATTTTATAATTATTGGCGTTTTATTTTTGTTAAAGATTTTGTTCTAAGTGTTCGTTCTAATTAATTAACTTACAGCCGTTTGCGTTGCTGACGCAATTTACGCAACGGCTGTTAAATATTTATCAGTTGTGTTCTATTCGGCTCTCTTGTTATGGGCGGCGGGTTAGGCGCAACGTCGTTAGTTGCCAGAATAAAAAGGTTAAATACTATGAAAAAATCAGTAATTGTTTTAATGCTTATAATATTTTTTATTGGTTGTGAATCATCTATTCTTGATCCCTATAATTCAACACCTCCCAATATAAATTATAGCTTACCGACTGATTCTTATGTGAAACTTACTTTCGAGAATTCATATAATACAATTATTAGTGTTCTTGTAGATGGAGAGCAAATTGCGGGAGTATATCAAATTAATATCCCTACTGAGGAACTCACCGAAGGAATTTATTTTTATACTCTTACTGCAAAAGGAATAAATGATAATTCATATTTTGAAGCAACAAGAAGGATGATTTTAATTACAAAATGAAAAAGTACATAATAAATATCGCCTTTATAATTATAATCTTGTTCTCAAATTCAATCGCACAAAATCGAATCAAGCTATCACCAAGCGTAGGTATATTTATTTACAATTCTGAAAATCCTCTGAAAATAACGGATGATAGTAATTTCCTTTTAAATTATGGTATTGAAGCAAGTTATTTAAATCAGACACTTTTTAACTACAATATTCAATTAGACTACTCATACATTTATGCGTCAAATAATGGAGCATTGGAATTTGTAAGAACAAGTGGTTTTGATATTGGCACTTCTTACGTTGATGCTTCTTTATCATTTCACACAGTAGATATTCTTTTAAAAAACAAATTAAGTAAAAAATTATTTTATGGCATTGGTCCTTCCTTTTCAATTGTGAATAGAAATATCTTTTATGAAAAAGAAAATTTTAAAGATAGATTAGCTTCCTTTAATATCGGATTAAGTGGAACGATAGATATGATAACACCAGTTAGTGATAGCTCAACTAATTGGTATTGGTACTACGGAATAAAACTAAGATACCTTTATGGATTATTTTACGATGATAAAGGGAGAGATTTATCAAATTATAGTCAACATTTTTTAACACTAAATATACTCATAGGTTTAGGTTACAGCTTATAGGCAACTAACCAGCCAATCAAGCGGACGCCGTATTCGCATTCGGCATTTTTGTAATTATTGGCTTTTTAGTTCCGTGAAAAGTTTCTTGCTCAAAGTTGTTCTGTTAAATAAAAGTTTTATTAAATAAATAGTAGTTGCTGTTATTCGGCAGTCCTGTGTTGGGGCGCCGCTTATCGGCAACGCCGTTATACAAACATATTAATTGAGGTCCCATTGAAGAAATTAATATTATTATTTTCTCTCTTGTTAATAACTAAATTAAATGGCCAATGTAACATAAATTTTCCCGAATTAAATGATTTATACTATAATATTTACGATTACAACTTCAATGGATTTTCAGCGGAAGTCGATTTTGAACTTATAGCTAAAATAAAAGAATCTTTGAAAGATGAGATTAAGATTGATGCTTTAAACAAACTTACTTTTAGCGTTGTATTATACTCCAAGGATAGTATCGTGTTCAATTCAAGTGGTATTGATACAACTGGTGATGAAGATTTTGATCGTGGATTATCTCAAATAATCTACGGTGCTGAAAAAACTGTAAAAGGGGTTTTGCTTTCTTGGGCTACAAGCTGTTTTACCCCAGCATTTGAACCTGAAAAATTCGTCTATAATTGTTCGGATGATTCCTCTTTAACAATTGTAAATTATGAGCGAGAAGGTAGTAAGGTGATTATTTTTCTAAATAATATTACAAATATTGATTCAATTTATATCAGTAATAAGATTGAAGATATTAAGGTACATCCATTTTATGAAAAAACGGATTATAATAAAATGATTATTAAATCCTTAGTTACTTCAGTAAATAATCTTTTAGAAGTCTATATGGAAATAGACTATAGAGATTTTGACAAGATTAAAATACCAGAGCGAATTAAAGTTTCATCAAAAACACAAAACAACTTTAAAGAATTAAGTTTTAAATTAAATAATATAGTTTTAAAATAAATGTTCGTATAACCAGCGCCTCAACCCGACCGCCATTTTAGTTCGGCGGATTTGTGATTTTTGAAATTGTAATTTAGTTATAGTTTGTTGTTCTAAGTGTTCGTTCTAATTAATTAACTTGCCTTCGGTGCTTTGCTGACGCAATTTAAGCACCTACGGCTTAATCATCGGCATTTGTGTTTTAGCTCGGCTTCCTTGTTCTGGGCGGCGGGTTAGGCGCAACGTCGTTAGACACAAATTTAATTGAGGTTATTGAATGAAAAAAATTATTGCCTTTTTACTCATAGTTTCTTTGTTCGGTTGTGGAACTACAAAATCGTTAGAAGGAAATAATTTAGTCCCTTATGTTATTATAGATGTATCTGATGATCTTACAATTACTGGTAGGCTTTTAGATGATAATGAAACTTTTCTTTTAGTTGCGATTAATGGAACTTCACAAAAATATATGAAGTCTGAAATTAAAGAATTTAAATTTGCTCAACTACCAGACGAAAGACTAATGATGGAAGATATTGTTAACAATACAAGTAAAGTTGCTAATAATACTGCTTTGTTTGTTTTTCTTTTGTGTGCAACTATTATTTCTAGCCTTGCACTATCTAGCAGTAAATAATTGTAAGTGCCTAACAATCGCTTTAACGCCGACCGCCATTTTAGTTAGGCGGATTCTAGATTCTTGATGCTGGAAAGTAATTTGATATCTTTTCAATTTGTTATTAGTCTTTGATATTAAATGATAAAACCTAATTACATATTAAAATTGTTTGGGATTATTGCAGGAATATATCTTTTCCTAAAAAGTAAAGACATATTAAATATACAGAATAAAATGCTGCAAAATATTTATAGCTCTTTTCCTGAGGAGAGAAGAGCACTGTATATTAAACTGGTTGCGGTGGCTTTGTTCCTGTTTTCTCTTATCTCTTTATTGAGGGATTTATTTTTCTAGATCGCAAATTCCTTATCTCTTCTCAAGCATATCATCAACCCAGCTCATCGCAGCCATTGTCGGCGGTAATCCGATTGTTGGCAAAGCAAGTAAAACGGTTTGCCTTATTTCTTCTTTTGTAATTCCAAGTTCAATTGCTTTACGCGTATGTGAGTGTACTGCGCCTTCTAATCCCGCTCCTGTTGAAATAGCAAGTTTAATCAATGCTCTGGTTTTGTCATCAAGCGGACCGGAAGAATGCACAGCTTTACCAAGCTGCTCGTAAGCGTTTGCAGTCTGAGGAAATTCCTTCTGGAATTTTTCAAATCGTTTTGGAAGTTGTGACATATTGAACTCCTATTTACTTAACAATAAATAATAAAATGATGTTGATAAAAAATAATGAATTCTTTTGAATCCGTTTTTCTTTTCTGACTCCTTCCAGCAGAATCCTACAACCCTTTTAAAGTGAGGAAATAAATTTAATATTTCATCAATCTCCTCTGAGTAAAAAGCTTTTTTACCTAAAATGAATTTCTGAAACATCTTTTTTACAAACGGTGCGAGCAATGCATACCATAAAATCGTAAGTACAAATGATCTGATCAACATTATCAAAATATCGATATATGCAACCTGAGATTTGTAAGGATTATAATAACTATAAATTAAAACTACTATTAAAATTGTAAGAATTATTATTCCGGTTGGACGAAATAACCAGCTTTTCTTCTTACCTTTCTTTTCCTTCTTCAGTAAATGTGATTCGGTGCTATCAAGGGTTAGATTTTTTATTTGCTGCGAAAATAAATTTATTCTTTTTGGTAATGACCCTGCATACAATCCAACAATTGCCCCTGCAACTAAATGAATCGTTACATAAAAAGCTATTAATAAATATCCGTAGTGAATATCCGGATGTAACCCAAGACTTAGGAACTCATTAGCAACCTGATTTATAAAAATGTTGATTGATTTCCATAATGTATTTCCAAACAGGATTGTGAGCACAATAATTTTCTGTATCCCGGAGAAAAATAATGTAGTTAGACCAAGCAGCAGAGCAGAAATTCTGAAATAAGATTTATTAAGAAATAATAAGTATCCAACAATTCCCTGCAAGAATACAGCAAAGTATGCTGTTAGCGGCGAATGAGGACTTACTAAAGCTTTTATCAAAATAACTATCAAAGTAGATTTTAAAATTTCTTTGCTGTTTTTTGAAAACATTGCTATCAAAGAAATAAACAACACAGCTGCAGCATTAATAAAAATTCCTCTTAATGGAATTGTAAGTGCATGCAGAATTCCACCAAAAGCAGATTCACTGAAAGCCCAAAGAGCAGTTATTCTCAAAACCGATAAGGTTTCAGTGTCATTGGTTTTATTTAATAATATCTCTGATTTATCGTGCATTACTAATTTGATTAAATAAAAAATGCCGCTTATTAGCGGCATTAAATTAATCAATTATAGTTAAAGATTATTCAAATACTTCAATAGGAACATTAGTTACAATTTCTAAACCTGCTTGTTTCCATCCATTCATACCGCAAGTTAGATTATAAATGTTATCAAATCCTTTTTGCTGTAAAACGCTTGCTGCAATTGCAGATCGATCTCCACCAGCACAATGAACAACAACTTTTTTATCCTGTGGTATTTCATCAATCCGATCTGATAAATAACCTGCCTGTATATTCACAGACCCTTTAATATGTCCAGCATTGTACTCTGAGTAACCCCTAACATCAAGAAAATAGTAATCTTCAGTTTTATCTTTTAATTGCTGGACAGTTATTTGTTTAGTGGTTTCCATCTCATATCCTGAATTGGCAATTTTATCTACATCATTTATATAACCAATTATGTTATCCAATCCTATTCGTATCAATGCTTTGGTTAAAGATTCAATTCTGCTGTCACGTGTAACTAGTAAAAATGGATCATCATAATTAATCATCCATCCTGCCCACGTAGAGAATGCAGAATTATCCTGAATGTTTATGCTTCCGGGAAAATGTCCACCGGCAAAGGCAAGTTTATCTCTGGTATCTATTATAGTTACTTTATCTTCAACAGCTCTTTCAAACTGTTGCAAACTAAATCTACCAGGATACGGCAGTGATCCAAGAATTTTAGGGCCTACTTTATTTAACTTCTTCATCATAGCAAAGTACTTAGGAGGTTCAGGCTGCCCATCCAAAAGAATTTTAACAAACTGATCTTCATCTTCCATACTTAAAGCCCAGTTAGTAAGTTTTTCATATCCAACTGTAGAGCTTGGAACTGCACCAAGAGCTTTACCACAAGCGGAACCAGCACCGTGTGCCGGCCAGAGCTGTAAATGATCAGGCAATGCTTTGAACTTTTTTAATGAATGAAACATTTGATGTGCTCCTATTTCTTGAGTGCCAATTATTCCAGCAGCTTTTTCAAGAAGATCAGGTCTTCCAACATCACCAACAAAAACAAAATCACCGCTAAAAATCATACTTGGATGATTGCTTCTTGCAGTATCGGTGAGAATAAAAGAAATGTGTTCAGGAGTATGACCCGGTGAATGCATCACTTCAAACTTAAGATTGCCAACTTTAAATGAGTCTTTATCTTTTAAGCCGAAGTGAGGAAATTGATATTGCCAATCTTCACCACCTTCATCAGAAAGATAAATTTCTGCACCTGTTGCTTTTGCCAACTCACGAGATCCACTGAGAAAATCTGCATGAATATGTGTTTCAGCGATGTGTGTGATCTTTAAGTTTTCTTGTTCAGCAATTTCAAGATATGTATCGATATCTCTTTTGGGATCGATAACAATTGCTTCACCGGTTGATTGACATCCAACTAAATAACTTGCCTGGGCTAATCCTGTTTCATAAATGTGTTTAAAAAACATATCTGCTCCTTAAGAAATTATTAATGGTTCATGCCAATCCAGGATACCATCTGCAAGGTTGTAAACAGTTTTAAATCCTTGTTGAAGCATAAAAACTCCTGCATGGTAACTTCTGTTACCGCTTCTGCAGTAGATATAGTAATTTTTTTCTTTATCGAGTTCAGCTATCTTTTCAGAAAAGTTAGGCAAATAGATGTCAATAAGTTTGGAATCTGGAATATGACCTGCATTAAATTCTTGTAAGGTTCTAACATCTAATAAAGCAGCGTTGGGATCATTCTTGAATTTTTCTGAGAATGATTCTGAATCCAGATTGATCACTGAATTTGATGTGTTATCGTGCATAGTTTCTCCTATTTTTTTTATAAACTCAATTAAATACTAATTCTTTAATAATGATATAAATCCCCATTACAAGTACAAACCATCCAAAGATAGGTTTTAATTTCTTTCCATCAATAAATTTTGAAGTTTTGATGCCAATAAGGATTCCTATCAAAGCTAATATTGTAAATGAGATCAATAAATTCCAATTAAAATCCATAGAAGTAGTTAAGTCGCCCAGAAATCCTATTAAAGTATTGGCTGCAATTATCAAAAGGGAAGTACCGACAGCCGTTTTCATATCCAGTTTAGCAAAAAATATTAATGAAGGGATAATAAGAAATCCACCACCGGCACCAACTAATCCAAGAAAAACTCCCACAAAGAAAAATTTGATGATCAATCTAAATTTATTTTCTGCTTTTACTCTAGTATCAATATTGTTTTTCTTAATCATTGAGTATGATGCCATAATCATCAAGACCGAAAATAAAACCATTATTGCCAGGTTTTTGGAAACCTCAAAATCACCCAAAGTGAATAATAAGTCCGGAAGATAAGGGAGTACAAGTTTTCGTGTTAAAAGCACGCCTATAAATGATGGAATTGAAAACAATAGGGCAATTTTAAAATCTACAAGTTGCTGTCTCATATAATTTATCGAGCCGGTTAGACTTGTAACTCCAACAATAAAGAGTGAATAAGCTGTTGCTTCATAGGCAGGAATAGACAAAAGATAAACTAAGATCGGGACGGTTAATATCGAACCACCTCCACCCAGTAATCCAAGTACCACTCCAATAAAGACTGCAAATATGTAGGCTAAAATTTCCAAGCAATAAAATTCATTAAAATAATTTAAATTCTGCTATATGATGCCTTATCTTTAACAGAGATTCATAGTTGAGTCATAGCAAATAAAGGTAGTTATAAATTCTCTGACCGATTAGTCATAAAAGTGATTGCTTGCATTTTATTTTCTAGGGTGACTTTTTATATTTCGTAACAAAATTTAACTAAACTGGAAATATTTAATGTCAAATAAGTACCAAATAGCTATTCTTGGTGGCGGCCCCGGAGGGTACGTCGCTGCAATTCGTGCTGCTCAATTAGGATTTAAGACTATCATAATTGATAAGGATAATTTAGGTGGAATTTGTTTGAATTGGGGCTGTATTCCAACAAAATCCTTGCTTAAGAATGCAGAAATATTCGATAGCATAAAGAATCATGGTAAAGAATTCGGTATTTATACAAAAGAGCTTTCATTCAACTTTGGTGAGATTATTAATAGAAGTCGTGGTATTTCTGATAGGATCTCAAAAAATGTCGAGATGCTTATCAAAAAAAATAAGATTGATAGAAATAGAGGATTTGGTACACTTGTCAGTCAAAATGAGATTGAAATTTTAGATAATGATGGCAAAAAAACTGAGACTATTAGTGCTGATAACATTATCATTGCAACAGGTGCACGTCCAAAATCCTTTCTCAATATTCCGGTTGATCGAAAAAACATAATTACAAGTACAGAAGCAATGTCATTAAGTGAGCAGCCTAAAGAATTAATTATAATTGGTGCTGGTGCAATCGGAATTGAATTTGCATATTTCTATTCCGTACTTGGCACAAAAGTTACGATAATTGAAATGCTGGATAATATTCTCCCTGTTGAGGATGTTGAAGTTTCTCAAACTCTTGAAAAGAATTTTAAAAAGCGCGGAATTGATATTTACACAAAGACTATGGTTGAAAAAGCTGAAGTAAAGGGAAATAAAGTTTTAGTTTCTATAAATGAAAACGGTGAGAAAAAAGAATTAACTGCCGATAAAGTTTTAAGTGCTATAGGTGTAACAGGAAATGTTGAGGGATTTGGTTTGGAAGAATTAGGAATTGAGCTTTTCAAAAATCATATCAAAGTTGATAAGAAAACTTATAAAACAAATATTCCAAACATTTATGCGATTGGGGATGTGATTGGTCCGCCATGGCTTGCACACGTTGCATCTGCTGAAGGAATACATTGTGTTGAAGGTATTAAAGGAATTAATAATCCAGAAATGGATTATGACAATATACCCGGTTGTACATATTGCCAGCCGCAGGTTGCAAGTGTTGGATTAACTGAAGCCAAAGCAAAAGAACTTGGTTATGAATTAAAGATTGGTAAATTTCCTTTTATGGCTAGCGGCAAAGCATTCGCAGTTGGTGAACGTGAAGGATTTGTTAAGTTGATTTTCGATGCAAAGTATGGTGAATTACTTGGCGGTCATATTATCGGAAGTGAAGCAACTGAATTAATTGCAGAAGTTGTATTAGCAAGAGCAATGGAAGCTACCGGACATTCGATAATAAAAACTGTTCACGCACATCCAACGTTATCTGAATCGGTTATGGAAGCTGCCGCAAATGCTTATGGTGAAGCGATACATATTTGAGAATAAGCTTAAGTTTAGGTTCAAGAATTGAACATAAAGGATTTAAGTTAAATTGTCATTTCGGGCATAATAGTCAAAAAGTGTTGCTGGAATTTATATAAGTAATTACATTATATAAATTTACAGGAACAAAACTCAATGGTAGTTGAGAATGATGAAAAAAAACATTGTCCAAAGTGTAGCAGCAATTCAG
>JBGSOQ010000023.1:0-7682 GCA_041739035.1 Ignavibacteriaceae bacterium | reverse complement strand
TCATTAAAGCTAATTTTTTCCTTTCGCGGCAAGTATGATGTTTCAATTAATGTTTATCCCTCAAACAGGAAAGAATATAATGTTATAAATTTTTTGATCGGGGCAAAGCAGAGAGTTGCCGTAAAATATTTGAGAAAGGATTTTCAAAATCTGGGATTTCTAAATAATGTTAGAATTCTAGAAAATGATACTCTGCATAATGTTCAGACTAACTTAAAGCTTTGTGAGACGCTCGCAAATCATAAATTGAAAGACGTACCGCCCCTCGATTTCCCATTAATTAAAACCGATTATGATTTTGCCGAATCACTTCTTAAAAAACTTAATATTGACGAAAAAGATTTGGTAATAGGATTTCATCCGGGCTCGGCAACGATGAAAAATCAAGCTAATAGAAGATGGGAGCCGGAAAAATTTGCTGAACTTGGTAAGAAATTAATTAAAGAGAACATATCAAAGATTTTAGTCTTTGGCGGACCAACCGAAGACGAATTAAAAGAAAATATAGTGAAGCAAATTAATCTGCCGAATGCTTTCGACGTTTCCTCACCCAATCTAACAGAATCAGCAGCAGTTATGAAACGCTGCAATGTTTATGTTACAAACGATTCGAGCTTAATGCATATTGCTTCTGCACTTCAATTAAAAGTAGTTGCTATAATTGGTCCTACAAATCCAAATTATATTTATCCTTGGAAAACAGAACACAAAATGGTTTCGCTAAATCTGGATTGTTCGCCATGTTTTATCTATTCACCCCTTCCGCTGATTTGTTTTAGAGATGATGTCAAGTTTAAGTGCATTAAGGAATTGGATGTTGAGCGAGTTTATAGTGCGGTTAGAGAATTCTTAAAACCTAAAGTGTAATAATAGCAGAATTTTTTTGCCACGAATTGCACGAATTTTCACTAATATATTTGTGTTCATTAGTGTAATTCGTGGCAGCCAATTGTCTTCTGAACTTTTATGATTTGATCAATGTAATTGTTAAATACTCAACAATATCTTCCACAGAATTAAAGCATTTCACTAAATCAGTTAATCTGTTTTCCTTTTTTAGCTGATCATTCATCACGCCAACAATTTCCTTCCACATGCTTGAATGGCATACGATCGGCTTTACCGGAAGCATATCTTTATTCATCAATTCCCAAACAGCAGAAAGCTCAAGTAATGTTCCGGTTCCACCTTGAAGAATTATATATCCATCACCATACTCAATCAGTTTTGTGATTCTCTCAAATAAAGAGGAACACTTAATTTCTTCTGTTAAATACTTGTTTTGAATAAATCCAGTATAATCAAGAGTTACTCCTATTGCCTTTGCACCATTGAGAACAGCCCCCCTCGATACCGCTTCCATTATTCCAAGATTTCCGCCATTGCAGACATTGAATCCCTTTAATGCCAGAAGTTCACCAAGCTTTTCTGCGGCAGTGTATTGCTCATCCCCATACTGAGGAATTGAGCTGCCAAAAATTGTAATAGTTTTATGCATAACCGTAATTTCCTTTAACAAAAATAGTGTTATTTATAATAAGTTAAGACAATGGAGCGCGTATCTACCGGAGGCGGCCAGGTTTAACAGATTAAACTGATTTAGCCTGAGGCTGATAAGTAAGCAGATAAATCCTGTTTTAATCCGTTTAATCAGTTCGATCCGCGTTCCATTCTTTTTTCCTAATTTTGAGTTATCATTTTAGAAAGTTAAAAGATAGACTCATGTCACAACAAAAAATTTATGATGTTGTAATTATTGGAGGGGGAATTGTTGGAACTGCTACTGCAATGTCCCTTCATGAACTGGGATTTAAATCTGTTCTTGTTTTGGAAGCAGAAAATAAATTAGCTGCTCATCAAACCGGAAACAACAGCGGAGTAATTCACTCAGGACTTTACTACAAACCTGGATCGTTTAAAGCGAAAAACTGTGTTGAGGGCCGTGAACTAATGTACAAGTTCTGCGAGAAGCACAAAATTAAACATGATAGATGCGGTAAACTTGTAGTTGCAACTAAGCAAGAAGAAATTCCGCAGCTTCAAATGCTTGAAGAACGCGGAAAGGCAAATGGACTTACTGGAATTAAAAGATTAACCTCCGACGAATTAAAAGAATATGAACCACATGTAAATGGTTTGGCCGGCTTATTTATAGCTGAAACCGGAATTGTAGATTACAACCAAGTTACTGATGCTTATGCAAAAATAATTATGGAGAACGACGGTGAGGTTAAAACTAATCACAAATTCCTTGCTTTAGCTAAAGAGAAAAACGTTTTATTTATTGCTACAATGGCTGGAGAATTTAGAACCAAATTCCTTGTTAATTGTGCCGGGCTATACTCTGACAAAGTTGCAAAAATATGCGGAGTTAATCCTGAGTTGCAAATCATTCCATTCCGGGGAGAATATTACAAGCTTAAAAAAGAAAAAGAACATCTTGTAAGAAATTTGATCTATCCTGTTCCCGATACTCGTTTTCCTTTTCTTGGAGTTCATTTTACAAGAATGATTAATGGCGGAGTTGAAGCCGGACCGAATGCCGTGCTTGCCTTCAAGCGTGAAGGATACTCTTACAAAGATTTTTCCGCAACTGATATTCTTGGAATGGCGGCTTACTCCGGTTTTTGGAAAATGGCGAGCAAATATTATAAAATGGGAATCGGAGAATTCTATCGCTCGTTTAATAAAAATGCTTTTGTGAGAGCATTGCAAAAGCTGATTCCCGAAATTGAATATGATGATTTAACCCCGGGTGGAGCCGGAGTGCGTGCGCAGGCTGTTGATCCAAACGGCAATCTTGTTGACGATTTCAGAATAGTTGAAGCAGAGAAAATGATTCACGTACTAAATGCACCATCCCCAGCAGCAACTGCTTCGATAAGCATTGGGAGAACGATAGCAGCTTTGGTGAAAAAGAATTTTTAGGATGTGACTAAAGCCAAAATTATTTTTTATTGGGCAATCAGTCAGCTAAAGCTGACTGCAATAGATTCTTTTTAGTATTATCCAAACTATTAAATATTTCTAAGTTATTAGTTTATCTATTGCAGTTGGCTTCAGCCAACTGATGTAAATTTTAGTTCCCAATACTTGGCTTTAGCCACATTTCATTTTCTCCTGGTTTGAATATTCCGCCATCATAACTAAATTTTGACTTGTAAAATCACCTCGTAAAAATTTTCTGGAGAAAAAATGAGCAACTTGACTAAGCTAATTGATTACGGGCAAAGCTACTGGCTTGATAACTTAACTCGCAGCATGATAAAATCTGGAGAGCTTAAAAAACGTATCTCTAAAGAAGGTTTAAGAGGACAGACTTCAAATCCCGCCATTTTTCACAAAGCAATTTCTGAAAGCAGCGATTACAATAAGCAAATAGAGAAACTTGCAAAAGAAGGCAAATCCGTTCTTGAAATTTACGATGCACTGACAGTTAAAGATGTTCAGAACGCATGTGATCTTTTTAAAGAAGTATATGAAAGCTCAAATGGAGTCGATGGATATGTAAGCCTAGAAGTGTCTCCCTATCTTGCACATGATACCGAGAAAACATTGAGTGAGGCTAGAAGATTGTTCGCAGAAGTAAACAGGCCAAACTGTCATATAAAAATTCCCGGAACACAGGCTGGTATTCCTGCTATTGAACAAGCTTTATATGAAGGAATAAACGTTAACGTAACTTTGCTCTTTTCAATCAAGGCATATGAAGATGTTGCGAATGCTTATATAAATGCTTTGGAAAGAAGATTAAATGGCGGAAAACCGGTTGCGCAAATAGCCTCGGTAGCCAGCTTTTTTCTCAGCAGAATTGATGTGCTGACAGATCAGCTTCTCGGGCATTTAATTAATCCGGTGAAGGATTTTGGAAATTTACCAAGACCCGAACATCTCCTGGGGAAAACTGCAATTGCAAGTGCTAAGCTTGCATATCAAAGTTATCTAAAGATATTCAGCGGTGAACGATGGGAAAAATTAGTATCAGCTGGAGCAAAAGTTCAGCGACCTCTTTGGGCAAGCACCAGCACAAAAGATCCGCTGTATATCGATACGAAATATGTTGAGCCATTAATTGGATATAACACAGTCAATACTCTTCCCGAAGTTACCATTTCTGCCCTTACAGATCATGGGAACTTGGAAGAAAATACAATTCTAAAAAATGTTGATAAAGCGGCTCAAATTCTTTCCGATCTAAAAAAACTTGGGATAGATATTGATCTAGTTACAACCCAACTAACAAACGAAGGAGTTCAGAAGTTTATTGAACCTTTCGACAAGCTTATGAAAAAGTTAGCCCAAGAACGGCTGAAAATTCTTGAGGATAAAGTTGGAACACAAAAATTCTTTTACGGAAAATCCGAATCTTCAGTTAAAGCAGCCTTATCTTCCTTGGACGACAAACAATTTACTCGAAGATTTTTTGCTAAAGATTCTTATTTGTGGAAAGATGATCCTAAAATTTCAGCCGCAATAAAGAATCGCCTCGGCTGGCTTGGTGTTGAGAATTTTATGAGCCGGGTTGATGAAATAAATGATTTTGTAACGAAAGTTCGTTCGGACAAATTTAGTTATGCGGTTCTTCTTGGAATGGGTGGCAGCAGCCTTTGTGCTGAGGTTGCTGTGCAAACTTTTGGAGTGAAAAAAGGATACTTAAAACTTTTCGTTCTTGATAATACAAGTCCCGAAGCAGTTAAAAATGTTGAAACCCAAATTGATCTAAACAAAACCTTATTTATTGTAGCAAGCAAATCGGGTTCAACAATAGAATCAAACAGCTTTTACAAATATTTTTATGACCTCTACTTAAAAAATAAAAGCGAATACCCCGGCAAACATTTTATTGCTATAACCGATCCAAAAACATCTTTAGAGCAAGAAGCAAAGAATAAAAACTTCAGATATGTTTTTACTAATCCGGAAGATTACGGTGGAAGATATTCTGTGTTATCATTTTTTGGCTTAGTTCCTATGGCTTTAATTGGAATAAATATTAAAGAAATATTAAACAGCGCGTATCGAATGAAACTAAGCTGCAGCCCGTTCATTCCCTCGGATTTGAACCCAGCAGTCAATCTTGGAGTATTTCTTGGAATCAACCAAAAACTTGGGAAAGACAAAGCGACATTTATTCTTTCTAAATCAATAAAATCTTTTGGCCTATGGGGTGAGCAATTAGTTGCGGAAAGCACCGGGAAAGAAGGCTTTGGCATTCTTCCGGTTGAAGGAGAATTGCTAGGAACCAAAGAAGAATACGGGAAGGACAGAATTTTTATTCACATGCTTACATCGAAAGATAAAGATGGGGCGACGGAGAAAAAACTCGTGGCATTAGAAAAAGCCGATTTTCCGGTTGCAAGGATAAAACTTCCCGATATTTATGCATTAGGCGGTGAATTTTTAAGATGGGAAATTGCAACTGCAACTTCATCTGCCGTTGTTGGTGTAAATCCTTTTGATGAACCTAATGTTTCTGAAAGTAAAAAGAACTCAAGTGATCTTCTTGCGGAATGGAAACTAAAGGGTAATTTTGTTCAAGAAAATCCGATTGTGAAGTTGGGCGATATTTCAATTTATGCCGGAGAATCTTTGCAGCAGAACTTATCCGGGAAAGATATTAAAGCCGTACTGAATAAATTTTTCAAACTGGTAGAACCCGCTGATTACATATCTTTCTTAGCATATTTTCTTCAAACACCTGAAAGAGATAAGTATTTACAGCAGATCAGAAATAAATTGAGCAAAAATAAAAAGTCAGCAACCACGATAGGTTACGGTCCTCGTTATTTGCATTCAACGGGACAATTGCACAAAGGCGGACCAAATTCAGGCTTATATATTTTGGTAACGTCGGAATCAAATCTTAAACTTCAAATACCAGATTCAGGTTATGATTTTGCTACTTTACAGCATGCTCAAGCCCTTGGTGATTTCAGATCTCTCAGCAATAAAAACAGAAGAGTACTAAGAATTCATATAAGCGGTGATTTGGAAAAAGGACTCAAATTGCTGGGCGCCACTTTGAAGTAAGTTATTACAGTTTTTGATTGAGAATCAAAACACTTGTACTATTTGATGAATAATTTTGCAAGTGATTTAACACAAATAGATGAAGTTTTCGTTTGACTGCAATCAGTTTAGAGTTTATATTCAAACGGTAAAAAGATTTATAATACTGTACAAATTGCCGAAAGGATAAAGTGTGAAAAATGTTCGTGAAATGCTTTTGAAGAAAGGGAACCAAGTTCACTCCATTTCTCCAAATCAGAAAATATTTGAAGCCCTTCAACTTATGGCGAAAAAGGATATTGGTGCCTTGTTGGTGCTGGATGCTGACAATCTGGTCGGAATTATCTCTGAAAGAGATTATGCACGAAAGGTTGCTCTTGAGGGCAAATCGTCAAAAGATTGCCTAGTAAGCGATATAATGTCTACCAACATAATGTATGTTGAGCCAGATTCGAGGACTGAGGAGTGTATGGCCCTAATGATCAGCAAAAAAATTCGGCACCTGCCTGTGTTAGATAAGAAAAAATTAGTTGGCGTAATTTCAATTGGCGATGTTGTGAATGCAGATATTGATGAAAAAAAATTTGAAATTGATCAGCTGGTAAGATATATCACAGATAAACCCCCATTAAATGAATAAGTGATCTCTTTCTTCTGTGATATAAATATTCCAGTGTGTTTTGAAACACTCGAATATTATCATAATTGGGCTATTATAGAGTAAATAAAAAACATTATTTCACGAAAATTTAAATTGGAGTTAAAAATGAAAAAAAAACTGTTACTAATTTCTCTTGTGCTTGTTTTGTCTTCTGCCAGCTTGTTTTCTCAAATCCCAAATGCTGGTTTTGAAAATTGGGCCAATGGCGATCCCGTTGGATGGTTTAGTCTTGATTTTCTTGTAGATGCCGTTTCTCAATCATCAGAGAGCCATTCGGGTTCATCGGCTGCTAAAATGCAGATACTTGATTTTTTAAGCTCCTCCTTTCCTCCGTTTTTATTTTCAGGGAATTTTTCAGTTTCTGAAAAACCCGGCAGCTTAACCGGATACTTCAAATTTTTACCTACAGATGCTAAGGAAAATTTTGGCGCAGTAATTATTTTGTATCAGGGTGGTACTCCTGTCGGTAGTGGTGGATGGGAAACTGGCCAAACCACATCAACATATACTCAATTTACTGTTCCAATAGAGTACTTTCCTCCAGACGCAGTTCCGGATAGTGCACTTATTGAATTTTTTGTGGAGGATACATCTGAGGCAGGTACCGGAGGAATCGGCTCTTATGCATTAATTGATGATCTTGCGTTTGGTGGGTTTGTAGGGGTAAAAGAGATTGCGAGCAAACAAGTTCCAGCTTCCTATGAGTTAATGCAGAATTACCCCAATCCGTTCAATCCATCGACGAAGATTGAGTACACAATTCCAGAAGAGTCATTTGTTCAGCTTAAAGTTTATAATCTGATTGGGCAGGAAGTGGCGACCTTGGTTAATCAGCACCAAAAAGCAGGAACATATAGAGCCGACTTTAATACAGAAGGAATGCAAAGCGGAATTTATATAGCCAGGTTGACCTCAAATAGTTTTACACGAAGTGTAAAGATGACTCTGCTGAAATAAATTACTTTTAATGTTTGCAAATTTTTAAGGATGGCGATTGTTAGATCGCCATTTT
>JBGSOQ010000017.1:0-1622 GCA_041739035.1 Ignavibacteriaceae bacterium | reverse complement strand
TTCGATCCCGCTTAGCTCCACAAAAAAAGGCTAAAATTAAATGATTTTAGCCTTTTTTATTTCCAACATTCCCTTAACTAATCAGAACTAATCAGAATTTTCACGAACTTGGGCACAATTTGGGCACAGTAATTTATCAAACTAATCTGCGAAGGCGGAGTTTTTAATCGTAAAGTTATTGAACTTGTATCGAAGGGAAGTGAAGATTGCGGAACGAAGTGAGTAAAGCTGAAACTGAGCAAGTAAAGGAAATAACAAACTAAAAACTGTGACTGAGCTTTCGGTCCGCCACGGCGGATTAATAATTAGTGCGGGATTACTCCCGCACCTAAGAATTGTTAAGCAGCTTGATCTAATTGATTAATAAATGCAATCGGATCTTCGGGCTGTGCTGCGGATATTTCTTGAAACAGTTCCTCCAGAAGCGCTCTGCAATGATTTAACTGTGCTGCATCCATTTTCTCAATCTCTGTGTTTGATGTTGTTCCGAATATCTTTTTAATGATTACTGCTTTAAGCTGTTTATCTGCTTTGCTTCTTGCATCGCCTAAGCCATTTTCATCAAAAACAGCCTGAATCTTTTCTACTTCTATTTTCCGCTGTAGATTTCTCTGCACCCATTCAAGATCATTTCCCGGAGTCAAGTTTTCTGTGAAAGTTGCTCCTGCTACATCATCGACCGGCAAGCCCTGAATAAATCTTACAATCGGTTTAAAGTTTTTGTAAGACGGCATCTCAAAAATTTTCCCGTTTATTGTGTCGCTTCTGTCTTTAAGGATATAAGCAACATTTTTCTGCAATGGTTTATGATCTTTGGTTAATCCTTTTTCCAGCTGCATCCATACGTTAAGGTCCGTTTCGTATGGAGTTTCACCCGCGATCTTCATCTTAACTCCTGATTTAACAAACTGACCTTTCTTTGTTACGTTGCCTTCTTCATCCTGTTCATCTTCTTCCTTTTCATATTCAAAACCTGCTCTGCCTGTGAATACTACATTTCCTTCAACTTCAACAAAGCGGTCTGAAAATTCCTCCTGCCATGCAGGGAGCACAGTTCCCCAATCCTGCAGAGTCATTCTCTGTTTTCTGTTTTTCTCTTTGTAGTCTTTAATAAACCTGTAGTAAATTTTAGTTAATGAATCAATAAACAAAAAATCAACTTCACCTTTGTTGATAAATTCAAAAGCTGCGACAATATCTTTTAAGTGTGCTGTATCTTTAGCTATTACCTCAATCCCTGCTTTCTTCAAGATCGGGATTAAGAACCTTGAACCTTTTTCATTATCTAAGATTAAAACAGGTTTAGTGAGTTTCATATCTTTGTAACATCCGATAATAAATTCAGTTGCTGTTCTTGTTTTGCCTGATCCCTGGAATCCGCCAAAGCTGGCTTTTATAAAGTGGTTTTTTGCTGCAAGTGTAGTTGCAAAATCTGTGAGTTTCATTTTAGTAACCTTTCAATTGTTGTTTATAAAAACTTGTTTTCATTGTATTCAATAGCTGAGTCGTTGAGATGATTAATAAACCAGTTTATTAATTTTCCTTCCCAGACTGAATAATTATTTAATAGAATTTCCACTATATCATCATCACTCAATTCAAGAACTTTTTGAACTTCTTCC
>JBGSOQ010000422.1:0-4746 GCA_041739035.1 Ignavibacteriaceae bacterium | reverse complement strand
TTTTAGTTCGGAAAGATATTTTGAAATTTGTGCCAACAATCCGCCCTGCACAATAGCAGACGATAACCCGACAATCCCAAACATGTAACCATTTTGCATATCTGTAAAATGATAAACTTTGTATCCTAGCAAAGCGAAAGTGCCGTAAATATTTGCAACTGAAAATGTCAGGATAAAAAATAAAATCATAAGCAGGGATAAATCTTTTTTTTTGGCAAGAATACCCAGTGAAGTTAAATCAAATAACTTTCGGTGTCTAATGGCAGCACTGTCTCTAACTTTTAGAGGTTCAGGGAGAAAAATCATTGTTAGTACAAATGCTGCTGCCGAAAAAAATGCACTTGCCATACCTGTTACAAAATAACCATATTTGGAAAGTATTCCGCCAATAAGGGGACCAAAAACGAATCCAAGCCCAAAAGCGGCACCAATAATCCCCATTCCTTTGGATCGTTTTTCTGGTGTTGTAACATCTGCAATGTAAGCCTGTGCAACCCCTATGCTGCTTCCCCCAATTCCGGCAACCACTCTTGAAATTAATAGCATTAGATAACTATGCGTGTAGGCAAACAAAACATAACCTAATGCATTCAGGAGTAAACAAAATACAATAATTTTCTTTCGTCCATATTTATCAGACAGATTTCCAAAAACCGGGTTAAAGAAAAATTGAGTGAGTGAATAAATAGCAATAGCAATTCCGATAGCAGTTTCATCAACGAATAACTCTTTTTTTGCAAATGTCGGAAGAATAGGAATTAGAATCCCAAATCCCAACAAATCGACAAAGACTGTAAGGAAAATTAATGATAGTGCCGAAGCATTTTTTATTTTCATGCACAGATTAGTTTTTAAAGAAGAATTCCAATTAAAATCCTGGCAAAGTTAAAGATTTTAGTTGAAAATACCTTTGCAGTGTTGAATTGTTCTTAATTGGTAAATTCAAGTAAAGAAATGCTATTCCAATACAATTTTATCTGAATATTTTAACATAACTTCCCTGGTATCGTTGACAGATTGATTGATGTTAACAATTTGTTTCTTTTCTAGGAATGTAAATGAGGTATCGCTGGCAGCGCTAGAAGATGGTAGAATAACATATTCATATTTGTCTCCAATTTTTCCCTTAAAAACGTAAGTCGGCAAAAATCCGACTTCGGTAATTTTAATGGAATTATTATACTTGTTCTTATTGACTCTTAAAGTTAAAATGCCACCCGCATCTGAATATCTCCACTGTTGGTTTGAAATGAAATTACCTAGAGAATATGCGACGAAAACGGAATCAAAGATACTCTTATTAGATTTAATGAACTTAACTGGTTGAAGGACATGCGGATGGCCACCAATAATAATGTCTGCTCCCAATTCAATTGTCTTATCAACAACCTCTTTTTGATATTCTGATGTTTCACGTTTATACTCATCTCCAAAATGATAGTGTACTAGAACTATATCGGGGTTCTTAGACTTAGCTGCCTCAATATCTCTGCGAATTAATTCATAATCAATAAGATTGATAAGATAAGATTTTCCCTTCGGAATTGGATTACCATTAGCGCCGTAACTATATGCGAGAAAAGCAATTCTAATGCCTTTTATGTCAAATATTCTAATAGAATCTCTATCAGATTGATTAATGTAAGTTCCATTATAATTTAGTGAACGATTGTTAAGCTCATTTATAGTCCTCAGAATTCCAATTTCATCCCTATCCAAAGAATGATTGTTTGCAGTTGTCAGCAGATCAAACCCGGCATTTTTTAATGCATCTAAAAGTTCACTCGGCGAATTAAAACGAGGATATCCGGTGTACTTTGCTGATTTCCCGGCAAATACAGTTTCTAGGTTTCCGAATGTGAAATCGGATTTAGATAGGTGTTCTGAAATCAATCTAAAAACCGGATTGAAATCAAAGCTGTCCTTTCCAACCAATGCGTATTCAAACTGGGGTGCGTGACACATAATATCACCCACAGCTGAAACTGTAATTGTAACTGTTGAATCTGAAAGAGGTGTAGCTTTTTTCCCCCCTGAAACCGAACATTTCCAAAATGAGGAAAACAATATTATTAAAAAAGTGACTAGGAATATTTTCATCAGATATAATTAAGGGCTGTAAGCACAATTTTTGTTCCAGAAAACATTCTTTTCCTTACTGGAAAACTGTGCTGAACAGCCCTTTAAATGAACCTAATCGGTTATGGTTTCTGACCTTTTCTGTCAGCTTTAACCATTTGGATTTCTTTACGAACTTCCTGTGCGAGTCTTCGTAAATCGCTCAATCCTTTTCTGGCTCTAGTTCCAGCAGCAGCCTGACCTTTGATATAGAACTTTTCGAAATCCGCATGCAGTTCATTAACTGCTTTTACTAAATCTTCGAATCTTTGCATGTGAGTACTCCTTTTTTTGTGTTAGTGATAGTTAATTAATGTATTCAAGAACTATTTCTGCAATATCTTTAACAGAAACTTCATCGGATTTTTCATAATGCTTAATTCCATCGTTCAGCATCGTCATACAAAACGGGCATGCCGATGCAACTGTTTTTGCTCCAGTTTTAAGTGCTTCTTGTGTACGGTTTTCATTAATTCTCCCGCCTTCTTCATCCTCCAAGAACATTCTCCCGCCGCCGGCACCGCAGCAGAATCCACGGCTTTTATTTCGTTCCATTTCAACTAATTTAAGATTTTGGATACTTCTCAATATGCTGCGTGGTTGTTCATATACATCATTGTACCGACCGAGGTAACATGAATCATGATAAGTAACCATGGAATCTTCTGAAGTAACTTTTAATTCAAGCTTACCGGAATTTAATAAATCCTCAATTAACTGCGAGTGATGCAAAACCTCATAATTTCCACCAAATTGCTTGTATTCCCTGCCCAAAGAATGGAAACAATGGGGGCATGCAGTAACAATTTTCTTTACATTGTATTTATTCAAAGTTTCAATATTCTCTTTCATCATCGTTTGGGCAAGATATTCATTTCCAAGCCTTCGAGCAGTATCTCCGTTACACTTTTCCTCTGTTCCGAGAATTCTGAAGTTGATGTTTGTTTTTTGCATAATTGAAGCAAAAGCTTGAGTAACCTTTTTATACCGACTATCAAATGAGCCAGCGCAGCCAACCCAAAAAAGAATTTCAGAATTTGAATCCTCGGCCATGGTTTTAATGTTCATTCCATCTGCCCAATTTGCTCTATCTGCTTGATTAAAAACCCAAGGCGTAAAGTTAGTTTCAATACTTTTGAAAACATTATTTAGGCTGCTGGGAAAATTTGATTCTGTTAAAACAAGATTTCGCCGCATATCAACAATCGAATCAACATGCTCAATCATCACTGGACATTCATGAACACAAGCGTTACATGTTGTGCATGCCCACAATTCTGAATCAGTAATATAATCATGTACTAAAGTTTTTGAAAGAAGTTCGTTTTCATTTACACCCGCAAGCACTAAAGGAGCTTTATCACTTGTTCTTCTTCGTATATCTACTAAAATTTTTCTTGGTGATAATAGTTTTCCAACCGCTGCAGCCGGGCAAACTGAAGTGCATCTGCCACATTCTGTACACGAATATCCATCCAAAATCTGCTTCCATGACATGTTTTCGATATCAGAACTTCCAAAAGATTCGACATTTTCATCATCGAGATTAAGCGGTTGAAGTGTATTTCTCTTAGAATCAACATTTGCAAAAAATGTGTTGGGAATTGATGTCAAAACATGAAGATGCTTTGAATAAGGCAGGTAATTCATGAAACCAAATACCGTAACAATGTGAATCCACCAAAAAATCTCGAACGCAATGCTTGCATTACTATTCAAATTAAAAAGTGATGCGCTTAATGCAGATGAAATTGGTCTAAGTTCATTAGCCTCTAAAATAAAATTTTGATTAGCAATGTGAGACATATTCTGTCCGAACATTGAAATACATACTATCATAATTAGCAGCAAAATCGTAACCGCATCAATTTTGCCTTTTTTATCGACTTCGAGTCGTTCAACTTTCAATACAAACCGTCTTATGAGAGATAGTATTATTGCTATAATTATCAATAAGCCAAATAGATCTTGAACTAAAGTTATTGGAATGTATAATGGTCCAAGAAATTTGAAAGAAAATGGTGTGTAAAAACCCTGTATTATCGATTCCAGAACCGCTAAAAGAAAGAGCATGAATCCCCAAAAAATTACAAAATGGATGGATCCGGCAATTGGGTCTCTTAGTAATTTTGATTGTCCAAAGGCAACAACAACGACTCGTTTAATTCTCTCACCCACGTTATCAAATCTATTATCTTCCTTTTTTGCTACCAGCATATATCTGATCAAGTTGCGACAGCTCCACATAAAAAAAGCCATTGCCGCAATAAAAACCAAAATAAAGATAAAATTCTTTAGACTCATTAAATATTTAGTTGTTACTTCCTGTTAATGCCGGAAATCCCCATGAAGATTGTCGCACCAATAAAAACCTTCACAACCATCCATATCGAAAAAATTGTTGCACCAACTTTAAATGCTTCTTCAAAGTTGTGAGTATAAAATGCAGTTAAGTGAAGTACCCCAAGAAAAACTATAACTAATTCACCAATAAACATCGAGGCCACAATTGACCAATAATTCTTTCCTCTCTCAATTAAAAAGCCAACAAGAAATGCGGCAACCGGGAAAGCCAGCAAATATCCGCCAGTCGGCCCGATAATCCTTGCAAAACCTAGTGGAGATTCA
>JBGSOQ010000417.1:0-14798 GCA_041739035.1 Ignavibacteriaceae bacterium | reverse complement strand
AAGAATTTGCGATGATACAACTGCAAAGATTTTTAACTGTCTTGAACCTCGCCCATATTCATCAAGAGAACTGCTGTGGGAATTTGGAAAGTATCTTGAACAAAATGGCGGACCAAAAGTTGACGACTCTGTAATTTATGCTTGCTACAAAAAGAATGTTCCGATTTTTGTTCCTGCCTTTTCGGATTGTTCTGCAGGTTTTGGATTTATAGTTCATCAAACTGAAAATCCAGAAAAACATGTTTCAATTGATTCTGCAAAGGATTTTCTTGAATTGACTAAAATAAAACTCGAATGCAAAGAAACAGGTATTTTCATGATTGGCGGAGGTGTTCCGAAAAACTTTACTCAAGATATTGTTGTTGCAGCAGATATACTTACAGAAGATGCACCTATGCACAAATATGCAATTCAAATTACTGTCGCTGATGAACGCGATGGCGCATTGTCCGGATCAACACTAAAAGAAGCAAGTTCGTGGGGAAAAGTTTCTATGACTTATGAACAAATGGTTTATGCTGAAGCTACTATTGCAATGCCGTTAGTTGCTGGATATGCTTTTCATAAAGGAGTTTGGAAAGAAAGAAAACCAAAAGAGTTTCAAAAAATTTACAAGACTGTTGCTTCAGAAGTATAATCAACTTTATATAAATCAACGAAGGTTTAACTACCGATGTTAATTATTATTGCTGGAATGGGAGATGTCGGTTTTCATCTTGCTAAACAACTTTCAAAAGAAGAACACGACATTGTTGCGATTGATACTGATACCGAAAAACTAGAATATGCTGCTTCACTAACCGATATCCTTGCTATTAGCGGTTCTTCAACAAGCATCCAAATCCTAAGAAATGCTAAAATCGAAAAAGCCGATCTTTTAGTGGCAGTTACTTCTTCCGAAGAAGTTAATATTACAACTGCTATACTTGCAAAAAAGCTTGGTGTAAAAAAATGTATAGCTCGTATAGGGAATGCCGAGTATGTTTCTCCCGAATCCGGAATTGACTTCAAGCAGCTCGGTATTGATTATATGATCTACCCTGAAGAAATGGCAGCACAGGAAATTGTAAACTTAATTCACAGAACTGCTGCAACCGATGTACTTGAATTTGAAAAAGGAAAACTTTCTATTCTTGGGTTAAAGCTCGACAAAGCAGCTCCGATAATTCAAAAACGAATTGTTGAAATAGCTCAAGAATACAATAGTAAAGATTTTCGAGTTGTAGCTATTCACAGAAATCAAAGAACTATCATCCCGACAGGTAACGATAGATTTCTACCGAATGATCAAGTTTTTGTAATCACCAATCCTAAAGGTTCGGAAACAGCACTTAAACTCGCCGGTAAAGAAAACATCAAATTTGATAATGTTATGATTCTGGGTGGTGGAAAAATTGGTAAACGGGTTGCCGAGCTTCTTGAAGGCTCGATGAGCGTGAAACTGATTGAAGCAAACGAACAAAAAAGCATTGACCTGGCAGATGAACTGAAAAAAACTCTGGTTTTACGAGGTGACGGAAGGGATATCGATCTGTTAGCTCAAGAAGGCATTATAGATATGGATGCCTTCATAGCCGTTACTGATGATGCTGAAACTAATATTATCTCGAGCTTGATGGCTAAACATCTCGGTGTTACAAAAACAATCACTCTTGTTGATCGGGCAGATTATATCCCGTTAACCCAGACAATAGGTTTAGACTCGCTGATAAATAAAAAACTTATTGCCGCTTATAATATTTCTCGATTTATTCACAAAGGCGAAATTGTTACTCTTGCAACTCTTGAAGGAATTGATGCTGAGGTTTTTGAGTATACAGCAAAACCTGGTTCATTAATTACTAAACAAAAAATAAAAGATAGTAATTTCCCAAAAGAAGCTATTATTGGTGGTGTTATAAGAGGCGAAGATGGTTTTATTGCCGTTGGTGATACCGAAATTCATGGCAATGATAAGGTGGTAATATTCACACTTCCGGGTGCATTGAAGAAAATTGAAAAATTCTTTTAACCAATGAATTATAAAGTAATTCTGTACATCATTGGCTTTCTGCTAATGCTTGCCGGCTTATTTATGCTTAGCTCACTTATCTTTTCCCTCTATTATGGAGAAGATGATATTCTTTCCTTAATTATATCAGGGTTGGGAACCAGCATTACTGGTTTTGTGCTCTGGTTTTTCTTCAGAAAAGCAAAAGGAACTGAGATAAAAAAAAAGGAAGGCTATCTCATAGTCACTCTCGGTTGGCTGGCGATGTCCTTATTTGGAACACTACCTTTCATTATTCACGGATCAATCCCAAGTTTTACAGATGCATTCTTTGAAACTGTCTCTGGTTTTACTACCACGGGAGCATCTATATTAAGTAATATTGAAGCATTACCAAAAGGGTTATTATTTTGGCGAAGTATGACACACTGGATCGGGGGAATGGGAATTATAGTTTTATCAATTGCTATTCTTCCTTACCTTGGCATCGGGGGTATGCAGTTATATCAAGCAGAAGTTGCCGGACCTAGTAAGGACAAACTCCATCCTCGTGTTCAAGAAACAGCAAAACGGCTTTGGGCGATTTATGTTCTCTTTACTGTTACAGAGGCGGTGTTGCTTATGTTCGGTGGAATGAATTTTTTTGATGCACTTTGCCATTCATTTGGAACTTTGGCAAGCGGTGGGTTCTCAACTAAAAATCAAAGTGTTGCGTATTATAATTCTCCATTTATAGAGTATGTTATAATCACATTTATGTTTATTGCAGGAACTAATTTTTCTCTTCACTATTTGGCACTGAAAGGAAAGTTGTTGAATTATTTCGAAGATAGTGAGTTTAAATTCTATCTTTTTTTTGTGCTAATTGCAGTTTTTTCCTCAGCATTTTTTTTGATAATCAATAATTCTCAATCTGTCGAATCATCATTTAGAGATTCTGCATTCAGCATAATATCAATCCTAAGCTCGACTGGTTTCGTAACCGTAAATTATGAAAGCTGGGCACCATTTTTTTCTGAAATATTTCTCTTCTTACTTCTGTTTGGTGCTTGTGCAGGTTCAACAAGCGGCGGAGTTAAAATGGCTCGTTATCAGCTTTTAATAAAAAATAGTATACTTGACATCAAAAGACAGTTACATCCTCAAGCAGTAATTCCTGTGCGACAAAACGGAAAGGTTGTTCAACCAGAAATTATTGCAAAAATCGGAGCTTTTATTCTTCTTTATTTAATAGTATTCGGAATAGCTTCAATAATTTTAACGATTACCGGATTAAGCTTATCATCTGCTATGGGGGCTTCAGCTGCTTGTTTAGCAAATATTGGTCCCGGGTTGGATACTACAGGTCCGGTATCGAATTACAGTTCAGTTTCTTCTGCAGGCAAATGGGTTCTTAGCACAGTAATGCTGCTCGGAAGGCTTGAAATTTATACTATTATAATTCTTTTAGCTCCATCTTTTTGGAGAAAATAAATTCTCCAATTAGTGAATTGATATTTTAAAATCTCATGAATTATAAAGTAATTATTAATATTATCGGATTCCTGCTTATAATGACTGGATCACTTATGACAACCGGAATTCCGTTCTCCATCTATTACAACCACAATGACATTCTCTCTCTTCTGATTTCGGCTGCCATAACAGTTACTGTTGGATTGTTTTTTTTACTCTTAACCAAAAATGCTGACCGTGAGCAGCTTGGCAAGCGCGAAGGATATGTTATTGTTTCGCTGGGCTGGCTTTCAATGTCAATCTTCGGTTCAATTCCTTTCATAATTCACGGTACAATTCCAAACTTCACGGATGCCTTTTTCGAAACCATGTCAGGTTTTACAACTACCGGAGCAACAATTCTTAAAGATATTGAAGCACTCCCTGCAGGTTTACTTTTCTGGCGAAGCTTGACGCAATGGCTTGGTGGAATGGGCATTATAGTTTTATCCCTTGCGATCTTGCCACTTTTAGGCATAGGGGGCATGCAGTTGTTTTCTGCTGAAGTACCTGGAATTACGAAGGATAAATTTCACCCACGTGTAAAAGAAACAGCTAAGCGACTTTGGGGAATTTATGTTATTCTAACCGCTGCAGAAGTCATCCTTCTTACTTTAGGTGGTTTAAATCTTTTCGACGCAATAAATCACTCGTTTACAACTATGGCGACAGGAGGTTTTTCCACTAAGAATGCTAGCATAGCTTATTTCACTTCTCCCTTTGTTCAATATGTGTTTATAGTTTTTATGTTTTTTGCAGGAATGAATTTCACACTTCACTATTTTGCTTTACACTTAAAGTTCGATGTATTCAAGCACAACACAGAATTTAAATTCTATGCATTTTTTGTAGTCGCAATTACACTTTTTTTGTTGTTCATTCACCGTCCGCATCACACATTTCACTTTGAAGAAGCATTCAGACAAACACTATTTCACGTTGTTTCATTAACAACCACAACCGGTTATGTTTCATCGGATTATGAAAACTGGGCGCCGTTTTCAAGAATGGTTTTCTTTGTATTGCTTTTTATTGGAGGATCAGCAGGCTCAACAGGCGGCGGAATTAAGTTCGCAAGGCATTATGTTCTTCTAAAAAATGGTTTGATAGAATTAAAAAGATTAGTTCATCCTCGCGCAATTCTTCCTGTAAGATTTAATGAAAAAGCTGTCAGCCAGGAAGTAGTTCTGAATGTTCAGGCATTTTTTATTCTTTACATTGCACTTTTTGTTTTTGGTTCAGTACTGCTTTCACTTCTAGGATCCGATTTTCTAACTTCAGCAGGGGCAGTTGCAACCTGTATTGGTAATGTTGGTCCCGGAATGGGCGCTGTTGGTCCTATTTCCAACTTTGCTGAAATACCATGGATTAGTAAATGGGTTTTAACCTTCTTTATGTTGGTAGGAAGATTAGAACTTTTTACTGTCCTCATCCTTTTTTCTCCTACTTTTTGGAAGAGATAAATTGACCCACTTTCAATAAGAATCCTCCTGGCAAAATCCCCTTACAGAGAACTTTTAAAAATTGCCATGGTTCTTTTAACAATAAGTCAAATTAATCAGATTTACATGTTTTTGTTGAAAGATTAGCGGCTGGAACGATTCTTGAAATCCCAAAATAATACACCAATTATTGAAAAATTAGTTCAATGTTAGAGTAAAAAGTGCGGAAATTAAAGAAAGATTAAACCTCCGAAGTTTAAACTTCTAAAAACGTAACTAAACTTTGAAGGTTTTTACGTGGAATAATTAACAATTTGACAATTAAACAATTTAGCGGCTTAATTTAGTCACAGCAAATGGATGACATTTCTATTATATTTGAACTGTAAGCAAAGAAATAAACAATTATGACCGGTAAAGAACTACTAAAAAAATATAACAGCCCCAATAATTTTATTAATCGTGACTTAAGCTGGGTTGAATTTAACCGAAGGGTTCTTGAAGAAGCATTGAATCCCGATTTACCTCTTCTTGAGAAGATAAAATTTCTGTCGATCTTTCATTCTAATTTGGATGAATTTTACATGATAAGAATTTCGGGTTTGAAAGAACAAGTTGCTGCTAACGTTTTAGAACCATCGATCGATGGACTTACTCCCATCGAACAGTTGAGAAAAGTTGAACAAAAAGTTAAACCTATGCTGGAACAAGCAATGGATTTATGGCAAAATTATGTTGTTCCTAAACTAAATGAAAATGGAATCGATCTTTGTGAGTATACTAATCTTTCGGATAAAGACAGACAACTGCTTACGAATTATTTTAAGAAAGAAATTTTCCCTATTCTTACTCCCCTTGCATTCGATCCAGGCAGACCTTTTCCATACATTTCAAACCTCAGTCTTAACTTTGCTATTCTTGTAAAAAGACCAAACGGCGAGAGTCATTTTGCCAGATTAAAAATTCCCAATACTCTGCCACGATTATTGCAGATTGATAAAATCCTAAATCCCGATAAAATTATCCCAACAAACGGGCAATTTTATGCGAGGTTTGTTTGGATGGGAGATTTAATTAAGGACAATCTTAACCTGCTCTTTCAAGGAATGGAAGTTCTCGAAGCGCATCGCTTTAGAATTACACGCGATACTGACATAGAACTTCAAGAAGATGAAGCTGATGATTTATTGCGTGTGATTGAAGAAAATATTCGGCAAAGAAGATTCGGTGCCGTGGTCCGGTTGGAAGTGGAACGCCAAATGCCCGAATTTATGCTTGAAACATTAATGGAAAACTTAGAGGTAACGGGCGAAGACGTTCATGTTATTAATGGTCCATTGGCGCTAAGCGATATGATGCAGCTATATGAACTTCCTCTGCATCAGCTAAAATCAAAACCATTTTATCCTGTGCTCCCAAAAATCTTTGAAGAAGAATTGGATATTTTCTCTCTCATCAGGCAAAAAGATATTCTGCTTCATCATCCGTATGATTCATTTTCTCCTGTAATTGATTTTATTAAGCAAGCGTCAAACGATCCTGATGTATTAGCTATCAAACAAACTCTTTATCGCGTTGGCTCAAATTCACCAATATTAAAATATTTGATTGAAGCTGCTGAGCGCGGTAAGCAAGTTGCGGTGCTTGTAGAACTTAAAGCAAGGTTCGACGAGGAGAATAATATTTTTTGGGCGCGAGAACTCGAGAAAGTTGGTGTGCACGTTGTTTATGGTTTAGTGGGATTGAAAACTCATGCAAAGATGACATTGGTTGTAAGAAAAGAATTCGATGGTGTTAAAAAATACGTTCACCTATCTACTGGAAATTATAATTTAACCACTGCTAAAATCTATACGGATATAGGATTATTTACTTCAAATGAAGGTATAAGTTCTGACGTAACCGAAATTTTTAATTATCTAACCGGTTATTCAAAACAATCTGAGTTCAGGGAACTAATTGTTGCTCCAATAAACATGCGCGAGAAATTTCTTTCACTTATTTTAAGAGAAATTGACAATTCCGAAGCGGGAGGAAAAGGGAAATTGATTTTCAAGATGAACTCGCTTGTTGACCCGGTTCTGATTGGCGCGCTTTACGAGGCATCTCAAAAGGGAGTTGAAATTGACTTAATTGTCAGAGGAATTTGCTGCCTCGTTCCTGGGGTGCCTGGTTTAAGCGAAAATATTAAAGTAAGAAGCATTGTTGGGAGATTTCTTGAGCATAGCCGTCTGTTTTATTTTTATAACAATGGCGAGGAGGAAACATATCTAAGCAGTGCCGATTTTATGCAGAGAAATCTTGATAAACGTGTTGAAATTGCTTTCCCAATTAAAGATTCCACAATAAAAAATGAACTTTTAAAAAACGTTCTTCGTTCAGGGTTAAAAGATAATCTTAAAGCAAGAATCCTAAAACCCGACTTTAATTATGAACTGCTTAAACCTATTGATGCTGATAAAAAAGTTGACTCTCAGGAATGGCTGATGAATCATACTATAAAGGCGCATACAAAAGCTGCTAAGAATAAGATCTGAGTTTTTAATACAGTCCAAAAATATTTCATTTAATCCCAGTTTTTAGCAACTAGCTATGCAAAAAAAATATTTAATTTATCTGAGAATAGATTTATTTATGTATTACGCTGAATCCTTAAAATAATAAGGTGAGAAGGTTATTATTCAGTGAGTTAGTCATGTTACGAAAGTAAACAAAAAACATCTCTTCGTTCGGTTAAGTAAAAAACAACCTTAGTAACATCAATCAGCTTGAATTATATCAACCTTATCAAATTATTTTCAAACAAGAATCATTGCGGAAGATGAGTTGATATGATGGATTTTTAATTAACTCCGTCAGGAGTTTAATATTTGTAGAATAGTAAACCCCCACGAAAACCGAACTCCGCAGGAGTTCAATGTTTTTAAGCCGAGATAATTAAAAATTAAAGAGGATGATTCTATTCAACTCTCAAAATAATTCCAAATAATTTTATTAAGTTTAAAATGTTCAATAAAAGAAAAACTATGGCTGATATAACAAAAAGCGATTTGCTTAACATTCTAAAAAAAATTGATGAGCCAGGCTTTAACAAGGATGTTTTAATTTTAAATACAATTAAAACATTTGATATGAAGGATCATTCTCTGAGTTTGCATCTTTCATTGCCTATTCCTGAAAATTCAATTTCCCCTCAACTGAAAGCTAAATTCGAAAACATTCTTAAGAAAGAATATCCTGATATTAAAAAAATAGAGTTAGAAATTGAAGGTCGAGCATCTAATGCACCAGAAGCAAAAAAAGAATCGATCTTGCCGGGCGTTAAAAACACAATTGCTATTGCAAGCGGAAAAGGCGGAGTTGGAAAAAGCACTGTCGCCGTAAACTTAGCCGTCGCATTAGCGAAAGATGGCGCTGAAGTCGGACTTGTTGATGCTGATATTTATGGTCCGAGCATTCCATTGATGTTAGGCATAAGCAAATCAAGAATTTATCAAGATGCAAATACAATGAAGATGATTCCGCTTGAAAGTTATGGAATAAAAGTAATGTCTATCGGATTGCTTGTGGATGATAGCTCTCCGATAATTTGGCGCGGACCAATGGCAAGCGGAGCCGTAAAGCAATTCATGTCTGATGTTGAATGGGGAAACCTTGATTATTTAATTTTTGATCTTCCTCCTGGAACCGGAGATATTCAATTAACACTTGTACAAACCATTCCGCTAACATCCGCTGTAATTGTTACAACACCGCAGGAAGTTTCCTTGATTGATGCAAGGAAAGCATTAAAGATGTTTAATCGAGTGAATGTTCCAGTTGCAGGAATCGTAGAGAACATGAGCTACTTTATTGCTCCTGACACGAAAATGCGTTATGATATTTTTGGTGTCGGCGGCGGTTCTAAGCTTGCAGAGGAATTAGGAGTCCCATTTCTTGGAGGAATTCCGCTTAATTCTCGAATTAGAATTGGCGGCGATAATGGTGTCCCAATTGTTTTTGATATGCCTGAAGATGAGCATGCAAAAATCATTATGGACATTTCAAGGAATTTAACAGCGCAAATAAATTTGAATAAAAACAGTTCACCAGATATAGAAATAATCTTAGATTAAAAGTAATCGTACTATTTAAGTAATTTTATTTTAATAGCCCCGACATTTGTGTCGGGGTTGACATTCACCTGAATTTATCGGGCTTCAGCCCCAAATTTTAGCGTGTTAATTAACCGCGACTTAAAGGTCGTGGCTATACATAAAACTTATAAAATGATTTTGGAGAATTATTTTGAAAGAGGAAATTCTTAAAGCATTAGATTCAATCAGGCCATTTTTACAAGCCGACGATGGTGATGTCGAACTTGTTGATGTATCTGATGATGCCATTGTAACGGTTAAATTAAAAGGCGCTTGTGAAATTTGCCCAATGTCTGTAATGACACTTCGTGCCGGCATTGAAAGATCACTAATGCAACAGGTACCTGGAATAAGACGTGTGGAAGCCGTTAGTGAATGAAAAGAAAGCTGAATGATGACTGATCAATCACTTGTTAAAGTTAAAAAGTATTTTTTCTGGGTAACCGTTTCTTTGCTGTTTGCTTACTTATTCTATTTGCTTTCGGATATATTCATTATCCTCGTTCTATCGATTCTTCTAGCAATAATTCTTGAACCATTTATAAAATTAATCGAAGATAAGGGACTTACAAGATTTACGGCCACGATCTCAATTTTTCTTGTGATGGGCTTCCTAATTTATCTCATTTTTTCATACATAATTCCGCAGCTTTCATATCAAGTCAATCAACTGGTAGAAATTTTAAAGGACTTTTCAATTCACGATCAGATTGTGCTGCTTGAGAAAGAAATTCATAATTATCTTCCTTTTTTTAATCTCGGAAGTTTATCTAAAAACCTTGAATCGGCAATCTCAGCATACATTGTTAATTCATTTAACGAATTTTCTGCACTCGTAAGCAGCATAGTATCGCTAATTGCCGTAGTGGTTATCGTTCCATTCATAACATTTTTCCTGTTAAAAGACAGCCGTAAAATCTTTAGAGGAATTATGAATGTAATGCCCAACAAATATTTCGAAATGTCTTATTGGATAATTAAGAAAGTCAGCTTAAGCATGGGAAGATTTGTACGTGCCTGGATTTTTGATGCAACATTTGTTGGGCTTTGCTGCGGCTTAGGATTCTACTTTATTGGAATTGATAACGCTCTAATCCTGGGAGTAATTGCCGGGCTGGGTCATCTAGTTCCCTATTTTGGTCCAGTAATTGGCGGTATTCCCGCCGTAATCATTTCCATCATTCAGTATGGAGATTTATCTCGTATTCCTCCTTTACTGATAGTTATTGCGATTATTTATGCAATTGACAATGGATTTGTTCAGCCCTATGTTTTTTCAAAAAGCGTTGAGATGCATCCAATCGTAATTATTCTTTTAATTATTGCCGGCGGTCAGCTATTTGGAGTTTTGGGAATGCTGTTAGCGGTTCCAACTGCAACAGTAATTAAAACTGCCGCAAAAGAAACCTACTACGCTTTTAAGAATTATAAAATTGCAAAACTATAATTTTAATTGACAGTACAGACATTTCGATCTTTTTAAAGGTAAAAATGGATTAATATTCTCTCTGTTTATTTGTCAAACACAGACTGGAATGTATTTCGAGAAAAGTCGCCCTCTTTTTTTCTCACAAGAATGTCTATCCTACCGATCTATTTCCTTCATCAGATTATTAATTACGTCCAAAGAAGAAATTCCTTCGGCTTCAGCATTGAAATTGGTGATGATTCTATGACGAAGAACAGGAATCATTGATGCTTTTATGTCATCAATGTTTGGAGTGAATCTGCCGTTGATGACGGCACGAGTTTTTGCAGAGAGAACCATATATTGCGAAGCTCTTGGTCCGGCACCCCAGCTTATCCATTGAATAACAGAATTGCTGCCATCATTTGACGGTCGAGTCTTATTTGCGACTTTAACCGCAAACTCAATAACATTATCTGCAATGGGAACTTTTCTAACCAAATTTTGAAATTCAATTATCTCTTCAGCAGAAATTACTTTACTAAGTTTGGGTGAATAGCCGCTTGTAGTTGTCTGAACAATTTTCACTTCTTCTTGGAATGAGGGATAATTAAGCCATAGGTTAAACATGAATCTATCCAGCTGAGCTTCGGGCAGAGGATAAGTTCCTTCTTGCTCAATCGGATTCTGAGTAGCCAAAACAAAAAACGGTTCTGATAATGTATGAGTTTGACCAGCTGTAGTAACTCTATGTTCTTGCATTGCTTCAAGTAAAGCAGCTTGAGTTTTAGGAGGTGTTCTATTTATTTCATCAGCAAGGATTACATTTGCGAAAATTGGTCCCGGAACAAACTTAAAATTCCTTCTCTTCGTTACTTGATCTTCTTCAATTATTTCTGTTCCTGTAATATCGCTAGGCATTAAATCGGGAGTGAATTGAATTCTGCTGAATTTGAGATCAATAACTTCGGCTAAAGTTTTAATGAGAAGTGTTTTTGCCAATCCGGGTACACCAACGAGCAAGCAATGACCTTTTGATAAAAGCGAAATTAAAAGCTGATCAATTATCTCTTCCTGCCCAATTATTACCTTTGCAATCTCATTTTTTATTTTTTTTACGCTCTCGCTTAGTCTTTCGGCTAATTGAACATCATCTGCGGATTTTCCTATATTACTCAAAATTATTCCTTAACGTTGATTAAATGTGATTGCATATTCTATAAACGAACATCCCAGTAAATTTTTTCCTTAAGATTTGCAATCCATTCACTGTACTTTTTTTGTTTCTTATTATCCTCGGCAAGTTTTTTAATCTCGGCATAATCAAGATCAAGATTTGCTAAGTGCTGCAAAATTCTTTTTTCAAGATAAACGATGTGATAACCATAACTTCCTTCAGAGTATTCAATGCGCCTCGGAAAACCGATCTCCCCTTCCTTCAGTTTTGCAACAGCATCTAAAAGCTGCTTATCAATTTGTCCGATGAAAAATGTACCAAGCTCACCACCGAATGGAGCAGTATCCTTATCCTCGCTGTATTTTTGGGCATACTCACTGAATGTTCCGAAATTTCTCACAATGCTATCACGAACATCAGTTAAAAAGGAGATAGTATTCAAATCTGCCTGCTCATCAAGCTTTACTTTAATCAAGATATGACGTGTTTTAATTGATTCGCCTCTTCTCTCAAGCATTTGAATAATGTGATAACCAACGGGAGATTCAACCACATCTGAGATCTGATCCGTCTCAAGAGAAAACGCAGCTGCTTCAAACTCAGGATAAAATACCCCTCGCTTAACAAATCCAAGATCACCGCCCTGAGCAGCACTTCCTGGATCTTCAGAATATTTTTTTGCCATCTCGGCAAAATCAGAGCCGTTTTTTACTGAGTCTAAAATTGCTTTTGCGAATTGTCTATACTTTTCTTTGTTTGTGCTGGAGGTTTTTGGATTCCTAAAAATATGGGATATTTCAACTTTCTCCGGTATTACTCCAATACTGTCTTTATAAGTATTAAAAAAGGCTTCTACTTCTCTTCTGGTTGCCTCAACAGAACCAAAATTCTTCTCTTGAAGTTTTTGAATCATCAAACTTTTTTGAACTTCATCTCTAAGTTCACGTTTAATTTTTTCAATGCTCATACCATAAATCTGCTCAATTTTTTCCATGGATCCGTATTGCTGCTGAAAAACTTTAAGCTGATAATCTATTCTACTTGCAACTTCCTCATCAGTTACCATAATCGAATCAAAATTAGCCTGTGCATAAATCAGCTTTTCCTCAATGATTGCATTGAGAACCTGCAGTTGAAGCCCCGGAGTATTGGGATCGATTTTCCGCTGTGAAGCCAGCATATTAGTCTGGAATTCAAGTTCGCTTTTAAGAACAAATTCGTTATCAACAACTGCAACAACTTTATCCAATACTTCCTGTGAAAAAAGGTTAACGCTAAATAGAATTGCCAGCACAATTATTTTTTTCATATCATTATTTTTTTTTGATTTCAATTTTATTATTTGCATACAATACTTTTAAATACTCACTTAAAATTTCCTCTCTTTCCCCTGCGACATATCTTGCCTCAACTTGATCTGCAATCAATTCCATAGGAAGAATTGTACCTTCGCTAAAATTGCGAAATAACTGAACAATAGAATATTTTGAACTATTTTCTTCCAATACTATACTTACTTCTCCTGGGTTAAGCTCCTCAACTAAATTAAGAAGCCGAATAGGATAAATCTCTGCTTTGGACAACACATTCATGCTTGAATGTTCAATCAAAGAATTATCATCTAAAAGAGACTCAATCGCGTTTGCCCAATTTCCTTCAACAAGTTTGGTGCGAAATTTTATCGCCGCATTTTCATTGTAAAATGATGCTGAATTAAAAACATAGATGACTTCGGCTGTCTTAAATTCGTTCTTATGTTTATCGTAGAATTCCTGCAGCTCAGCACTGCTAGGCTTTTTAATATTTTCAGTTAAATATTTGTTGATAAGTAATGAGGAAGCCAATTCTCTGCGCGAATTATTAATTATTCGGTTGAAATCTTCCTCATCAGTTAAACCCAGCTTAATAGCTTCTTGAAATAAAAGTTCTTTTTCAACCCACTTATTTATTATTTCGGCTCTTGAAAAGCTTCCGTTAAACAGGGAGTCAAAATCATTTAACTCTTCCTCAATTAAATAAGAATCATTTACTCTTGCAACATATTCTTTTTTTTCCGGTTCTTTAGAACAACCAATAAAAATAATTGCAGGTATAAAAAGTAAGTAAAAACTATTTCTTAAAAGCTTGTTCAAGCTTTTCATAATTAATTACCGGGTTATATCTCTTTTTTAGACTATCAAGATATTCGCGCTCAAGCCGTTTACTTTCATATTCCTGGAACGCACCGGATACTTCAGGTTTTGCTTCCTCAAAGGTTTTTATTCTTGATGCCTCTTTTGAATTAAGACGCAAAATCGAAAATCCACCTGCATTATTAATTACCGATGAATAATCTCCTACATTTTTCAGCTTATCGGCTTCCAACGATAGCTGGGTCGATTTTGAATCAACTAAATCAAACCTACCCGCCTTTTCTTTAAAGCCGGGTCTCTCAGTAAATTTATGTGCCAAAGTATCAAAGTTAGCACCGGATTTTAACTGGTTAAGATAAGCTTGTGCTAACGAATCTTTTCTTGTGAAAATTTCACTAAAACTGACTCTATCTGGCCAAACATATTTTTCTTTTGTTGATTGATAAAAATCATAAAGCTTCACACTGTCAACGGAAATATTATTCCATATTTCATCTTCCTGCAGCTTAAAAATGAAAATACCGTTCTTGTAATCATCCATCAGCGATGCAAAGGAAGCATTTGTTTTTTCAAGATTTAACGCTTCCTGTTCAAGAAGTTCATCACTGCTGATTTTTTTTATTGCGTTTGTAAGCACATCAGGCGTTACTATCCTATTGGCAAAATCCGTAGTTGCTCCTAGTTTTTGCCAGAAGTCAGAAATTTTAACAGTTTGGCTGGCATAAGTATAAAGTGGTAGATCTTTAATTTCCTCTATCTTGGTATTTTGTTCACCAGCTTTAACTGAATCACCTTTTTCAACTAGTTGGGAGTAAGTCTGACCATTTAATTTATATGCGTATTTATTTCGCAAGCTGTCAACCAGCAGATCATACTGATCTTGATATCTTGTTTGCTTAAATATTTTCTTTAGATTTTCACGCTCTTCATCCAAAGTTGGGAGAGGAGCTTTCTCCGTAAGTTTTATAATATGATAACCAAAATTAGTTTTGATAACATCAGAAACTTCACCAACCTTC
>JBGSOQ010000383.1:0-1971 GCA_041739035.1 Ignavibacteriaceae bacterium | reverse complement strand
CTAGCGCTGGCAAGAGGGATTACACATTGAGATCTTTCGAGGAGAATTTAGTTCCTCACTTTAAAAAGGAAGAAGAAATTCTATTTCCTCTTGCGAGAAATAAGAGAAAAGAAATTAGTGAACTAGTTGATGAACTTATTGTAGACCATCAAAAAATTTATTTGCTTATTGAGAGAGTGAAAAACTCTAATTCAGTTGAAGAAGACCTAAACGAACTTGGAAAGCTTCTAGAATCTCATATTAGGAAAGAGGAAAGAGAACTATTCCAAGAGCTTCAAAAAGTACTTTCGGAAGATGAGCTGGATAATTTAGAATCTGACCTGGGAATTGCGTCATCAAGTTGTAAAGTTTAATTGATCAAAGATGAAAAAACTTAAAAAACTTCTTACAATTTTTAGACCGCCCAAAGGATGGCGGTTCATCGTAACAATGCTGTTAGGAATTTTTATTGGGTTGCTGTTATTTATTCTTCATGCAGCCAGAGCAACTTCGTATCTATCGGATGATCCAAAAGCGTGTGTCAACTGCCATGTAATGGCTCCGCAATATGCTACCTGGGAAAGAGGCAGTCATGGAAGAGTTACAACGTGTAATGATTGTCACGTGCCGCAAGATAATTTTATAAATAAATATTTTTTTAAAGCGAGCGATGGATTACGGCATTCATTCATGTTCACTTTCCGGCTTGAGCCGCAGGTAATCCAAATTAAGCATGCAGGTAAAAAAGCTGTTCAACAGAATTGTATTCGCTGCCATTCCAACGTTATTCATCCAATTTCGCTTCGAGCAATTAGCGCTAAAAGTATAATTGAAGAAGAAGAGAGATATTGCTGGGATTGCCATCGTGAAACTCCACATGGAAGAGTAAATAGTTTGGCTTCAACTCCTTATGCAAGAGTTCCCGTTTCGTCACCAATCATACCGGAATGGATTCAACAAATATTTTCTAAAAGTAAAAATAATTAATAGGTAAAATTCTATGCGACCAATTTCTGAAATCATTAAACAAAAACCATGGATTGCCTGGCTGCTTTTCTTTGCAACAGTCATAATCGTTTTTTTGATCGGATTATTTGCCTCGTCGATTATCGAAAGAAGAAGCGAAGCCGTTTACACTTTACAAATGGTTAAGCCAATAAATGATTGGGAACCACGCAATGAAGTGTGGGGAGAAAATTTTCCGAGAGAATATGAGACTTATCGTAATACTCTTGATACAAACTTTGCCAGTAAACATGCCGGTTCAGTTATGATTGATTATCTTGAAAAATATCCTGAACTTGTTATTCTTTGGGCAGGTTATAGTTTTTCAAGAGAGTATAATCAAGGCAGAGGTCATGCTCATGCGGTTAATGATATCAGAAAAATATTACGAACCGGAGGTGTTCAAGAAAGTCCCCAGCCGGCAACATGCTGGACATGTAAAAGTACAGACGTACCCAGATTGATGAATGAGATGGGTGCCGCTAATTTTTATAAAGCCAAGTGGATTGATCTCGGTTCTCAAATTATTAATCCAATCGGCTGTCAGGATTGTCATGATCCCAAAACAATGAATTTAAGAATTACTCGACCTGCACTTGTTGAAGCGTTTCAGCGAAGAGGAAAAGATATCAATACTTTCACTCGTCAGGAGATGAGATCACTCGTCTGTGCTCAATGTCATGTCGAATATTATTTCAAGGGTAAAGAAGAAAAATATCTAACTTTTCCATGGGATAATGGTTTCAGTGCTGATGAAATGGAGGAATACTACGACAATACTGATTTCACGGATTGGACCCACAAGCTTAGTCGTGCTCCAATGCTTAAAGCACAGCATCCGGATTATGAGTTGTTTACGACGGGAATTCATGCGAAGCGTGGTGTTGCCTGCGCGGATTGTCATATGCCATACAAGAGTGAAGGCGGAGTTAAGTTTACTGATCATCATATTCAAAGTCCATTAAACAATGTTGCAAATACTTGTCA
>JBGSOQ010000339.1:0-4024 GCA_041739035.1 Ignavibacteriaceae bacterium | reverse complement strand
TTCAAGGAAAATCAGATCAAAACCTATAATGTGCCATCCCACTATTAAATCGGGGTCAGCCTCCTTAAACCATTCAACAAATCTTGAGAGAACTTCTTTTTCATTTGAATAACTTTCAACGTACTCGGGAAGATTTTTGTCATTATCAGATAAAAGAAAAACCTTTGTCGCTTCCTGACTATCAATTGTGAGATGACCTGCAATTGAATAAAGCTGTTTTTGTTTTGTCCCTGTTTCAATATCGAGCGATAGCATTTTAAATCGTGGATTAATTTGACATGGTTCGACTTTTGGATTATGAAAAACAGTTAAATTATTCTTTTTGATTGGTTCCCCTATTACTCTCAACTGAGAGTTAATTCCCCTTTCCATCAAAAATCTTTTTACCGGATCAATATCGGACTCATAAGTGATTATACCGTTTTTACTAAAGTATTCTGCGGCTTGTTTTAAATCATAATTCGTGAAGAAGTAGATTGCATCCACATCTTCTCCAGAAAAAGTTTTTAGCTGAACTTCCTTTCTAACATATTCAATATTCATTGCAGGCAGATGCTCAGCACGCTTTACAAAAAACACCGTTTTGAGGTTATCAATAATAATCTGTACGGGGCCAATTTCGTTTGAAAGACCGAAGAGAAGAATGACATTTTTCCCCTTCTGATCACGCCATTCACTCGTTAATATGAAAATATCGTAAGAGTTCATTAATTGTTAATTGATCTTAGAAATATTTAATCTGCATTATAGACCCGACAGACCTTTTGGACGATAAAATGAAAAACTTACCAATTTAAGCCTTTGTGTTGCCTAACTGCCCTGAAATCTATCAAATAAGCGACAAAATAGCACCTGAATTACACAAATATTTGAGTGAATTTGGCACTTTTGTTGAGCATTTTCAATTAGTATTTGCCCTTTTTAGGAATTGCTAATGAAAAGTCCAATTAAATATTTGACCATAGCTATTATTCTGATTGCTAATAATAGTATATCTGCGCAATTAGCTGAAAATAGTTGGTCAATTGGGTTTGGGGGAACGTATCCAAGATTAATGAGTATTTGGTCAAAAGCCTATTCTGGAACAGCCAATTATGGTGGATATTTATCACTGCAGCGAAATTTTTCAGAGAATGTTGCACTCAGATTACTTGCCAACTACAATTACATGGAAGCTATTTATGACTTCCCAATAACCGACGCTAATGAATCTGTTACTTTAATTTCTGCTGCCCTCGATTTACTTTACTATCTTACTCCTTGTGATCCAATCTCGCCCTACATAGGAGCAGGAATTGCGGGAATATATTTTAAACCCAAAAATACTATTGAAGCAAATCTAAGTGATGATTTTTTGGAATACCAAATGAATTTACGTGCTGGAGCAGAGTGGCGGCTTAGTGAAAATTGGAGAATCGTAACGGAAGCCGGATATTTAACTCCGTCTACAAACAAACTTGATGGCGAAAATGATACGCACGAACACAAGGGTTTATTTGGTTCAGACTGTGATACTTATATGACTTTTAACTTTGGATTTTTATATTATTTCTCACTTGGTAACCCTTCACAAAAATGTGATTTGTATACAGGCGTTACAGCTGGTACTTCGAACATTAATCAGATGACCCTAAGCGATGTTGTAAAAATTATTAAAGAAAATCTTCCTAAGGAAATCATAAAAGAAGTTGTTGTTGAAAAACCCGTTTCAATTTCTGAAAATAGATGGATTTTAGCCGGAGTTAATTTTGAATTTAATAGTGCTAACCTCACTCAAGAATCTTTTCCTATCTTGCTGAATGCGTTACAAGTTCTTACACAAAATCCTGAAATTAAGGTTGAAATTAGAGGACATTCAGATAACGTTGGAAGTGAAGAGTATAATATTATTTTATCCGAAAAACGTGCTAAAGTGGTTAAAGACTATTTAGTAATTAATGGAATTCCGGCTGATAGACTCGATATAAAAAGTTTTGGTGAGAGTGATCCAGTAGCTGATAATGAAACAATTGAAGGAAGAACACTCAATAGAAGAATTGAATTTAAAGTAAAGAAATAGTTTATTCAATTGAATTGGTATTTACGCTAAATTTAATGGTTTAACTTACCAATCTACATCACACCAAATAATCCCTAAAATCAACTTTTCATCTATTGATTAGCTGTTATCGGCATATTTTAACAGATCAAGCCAAATCAAAGTAAAAACTATGTCGTTTACATCACACGGATTTACTTCCACATTCCCTTTTACATAAAAATTATCTAAGTTGAAAATAAAATTAGACAACTTAAATGGAAAATATTCTCAATATAGCCTCAGATTATGTTACGAGATTACTTAAAAGTCACCTGCAGAAAGGAATCACTTACCATAATCTCTCTCACACAAAAGAAGTAGTGAATATATCAAAATCATTGGGAGACAAAGCTGAAATAACTCCCGACGAAATGGAATTACTGTTGATCGCTGCATGGTTCCACGATGTTGGCATAATATTTCAATACGACCTACATGAGCTTAAGGGTGCTGAACTTTGTCGTGAGTTTTTAACAAACCATCTTTACCCCGCAAGTAAAATAAAAATGATTTCTCAGATGATCCTTTCAACACGAATTCCTCAAAAACCCAGCAATATTTTAGAAAAAATATTGTGCGATTCAGATTTAGCGTACACAGGTACAAAGAATTTTAATTCGCGCTCACAACTTCTTCGGCTTGAGTGGAAAAATATGCTTGGCAAAGAATTTTCCGATTCTGAATGGCTCAAGATCAATATAGATTTTCTTTTGAAAAATAAATTTCATACAAGATTTGCCAAAACACTTTTTAATGAAGGGCGAGAAAAAAATTTGATATGGCTTCAGAAAATAAGTTCAAAAACAAGTGGAGAAAAAATTAAAATAAATCAAATATCCAAAGCAGAGAACATTGGGGATTAAATAAACATTGAAAAGCCTATATTTAATGCGGCACGCGAAATCTAGCCATGAAGATTTGACAATTAAAGATTTTGATCGACCGCTTAATAAGCGAGGTAAACTTGATGCACCATTTATGGGCAAGCTTATCAACCAGAAAGGAATTCTCTTCCAGGAAATAATTTCAAGCCCAGCCATAAGAGCCATTGCAACCGCCAGATTGTTTTGCGATGGGGGCCGATATCCTTTTCAAAAAGTAAAATTAGATGCCAGTTTATATTTAGCTTCAACGAGAAATTTGCTGAGTGTAATTAAGAGCCTGAATGAAAAGATTGAAAGTGTTTTACTTATAGGTCACAATCCTGGTCTGACAGATCTTTCAAATTACTTATCAGATACACCAATTGATAATATTCCGACTGGTGGGATAGTTGAGCTTCTCTATAACAAAAAATCATGGATGGAAATTGAGAATGGTTCTTTTCAAATGGGCTTTTTTGAATTTCCTAAAAAATATTATGATACTTGATAATACCAATTTGGTTCTTTGATTCTGGGTATAAATTATATTTAGATTGAGGAATCTAAATACGAAAAGCCGAGCTATAAAATCACCCCGCCGCCTAAGCATAAATTACCATCATAAAAAACAGCAAATTGCCCGGGAGCAATCCCGGAATCTGCTTCTTCCATTTTGACAACTGCTAAATTATTGTGTTTAAAATTGATATTACATTTGAATTTATTAGCTCCATGACGAATTTTTACTTCAAGGTTTTCCTTAGCGGGTTTTGATCCTGAGATCCAATTAAATTTTCCAACCGTAAATTCATTCTTCTCTCTAATAGATTGATTCTCTCGAGAGACATGAACTATATTTTTATCAACATCTTTTCCAACTACGAACCATGGGCCTCCTGAAAGTCCTAAGCCTGATCTTTGTCCAATTGTGTAAAAGTAATATCCGTTATGCTGTCCCAATTTTTTATTGGCTTCGATATCGATTATATCTCCCTTAATTTCGCCTAAATGATGTTTGATGAATTCGTCAAACTTTACTTGTCCAAGAAAGCAAATACCCTGACTGTCTTTTCGATTTTTG
>JBGSOQ010000337.1:0-34585 GCA_041739035.1 Ignavibacteriaceae bacterium | reverse complement strand
GTTAAAGCAAAAGTATTTCGAAGAAATAAAACATTTAACTTCTAATCAGTGGAAGAAATTAATTCTATTAGGTATAGTTTTTTACACTTTAACTCAGGGCGCTCAATTTCTAGGTCTATCACTTCTGCCTTCAGTTACCGTTAGCTTAATATTAAACTTCACGCCAATAATCGTGGCGATTATGGGAATCATTATCTTAAGCGAACATCCTACTTTATTGCAATGGATTGGAGCAACATTATTTATAATAGGAATCTTAACTTATTTTTTACCGATTTCGCTTATTGAAAGTGAAGTGTTGGGATTACTAATAATGTTCATAGGAGTATTAGCAAATTCCGGTTCATCGATAATTGGGAGAGACATAAATAGAAATAAAGATATAAGTCCTTTAGTTGTAACTTTCATAAGCATGGGAATTGGAGCAGTAATTTTATTAATTATTGGATTATTAATAAAAGGAGTTCCTACTATCAGTACCACAATTTGGCTGTACTTAATATGGCTTGCTGCAATAAACACTGCGTTTGCTTTCACACTTTGGAACTTAACCTTGAGAACGCTGACAGCAATGGAATCCAGTATTATAAATGGAACTATGCTGATTCAGATTGCTATTTTAGCTTGGATTTTTCTTGGTGAAAAGATAACCCTTCAGGAAGGAATAGGAATGATGATTTCTACACTCGGTGCGATTCTCGTTCAAATAAAAAGAATAAGTAAAAATAAGATTAATACAAGATTGAAAAATTTATAGGAGAATCTAAAATGAAAAAAGTAAGCAAGTATTTTTTTGAAGGATTGATTGTTGTTGTCCCGATAGCCCTGACGATTTATTTAATTTACATCATATTTATATGGATAGATGGTTTCTTTAAATTCAAATATCCGGGAATCGGTTTTATCATTTCTCTCATCGGGATTCTTCTCATTGGTGTTATTGCATCAAATTTATTTACTAAGGGAATTGTAACTCTTTTGAATAATTCACTCAACCGATTGCCTCTGATAAAATTCATTTACATGTCAATTAAAGATTTAACTGAAGCACTCTTCGGTGAACATAAAAAATTTAACCAGCCGGTTTCTGTAAAACTCTCCAATGATGATGGTGCAGAGCTACTTGGCTTTTTAACTGAAGAGAATACCGATTTCCTCGGTGAATCGGACAAAGTTGCGATTTACATTCCACAAGCATATAACTTCGCCGGTAATTTGATTCTGGTTCCAAGAGAAAATGTGAAGAAGCTAAACGTGGGCGCAAAAGAAATGATGACGTTTATAGTTTCTGGTGGATTAAGTACGAGTAATTGGTAACTCGAACATATCCCCTCTTGAGAGTGGAACGAAAGGGGTGTATCTGTAGCTTAATATCTATCCAATTTAAACTTCTCACCAAGATAAAGCTTGCGCACTTCGGCATCTTCAGCGAGAGTTTTTGCATCGCCCGCCTTAAAAATTACTCCATCTATTAAAATATATCCTTTATCAACAATGCTTAATGTTTCGTGAACGTTGTGATCGGTAATTAGAACTCCTATTCCCCTATTCTTAAGATTTGCTACAATGTTCATAATATCCTCAACAGCAATCGGATCAACCCCGGCAAATGGTTCATCAAGCAAAATGAAATTTGGGTCAGTTGCGAGAGCGCGTGCAATTTCAGTTCTTCTTCTCTCACCGCCGCTTAGTTGATACCCCATGCTTTTTCGTATGTGAGTTATACCTAAATCCGCTAATAAACTTTCGCATTTTTCTTTTCTTTGCGACTTTGATAGATTTATTATTTCTAAAACTGCTAAGAGATTATCCTCAACAGAGAGTCTTCTGAATATTGAAGCTTCTTGTGGGAGATATCCAATTCCCATTCTGGCTCTTTTATACATGGGAACACTAGTTATGTCCTTATCATCAAGAAAGACTTTACCTTTGTTCGGTCTAATCATTCCGACAATCATATAAAACGTAGTTGTTTTGCCGGCACCGTTGGGACCAAGTAAACCTACAATTTCGCCTTTCGAAACTTCAATAGATGCCTTATTTACAACTGCTCTTTTCTTATAAATCTTTACTAATTCTTCACTGCTTAATTTTGTTGTGGGCATGCTGTTTACTTTCTGCATCTAATTAACTAATGTTTTTAACAGTTCTAATTTATGAGGTTTGTTGGCGAAAAAAATATACTGTGGAAGTAAATATTCTGTTTCCTTCCCCTCAACCATATTTTCGGGATAATAGTCACTTGCTGGTGAACCAAATAATTTTACTTCGCTTACCTGGTTTTCGCTGAATTTTATTTCTGCTGATTGTGAAGAAGATTTTGTCAAACCGTTAGGCGTATCTTCTTCATAAAGATAATAAATTGCATAAACTGAACCGAAAATCTCTGTCTTATTAATCTTTCCTTCGATGAAATCAATTATGATTTTATCGCCAGAAATTTGATCAAATCTATCAGGGTAAATTTCACTAAAAGAGTGAATGAATGCATAGTTGTTGATTTCAACGAGCCGAATTCTACTCTCCCTTAAAAAAACTATAATTGAATCACCTGTGATTTGTGAATTTTCATACCACAGTTTTGGCTGCAACGCTTTATCCCCAACTTTTTTGGTGATTATTTTGTCTTCATCTTTATAATATATTGTAAAATCATTTTTTGATGAGAATGCTCCGCGAACAATTTCCACTGAATCTTTAGCTTCAAAAATATTGGAAGTGTCACGATGAGATTCCATAACCAATGCTTTGATTACAAGAGTATCTATAACCATAGAATAAGCTGTGTCTGACAAAGCGGCATTGCCTAACGTATCCATCTGATTTGAGTAGCTTGTATCAACTTGAAGGAAAACCGGGTTTTTCTTCATTACTGTATATTTGCTTTGAGCATAATCTTCAAGATGATCGCCATAAATTACAATATTGTTTGATTTACTAGTAATCTTTACACGATTGAATCCAAAAGTAATTCTGGAACTGCGGTAATGTTCGAGCGTGTCAGCTGTTATAATGCTTTCTGAATCAATTATTTTGACATCACCAGTAGCAACTGCCCGGTTCTGATTTTTATAATAATTAAGGACATTAGCCGTAAGCGTTGTAGCTGTATCATACAGTTTAACATTATCCTGAAAGTAAGCGCGATCTTCATTAAAATAATAATCACCAAGATCGGCAGTTAAAATAACTTTTTTATCATCCAGCTTTACTTTCGCTTTTGTCTCAGCTTTCTTGAAGTTCCCGTAGTAAAATCCCCTATCGGTTGTTATGGTTAGGTTTTCCTGGAGAACTACAACATTTCCAATCAGTTCCGCATCGTTTTTCAAAATAAACTGAATTGCTTTATTGCATGTTATTCTAATGTTGCCTTGCGTTAGTACAACATTTCCATAAACTTCCCGAACAGCCTCACCATTCAGTACTTTACCAACAAGACTATCACCGGTAACAGTCATATACTCTCCGTCGATCTTTTGCGCGACGAGACTGACTGTCCAGCTAAAAAGTATAATTAATAAAGTAATTTTCATTTGGTGTAGATTATTCAAGGAATTAATCAGAGTGTATCTCTTTTGGAAACATAAGTAACATTGTAAATAACATAATTGTCTAAACTTTGGTCTGATTCAAATCCAAATCCTTCAATTTTTTCGATTGAAGTTAGAATAGTGACAAATTTGTTGGATGTTATTTTTCTATCCTCATCACGCCACATTAATTCCTCAGTTATAAGCGTAATGCCACTATCATTTACTGCGACAACACTATCAATTGCATAAAGATTTCGAGTTATATCGTCAACTCTGCCTCTTTTAGAAGTTAAGGTTGTTGTGAGAGTTTCAAGATCGTTATAAAATTCAACTTTTACATTACTGTCTAATAAAGTCTCACGCGAACCCGCAAAAACTCTCAAGTGTCCTGCATGTAATACGGCTTTCGTTCTACCTGAATCCGTAAAAAACACTTTTGAATTCCAACTTTCTTGTGTCGGAAGTTCTGCAATTTTTAATGCAGTATTAATTGATGGCTTAACCCTTTCATCTTCACAACCAATAAATAAAGAAATAAAGACTAGCAGAGTAAAGAATTTCATCGTTGTTGTAATCCGAGATTCAACAAATCGTGCAAGTGAACAATACCAACAGGTTTGTTTTCATCATTAGTAATTATAAGAGATGTAATTTTGTAGTTTTCCATTTGCTGCAGCGCAAAAGAGGCGAGATAACTTTCTTTAAGAACTTTCGGATTTCTAGTCATTATATCTTTGGCTTTCAAATCTTTAATCTCTAAGGTTTTCTCTAATAATCTTCTCAGATCACCATCAGTTATAATTCCGGTAAGAACTCCACTGTTATCTACGACACAAGTCGTCCCCAATCTTTTTGAAGTAATCTCAAATATCACATCCTTAAAGGAAGCATCCTCAGTTATTATTGGAATTCGTGCTCCTTTAATCATTATCTCACTTATTTGCAAAGACAGTCTTTTACCTAAACTCCCGCCTGGATGCAGAAATGCAAAGTCTTCAATTGTAAAATTTCTTTTTTGAAGAAGCGAAACGGAAAGTGCATCGCCCATTGCCAGGGTTGCCGTAGTTGATGCAGTTGGAGCTAAATCATGTGGGCATGCTTCCTCTTTGACACTGATATTCAAAAAAATATCGCATTCATGTGCAAGCCGGGAATTTTCACTTCCACACATTGCAATCATCTTAACACCAATTCGTTTTAACATTGGAAGTAAATTAGCAACCTCTTCTGTGTTGCCGCTTTTTGAAATTAAAATAACTACATCCTCTTTTCTCACCATTCCTAAATCGCCGTGGAGTGCATCTGTAGGATGGAGATAAATCGCAGCTGTTCCTGTTGAGTTCAATGTAGCAACAATTTTTCGGGCTATCAATCCGGATTTGCCCATTCCAGTTAAAACAACTCTTCCCTTCGATTCACTTATTACATTTACAGCCTTAACAAACTGATCATTAATGCTCGATGTAAGATTTGTAACAGCTTCGGCTTCAATCCTGATAACTTCTTTGCCTTTTTGTATTATTTCATCTGATGTCAAATTTTGAATCCTTAAAATTTTTTATAGTTAATGAACTGAATTGAAATATTGATTTCGTATTTAGACAGTAATGTGCAAAATACCTTTAATATGTAAATGAATTTTTCAATCGCAGATAATCTCTATTTCTTCATTTTTGTGTATAAGGTAATAAGGTTAAATTGAACTAATTTGTTGTGTTACTAAGGTTATTGATATTAGAAATCTAAACAACACGAACATGTTAATTTATCCGAAACCTTAGTAATCATATATAACCAAATGAAATATAACCTTATTACCTCATGCATTTAGGAGGCAAAATTGAGTATAATTCAAAAACATAAAATATTCTAATTTATTTTAGACAGGCCTGTGTTTAGTAATTTTTTACCACTCTGTCTATACTTTTTACCTGAATTAAGATATTTTTCAATTTATTAAGTGGAAGCTGGCTGTCTGCATCACTCAATGCTTCTTTCGGATTGGGGTGAACTTCAAGGAAGAGAACGTCAATTCCAACAGCGGCAGCTGCTTTAGCCAGCGGTACAATAAATTTTGGCTGACCGCCGCTTGTATTTCCCGCACTCGGCAATTGAACTGAATGAGTCGCATCCATTACAACTGGATAACCCAATTCCTTCATGATCACTAATGAACGCATATCAACAACAAGATTATGATAACCAAAAGAAGAACCTCTTTCGGTGAGCAAAATATTTTTATTTCCTGTTGATTTAACTTTATCAGCAGCAAACTTTATGTCTTCGGGAGCAAGAAACTGCCCTTTTTTAATATTAACTATTTTTTTCGTTTTTCCTGCCGCTACAAGTAAATCAGTTTGCCGACAGAGAAATGCTGGAATTTGTAATACATCAACATAGTTGGCTGCTGCTTTGGTTTCCTCCACTGTGTGAATATCTGTCAAAATTGGAATACTCAATTTCTCTTTTACTTTGAATAATATTTCCAAAGCTTTTTCATTTCCAATTCCAGTAAATGATTTTAAACTCGTCCTATTGGCTTTTTTGTAGCTAGATTTGAAAATCAATGGGATATTAAGATTGTCGCAAATTATTTTGATTTGTTCTGCGGTATGCAGTATCATTTTTTCATTTTCGATTACACACGGACCTGCGATAAGTACAAAGGGATGATTATCTCCAATAATAATGGAATCTAATTTTATCATTTACAGTACACCGATTCTATTAGTTAAAATGTTGTTGTAAATATAATTATTTCATTGTATTTAATGAACTTGTACCGATTATGTGTTGTGAGTCGCAAGCGCATATTTTATCGTTTGAATTTTGAACTGAAAATGGTATAATCAACACCAAATTTCATTTGATTCATAATTATTCATCGATTAATGAAAACGATTAACGTAAACAGAATTATAAAAAATACAATACCAACCTTTCTAATAATTATCTTCTTTGGTTCTTTCAATACATACGCTCAACCCGCCGAAGTAATGAATGCCTCGGAAATTAAGCTTGCACTTAAAAAGCTGAATGTACTCGGCTCCGTTCTTTACATAGCTGCACATCCTGATGATGAGAATACAGCTGTGTTATCATATTTTTCATCAGGAAAACTTTTCAGAACAGGCTATTTAGCGCTTACGCGCGGAGACGGCGGTCAGAATTTAATTGGCAGTGAACAAGGCGATCAACTTGGATTAATCAGAACGAATGAATTGCTTGAGGCACGAAAAATTGATGGAGCAGAACAGTTTTTTACGCGCGCAATCGACTTTGGCTACTCTAAATCGCCTGAGGAAACTTTTACAATTTGGGATAAGCAAAAATTATTATTCGATATAGTTTGGGTAATAAGAAAATTTAAACCTGATTTAATAATCACCCGGTTTCCATCAGATGGAAATGGTGGACACGGACATCATACCGCTTCTGCAATTCTAGCTGAAGAAGCATTTAATCTGGCTGACGATCCAACCAAATTTTCGGAACAATTAAAATACGTTGACCCATGGCAGCCAAAAAGACTATACTGGAATGCCTGGACTCCCCTTCTTGAAAACAGAAAGGATGATTTATCGAAATACATATCTATTGACTTAGGAAGCTTCAACAAGTTGTTAGGTAAATCTTATTCTGAAATTTCAGCTATCAGCCGTACTTTTCACAAAAGTCAAGGATTTGGTTCCTCCGGCAGACGAGGTGAGACATTTAATTATTTTAGTTATGTGCTTGGCTCAAAAGCGGATAAAGATCTTGCTGAAAATATTGATTTGACTTGGAATAGAGTCCAAGGCTCTAAAAAAATACAAGAACTTTTATTGAACGCAGAAAAAAACTTTATTGAAGATGATCCTTCCAAAAGTTTACCAATATTAGTTGAGGCATACAAAGAACTGTCAGTGCTTCCCAAGAGTTATTGGAAGGAAGTTAAATTAAATGAATTAAAAAATGTGATTCGTTCTTGTGCCGGAATTTGGCTGGAATGTATATCCTCTGATAAATCTGGCGCATTGGGCAATCAAATTGAGGTTAATGCGGGCATCGTTAATCGATCTGATCATCTAATAAAAATCAAAAGTCTAAAGTCAAATTTTAGTGATAATACAATAGTTCTAGATAAAGAACTTGTAACTGGACAATTTATTTCACATAACATCAAAATACTTTTACCGTCAAAATTAAAGTACACCAATCCCTATTGGCTGGAGCAAAAGCATCCTCAAGGGCTTTATGAAATAAACGATATGACACTTACCGGTGCGGCAGACTTTAGGAGCGAAATTAAATGCCAGTTCACTTTATCGATAGATAACATAAACATACAGTATGAAACACCGGTTTATTTCAGATGGACCGATCCAGTCGACGGCGAAAAATATAGTTTTTTCAATATTACACCTCCTGTAGTGGTAAAATTGAAAAATAAAACTCTCGTTTTTTCTGATCAGCAAACCCGAAAATTAAATTTTGGATTGGTCAGCCTATCAGAAAATCTATCAGGCGAAGTTAAGTTAAAATTGTCCGAGAGATGGAAAATAGAACCGCAAAGTATTTCTTTCGACCTTAAGAAAAAGTATGAAGAAAAGGAAGTGACCTTTAATATTTCTCCTCCCCCAAATAACTCAACCGAAGTAGTATCGTTTGAAATAAATACAAGCAAAGGTAATTCTGACAGAGAATTAATCGAGCTTAATTATAAACATATTCCATCACAGTCATATTTCCCAAAAGCGGAAATAAAATTGGTTAAGGTTGATCTTGCAAAGAAAATTAACTCAATCGGTTATGTAATGGGTGCAGGAGATGATATTCCAGGATATCTCGAACAAATCGGATATGATGTAAAGCTGCTGACGGATGATGATTTAGAATTATCTACTCTTAATAATTTTGATGTGATAATTACGGGAGTTCGAGCTTACAACACGCGAGAAAAGCTTCGTTCTTTAAATACGAATTTGCTTAATTATGTAAATTCCGGTGGTACTTTGGTTGTACAATACAACAACAATAGAGATTTAGTCACAGATCAAATTGGACCTTTCCCGTTTTCAATTTCGAGAGATAGAGTCACTGATGAAAATTCTATAGTAAATTTTTCAAATACTAATCACGAGATACTCAATTACCCGAACAAAATAATTCCTTCTGATTTTAATGGCTGGATTCAAGAACGAGGTTTATACTTTGCAGATAAGTGGGACCCTAAATATGAAACCGTAATTGAGTGCAATGATAAAAATGAAACACCTAAAAGCGGCGGTTTATTATTTGCCAAGTTTGGAAAAGGTGTTTTTATTTATTCGGGCTATGCATTCTTTAGACAATTACCGGAAGGGGTTCCGGGTGCATATAAATTATTTGTGAACTTAATCTCGGCAAGACAAGGTAAATAATTAATTAAGTTTTGACTTTAATCTATTGACAAATAAACAAAACATAAGCAAAGATCATCAGGAAAACTCTCCCCCACTTTTCAAAAACTGGAGAAGCTGGTATTCATTGGTACTATGCTTTTTAGTCATCGAACTAATTCTGTTTTACATTATTGCTGCGGCATTTTGATGAGTACTGTTGACTGGGTTATAATGTGTGGTTTTCTTTCATTCGTTGTTATTTACGGCGTTTGGAAAACTAGAAAAACGAAAGATTTAAATGATTACATCCTATCCAGCAGGACTACTCCTTGGTATACAATTGCAATATCAATTATGGCAACTCAAGCGAGCGCAATAACATTTCTTTCGACTCCTGGGCAAGCGTATGTAGATGGAATGAGATTTATTCAATTCTACATTGGGTTGCCAATTGCCATGGTAATACTGTCAATTACTGCTGTTCCATTATACCATAAATTAAATGTTTACACTGCTTATGAATATCTTGAGCACCGCTTCGATTTAAAGAATAGAATTCTTGGGAGCGCTTTATTTCTTATTCAAAGAGGATTAGCTGCTGGATTCACAATTTTTGCTCCTTCACTTATTATCTCCTTAATTCTCGGTTGGGATATAAACATAACAATAGTGCTTGTTGGCATCCTGGTAATTCTCTACACAACAGTCGGCGGAACAATTGCTGTTAACAAAACTCACTTACAGCAAGTGACAATAATATTTGTCGGGATGATTGCTGCATTTATTACAATTATTTTGCTGCTGCCAAGCAATATTTCTTTTTTTGATGCAGCCATAATTGCCGGTAAAATGGGTAAGTTAAACACTTTAGACTTCTCCTTCAATTTTAATGATCGCTATACTTTTTGGTCAGGATTAATCGGCGGTACTTTTTTAATGTTATCATACTTTGGAACAGATCAATCTCAAGTTCAGCGGTATTTAGGCGGCAGTTCAATCGCACAAAGCAGGTTAGGTTTGCTTGTGAATGGAATTGTTAAAATTCCGATGCAGTTTTTCATTCTTTTTACAGGCGTGATGGTTTTTGTGTTTTACCAATTCATTACTCCTCCCCTCTTTTTTAACCCTGCAGGCATTAAATCAGTTGAGAATAGTCAGTATAGTACTGAGTATCATTCGATGAATGAAGAGTACAAAAAACTGAGTTCTCTAAAAACTAATGAATTAATTTCGATGGTGGATGCAATTAATAAAAATAATGCCGAACAGGAAAAACAATCATTTGATAAGATAGAAAATGTGCAAAGCTCAATGACAAATCTGCGAGGTCAATATCTTGATTTGATGAAAAAGGAGAATAAAAACGCCGATACAAACGATACTAATTATATCTTCCTAAGTTTTGTAATAAACTTTCTACCTGTTGGTCTCATTGGATTAGTGCTTGCCGCAATATTTTCTGCATCTATGTCTTCAACTTCAGCCGAACTAAATGCTCTCGCCTCAACAACCGTGATAGATATTTACAGGAGAGTCATTAAAAAAGATGCTTCAGATAGTCATTACGTTTTCGTTTCAAAAATTTCAACGGTCCTATGGGGGTGTTATGCAATTTTCTTCGCACTTTTTGCTAATAAGCTGGGATCGCTCATTGAAGCAGTAAATATTCTCGGTTCACTTTTTTATGGAACAATCCTCGGTATTTTTCTCGTAGCATTCTATTTCAAAAAGGTTAAAGGAACACCTACTTTTGTGGCAGCCATAATTGCTGAAATAACTGTTTTGTACTGTTTCTTTTTCACAGGCATACCGTTTCTTTGGTTTAATGTTATTGGGGGTTTAATAGTAGTTGTGCTTGCACTGGTTATTAATCATATTTTTTTAGTACGTTTTGCCCAGCAAAGTTAGTTTTGTAGAAAACGAATAGAATGGGGTTAGTTTTTAATTATTTATTACAATTGACTTTAGTCAACTGACTCAAGAGAGCGTTTATATTTCGACTTTAGTCACATCAAACAGAATACAAATGTGGCTAAAGCCATAATCTTTTTTAGTTTATCTTCCCACGATCTGAAGGTCGTGGCTATTATAAAAAAATATGAAGGAATTTAAATGTTAATGCCTATTGGTGACGATAACAGTGATCGCAGATTAAAACCAATGATCAATTATCTGCTGATTGCTGCCAATATTTTTGTTTTTGTTTTCTTTCAAGGACTCGGTAATAACCAAAAGTTTACATACAGCTTTTCAACTGTGCCGGAAGAAATTGTAACCGGGAAAGATATCGTTACTGAAGACCAAGTGTACGAAGATCCAGCGACAGGGGCAAGATACCAAGTGCCTGGATTGCAGCACACTCCAGGTTCAGTGTACTTAACTCTTCTTACTTCAATGTTTATGCATGGAGGATTTGCTCATATCTTCGGTAACATGCTTTTCTTAATGATATTTGGCGATAATATTGAAAACCGAATTGGGCATTTTAGATACTTGATATTTTATATCACTTGCGGAATAATTGCATCACTTGCACATGTGTTCGTTAGTGTTTCCATAGGAAGTGGAACATTAATTCCTTCATTGGGAGCATCGGGAGCAATTTCAGGTGTGCTTGGCGGATATCTTCTACTTTTTCCTAAGAGAAAGGTTCGAGTAATAATGTTTTATCAGCTTTTAGTAGTTCCAGCAATTGTAGCAATCGGGATTTGGTTTGCATTTCAGCTAATTAGCGGAATTGGGCTTTTAGGCGGTTCAGAAGGTGGAGTTGCTTATGGCGCTCACATTGGCGGATTTATTGCGGGTTTATTATTAGTGAAATTTTTTGCAATTGGAACAAGATAACTAATTTAATATACATAGAGATAGCTATCTTTAGTTCAACTTAATCATAATATAAATTACTAGTTCTATTAAGATTATAGATCATCAAGAACATACGGTTTCAGAATTATTAATACGATTACAACAGAAGGCGTCATAATTACTCAAAACCCTCAGAATACCGCTTCATTGGTACTATTTTTTTCTCAACAAAATATCTACTGAAGAAACAATAAAATTATTAAAGTTATTTGACCGTTTTTTGAAGTGTGAAGGATATTTTCTAATTAAATTAACATGCTCTAAATTTTGAATTTCAGTGTACCTTAATTTGTATAGAACACCACAATATTTATTCCAGAGGTTACTGTAATCATCTAGAGACCATCCATTTACGTGGTTAAAATCTATAGGCGTTAATCCATTTTGATTTGCATAGATGTTAATTAGTTCTTTTGGAAAAAGGAATTGACAATATGGAATAGTTATTGAGCGATAAGCATGTTCACCAAACGGGGAATAGTACAAAGGCCCAAAAGATAGGAAAATGTAACCTCCGTTTCTCAAAACTCGAATTGCCTCTCTTAATACTAATTCTGGCTGTTCAAAATGTTCAAATGAATCATATGAAAAAATGAAATCAAAGCTATCATTTTCAAATTGCAAATTAGCCGCATCCATCTGAAAAAATTTTACGCCTTGATATTCTGCTCTGTTATCAAACCCTTTAATTGTTTTATCTATTGCTGTAACTCTTTTCCCCTTCTTACTCAGAAAACAACTTACCATTCCATCCCAACATCCTAACTCTAAAAACGAATGACTTTTTTTTGCGCCTGAAAAACGCAGAATTTCTTTTGCCCGTAATGTTCCTCTATTTGCAAGGCTGTCCTTGTCGTAACCATAATCAGGAGGGAATGAATATTTGTTTTGCAGTTCATCTAAGATATCTATCCCAATGTTTACAGGAATTTCTGATGCTTTATTAAAGACTTCTCTCGTACTTTTCAATTCAAATAAATGGAGGCTGTTTCGAATAACGCTAATAGTTTTTCTTGAGAGTAGTTTTATAATTATTTTTTTTATTAGTTTCATCGAAGTTAATTTATTTTAATATCCAGTTGAATACTTCAATGTTGTTTATCTCAGAAAACTTAAAATCTAAGCAAATGCAATATCGAGAACTATGTACGTTTTATTTGCTGGTCAGATTTGGGTACTTCACTTTTATAAATCTAAAAATCTCATTAAAATGAAAATCAATAATCCCAATGTTGCCCCCAAATAGATCCAGCGAATATAGCTCCTTCCTTCATCATTCTTGGATTTTAATAACCTCACAGTGGAATAAGCAATAGAAATATCTATTATCGCAATGGGCAGTAAATAAATTATTGTAAACCATTTCAGTATGAAAGGAATGCTTGTCAATATAATAACAAAAATGAAAATGTAACTGCTTATCTTGAGAGCAAAATTCTTTCCATTTTTAAGTGCAAGCGAGTTTGAGTTGATTAGAAGATCACCTTGCATGTCCATTGCATCGGCAGCAATTTCTTCTCCTAAATCAATCAATGCTGCAATTATTCCAAAAAACCATACTATTGTATTAAAGGATAAACCAACTGATACACCACCATAAATGAACGTCATCCCAACAGAAAAACTTACCATCAGATTTCCCGGCAACCCACTTTTCTTATATTTCCAGTTATAGAGAAACCCAATAATCGATATAATAATCGAACAAAATAAAGCTATAACCCCAATCAAATAGCTAAGAACAAGACCAATGGATAGAAGAATTATTGATAGCACTAAAGCTTCCGATGAAGTAACAAGGTTTGAGGCTATAGGTCGGTTGGGAGCATTTATTTTATCAGTTTCAACATCGAAATAATCATTTAAAACTAATATTGAAGCAGAAATTGAGAATACAGATAAGAAAGCAATCGTTGTTTCTAAAATGGAAGCGAACTTACCTAATGCTAACAGTTGACCCATTACAACGCATACCCCAGCTGCGAACGGAAGTTCAAATCGTAATAATCTTAAAAGACCTTTAATTTTTTTCATCACAGGTTATTTATTTATCCCCTTTTAGACACACTCAATTCATATTTATTATTTACTGGGTCGGTTAACTCAGAAAATTTAAAACTACAGCTAAAAAACTATTAATTCTTTCCTATAGAAGAAATGTTTTATCTTCAATCTATGGTCTGATGGACTCGTAAGCCGCGATTATTTCATCCATCTGCTGATCTAATTCATTGTCTACCAGCTGCCTGACCGGATCAGCATCATACCAAGCCATGATTTCTTCTGCTCCACGAGAAAAAGGAACGGCTGCGGTAAAGTCAGGAACGATACGTTTGATCTTTGAATTATCGAAAATCATACTGTGGGATTTATCACCCAATAGTCCTGCCCCCCAAGAAGAATTAAACTTAGCAATTATATCCGAAGGAATGTGGATAATATTAGCTTCGGTTTTTGCTGCATGGGCTACAATTTCAAATATTTGGTTCCAGCTCAACAGCTCATCTGAGGTGATGTGAAATGCATCACCGATAGCATGACTATTTCCAAGTAAGCCGACAAATCCCTTTGCAAAATCGAGATGGTGCGTCAATACCCAAAGTGAAGTACCATCACCATGAACAATAACTTTTTTCCCTTTTCGCATCCGATCAACTACCTTATATCTGCCTTCGAATGGTAAAACTGTGCGATCATAAGTGTGAGACGGACGTACAATAGTTATTGGAAATTTTTCGTCACGGTAGGCATGAATAAGTCTATCCTCGCAATCGATTTTGGCCTGAGAATATGTCCAAAAAGGATTGTAAAGCGGTGTGGATTCAGTGATTGGCAGGGAAACCGGTGGTGTTTGGTAGGCAGATGCCGAACTGATAAAAATATACTGCCCTGTTTTATTTTTGAATAATTCCAAATCAGTTTCGATGTGCTCTTTTGTATAGGCGATCCAATCTACAACTACATCAAACGCCAAGTTCCTTAAAGCTTGATGGACTGAGTTCTTATCACGAATGTTGCCATTTAAAACATGTGCCGAATCGGGTACCGGTCTGGAAGTTTTCCCTCGATTTAGTAAATAAAGATCGATGCCTCGTTCTACTGCTAAGCGGGAACATGCCGAACTAATGATGCCGGTACCACCAATAAATAAAACCTTCATGTTGATTTCCTCTACATTTTATGGCAAGGAAATCTCGACAAATTGCTATTAAAATTCAATACGCTTCATCAACTTAAGAATGTCTGAGTAATCCTTTTAATAGGGATTTGGTTGAATTCAAATTAATAAGTGTAATTGGAGTGCTGGAAGACTCACAAGGCGGCGGTGTTGTTTATGGTGCTCACATTGGCGGATTTGCAGCCGGCTTATTCTTAATTAAGTTTTTTGCTATTGGGAAAAGATAAATTCAAGCTAAAGATTATGATTTAATCAATATCGTGTAGCTGTGCGAGCAAAAGTTAAAACTAAGCTGGTACATGACGGGTTTTTAAAATTGTCGGTTATCGGTACTTCATATTCTCTTAATCATATTTAGTGAAATCCATTTCTTCCCATCCACAATAATTTCCCTTTGCTTTTCTCTGTTGAGTTGGAAGCCGGATCTTTGATAGCATTTAATTGCTTTTTCATTCCAATCATAAACATTTAACTCAACTTTGTTTGCGCTGAATTCCTCTTTGCATATTTGTAATAATAATTCCACTAATTGCATGCCTAAACCTTCTCCCCGATAATTTTTATTCCCTATCAATATTCGGCATAGTTTTGGCAAAGAGCGATCTGTTAAATTAATTTCTGCATGACCAATATGATCGCTTGCATACATTACTTTATAAGCTATCACATAAGAATCAGTAATGTATTTTTGTAGCTGCTCCCGGGAAAGCGGAAATTCAAATATTGGTCCGGCGAATTGAATTAATTCTTCCTTAGAAGTCATCCAAGAAATCAAATTTTCAAAATCATTTTCTGAAAATCTTTCAAGTTTAAGCATGTTTTTTGATGGTAATCACATAAATGCTGAACAATTTAAAGCGAGCGACTTAAAGAACCTCTTAGGTTTTACGATTGTGATCTACAATTATGACCACATTTCCCTTTTTATGTCCTTTGTCAACATACCGATGAGCTTCTACTATCTCTTCCATCGGATAGCGTCTGTCTATCACAGTTTTCAGCTTTCCCGCTTCGCAGAGTTCTTTGACAGCGTAGAGGTCTTTTACGTTTAACTTGATGTTGCCCGACGAACTAAAAACACTCAGATAGTGTCCTGATTTAGATAGTGATTTTTTGCGTTTTGAAGATTCAATTTTTCCTACGGCATCATAAATTACATCGTAAGTCTCACCGTTTTGTGTAAAATCTTCTTTCGTGTAATCGATTACTTTATCCGCACCGAGGGACTTTACCATTTCCAGATTAGAGGTGCTGCATACAGCCGTAACTACTGCACCATAGTGTTTAGCAATCTGTATTGCATAAGTTCCAACGCTGCCGGAAGCACCATAGATCAATACTTTCTGACCTTTTTGAATATTTGCTTTTCTAAGATGAATCCATGCTGTTATTCCGCCGTTAGAAACCGGTGCGGCTTCTTCGTGTGTCATGTTAGCCGGTTTGAGTGCTATAATACCATTTTCAGGAACACAGCAATACTGTGCATAAGTACCAAATCTGAATTCAGTGGATGCAAAAACGGGATCGCCTGCCTTGAAGAGTTTAACATCCTTCCCTACCGCTTCAATTTCTCCGGAGAATTCCATACCGAGTATTTTTTTTCTGGGCCCGGTAAAGCCAACAATTAGCCGCATAAGTGGCTTGAAGAAGAAATCTTTAACTGGTCCTAAACCGGGTTCAAAGCGACGGATTTTAGTGTCGCCAATATGTGCTGTAGTAGCTAATATTTTTACAAGCACTTCAGTAGGTTTGGGAAAAGGTTTTTCCACTTCTCTGATTTGAAGAACCTCAGGCGGACCGTATTTTGTGCAGATAACAGCTTTCATGGAAACTCCTTAAATCTATTTTATAAATTTAATTGCGTTGCACTTAACCCACCCTGGCCCGATTTGGCGGGAGCGGTCGGGTTCATTGGCTTTTTAGATGGCGTTCTCATCTTAACAATAACATCTTTTTTGTCTCTGCAAAACTTCCGCTTATCATCCTATAAAAATAAACTCCGCTCGAAAGATTATCTACATCGAACTTAATTTCATAATTACCCATAGGCATGGATTCATTAACTAAAGTTGCTATTTCTTTACCAAGATTATCATAAACTTTTATCGTAACAAAACTAAGTTTAGGAACCGCGTAGTTTATAATTGTACTTGGGTTAAACGGATTCGGATAATTTTGATAAAGATTAAATTCTGTTGGTTTAACTCCGGTTTCTTTAACTGAACTTGGTTGATCAAGAATCGAAAACGGTTCTGCATCAGCCATTGTAACTTCCCTTAGAGTAGAGTTAATAGCAGCCAACCGAATAGTATATGAACCCGCAGGAGTTTCCGGCAAGTCAGCTCGAACACTGTTGTTGCAGAAATAGCCATCTCCCGCTTGAGTATCACCAAATTGTCCGTTATCTAATAACTTCCCATTGTATGGCCAATCAGTGTATAATGCACGATTCCGAAAAGCTCCTTCTTTTATAACATCAAAGGTGACGGTATTAATAGTATGGGGTGGACTGATTACGTGTGCTTTAAATGTTGATGTAGTTGATTGATTAAGTAATACAAAATCGGGATTGAAACTAATTTCAGTGATAGAAGGCAGAGAAGAGATGGCATCCGAATTAATGTTTGCAACCCATATTTGAGGCAGATTACTTGTACTTAAAAAGCAAAACCGATTACCATTCCAATTGATGGAGGGCATAACAGATTCTGAAAAACGGAATCCCCCAAGCGCAGAAATGCTGATGCCATCTATGCTTACCAAATCGAAACGTGATGCGGAAATTCTATCTACAAGCGTAATGGGAAGTCGTCCATTAGCCCCAAGTACAATAGCACGTGACCCATCTCCTGCCATTTGCATCGCTGCAGCTGAGCCAAAAATATCTAAACCGCTTACTACTTTTATTGGATCACCTGTACCAATTGGTACAAAGCAATAATTAATTTCATCATATCCTAAACCGGTATTGAATTCCCTTTTAGACATGATAAATCGGTCACCGTCTTTATAAGTAGCAAAAGGTTGAGGGCCTTTAGCGTAATCTCCTAAATGATAAAAAATGCTGCCGTCCACGACAACGGCATCTCCTCTATCCCTATCACCCGTTTCAATTTTGAAGATGCTGGTTCCTACAATCATCCGCCCGCCATTCGCAGAAATGTCGAATCCGTCTGTAAACCCAGCTGTCCACTCATATTCACTACCATCTCTTCCGAACGCTTCATTCGACATTGTAAGGTAGTCAAATACGTGTACGAGGTTGGAGCCGTTTGAATTGACCCGCCATACACCGGCACCCTTAGGATCCCTATGCTGGTGAACAAAATAAACCTGACTGCCATCGGCAGTAATACGAGGTGGAAATGGTATCTGAGGTGTCATAGGTGCAAAAACCGGATCTGGATGCGGTAGAACAGTTACAATTTTTTCCTGCGCACTGCCATCTGCATTTGCTATAAATATTTCGCCATAGCCCACCCAGTGGCACCAGATCACTTTATCACCATTTGCACTGATGTCAACAAAGGGACCAGTACCAGTCGTTTGAAAATCATAAACTTGTGTAAGACCTGTTCCATTCGAATTTATAGTAAAAACTTTTACCGCCGGTCCCCCTGTAGCAAAAACAATTCTTGAGCCATCAGCGCTCATTTTCATACTTATGATGGAATAATTAGTTTCAAAACTGCTTATCTGGCGATATTCGACAGCGCGAATGACCTTGGTTTGTGAACTAATATAATTCCACGGGAGGAAGAGTATAATAGAAAGCATTAAAAAACTAAGAAGAGAAGGTTTGAAATAGTTCATGATTTTTCTCCTTATTTATTTTTAATTAAAGTTTAACGACATTGTGACTAAGCTTCCGCCTAGAACAGCAATGCCGCATTTATTATACAACTTTTAAAAAGAACAAACTTTCATTTACTAATTACACCGAACAACAAAGCTGAAACGGAACTCTAAACTTTCAAACTACATAAATGCAAAAACAGTTTACCCACCTATGGTGGGCTGGCGCTTTTTCTAAAGTCCTCTCCCAAAGGGACTCCTTCGGAGCTTCGGACAGCAGCTTATTATGTGCTGGAAATCTCTTTTCGAATTTCTAAAATTCTGTTGACATGATGAACCACATGATCTGCCTGCATTTGAATCACAAAACCCACAGGCACTACTTCAATTTCGCCGTTGGAATCTCGAAATTGGGCTGACTTAGTCCATCCATCAGGTGCATATTCTAACAATTGTAGAATGTGACCCCTGATTGCTTTAAACAGGGTTAACGATGTATCAATTGAGCGCTTGTCATAACTCCACCGATTTGCCCACTCTGTTTGCGGAAGTGCAAGGTACCACTTGAGAGTAAATTCAGCTTGTTCATTACCCAATGCAATCTTGATGTACATTTTCCATAAATCATCTCCATCAACTAAATGATGAACAATCTGTCGTATAGACCAACCCCCGTTCGATGGAATGAAATCCAGTGCAGTGTCGCTTAGACCTGCTAAGGCGTTTTCAAGAATACCGCTGCCTCGTTTAAATAATTCAAGTATTTCATTTTTATTTTCTGGTGGTTTCATATTTTACACACCTTATAAATAGCACATAACGGCGTGGTTGCTAAGGCGCAGCCCAGAACAACAATACAGGTTTTATTAAATAAATTTTATAATTAAAAAAAACTTTCATAGCAAGACTACCTTGAACAATAATATCGAAAGGAAACGATCAACTCTAAAACCTATAAAATGCCGAGTGCGATTACACTGTCGGCTTGAGAAGCTTGTTATGTGCAACTTTTATTTTTATAGTTCTTTAAAATAATCTTCAATTTGGTTGAGCTCTGCAATATTCAAGACTTTTGTGTTATACATATTATCAATTTCTAGGTCACAAATAATTTTTTTCATATACCTATCAGTTATAAAAATATTTACGTATGGAATTGCAGAAGAAGAATGAATAATATCCATCTTATGACCAGTTTTAAATGGATCATTCCCAGTTAAAATTTTTGCACTGATTTGACAGTCAATATTTATCTTAGGTATTTTTCTATAAAAAGGTGATGAAAAAAAAGTAAGAAACTCCGAGAAACCACCATCTAGATTATTCCAATAAATCCAATAATCATTAACGCTCAAAAAGTCTAGGTAATTGAGATTTTCTATTGGTTTATTTGATATCATCAAAACAGTATCAAATTCATCTTGATACTCTTTTTCTAATTGTTCTTCAAATGATATTCCTTTTGAAACAATTGCTTGACGAAGCGTTTCCAAACGATTTGTCTGGTCTAAATTTCTTTTTTTTATTAGCCTTGGATCTTCCATAAGACCAAGATCAACAGAGACAATATATTTTGACTTACTCGACAACTGTTCACTCGGATCACTCTCAAAAAAATCTTGATACTTAATTTGTACTACATCCTTTTTATTAATGAAGGCATCCATAAATAAAGCAGCTTGATTATATTTTATTGATTCACTATACAATGCGCGCATACCTAAAGATAATTCCAACATTAATTGCAAACATTCTGTTCTACCCTTCCATATTTCTTCTTTTTGATCAGCTTGTGGACAAATTATTTTTTTCTTCCTTATAAGTGTATAAATAGTATTATAAAGAAAGCTAACTCTATCCTTTTGCTTTTTTTCAATTGGTCTTCCAAGTTTCCATAATGTCATACCAATAATAATAGAAGTATCCAACCATATTATTGGAATTGGAGATTTGTCAATTATTATATCAGGCACTTTAATCATAATTTATTTTAGCAAATAATGCCGTCGCGGTTATGTGCTTTTTCTAAATAAAAAAATAGATTATATGAATTATAGTAACAATAATATTTATCCACGATAGTATCGCAAAAATTAACAACAGTTCATTTATCTCCATATCCATTTTATAAACTATAAGTCCAATGGGTACTGATAAATACCCGCCGATAAAAATTAGTATTGTTGCTATACCTAAACCTATCCATTGAAATAAAATAATCAGATTTATAAAAACAGTAATCTGCATTATGGCAGAAAAAATATCATAAGCAGTTTCATATTTTATAGTTCCAGTTTTTCGAAAAGGTAGAATGAGTCTGTGACTTATAGTTATTAATCCTACTGAAATTAGAATAAGCGTTGTCAATATAATCTTTAGATTTTGTAATTATCTATTATAATAACCGGATAATTTTTTCTTTCTGAATTCAAGTAACCTAAGAAGTTCTTCTTCTGCTGTTTTTGGATAGCCATTTAAATCTTTAAGTCCTTCTCTCAATTCTCTTTCCTTTAAAGCTTGATATTCTCGCCCAAGAGCCCTTTTTCTACCATCTCTGTAAGAAATAAAAAATATTATTGGAACTAACCACCAATAAACTTCCCAATAAAATCCTATAATTATAGCTACAATCCATAATAAAAAATTCAATGTATTTAATAGAAAAGAATATTTATCATAGAGCAATGAATTGAAAGGACTTCCTCCAAAAGTGAAACTTCTATGGTAGTTTTGCTTTACTAACCATAGATTCAATAAACCTAATGTTGCTAAAATTATCCAATATAGTATGTGTAAAAGCATAATATCAATTTTTATATTTTAAGCACATAACTTATACTTATGCTGCACGTAATTAGTTAATAAAAAACATTGTATTTAATTAATGAAGTTTTCTAATCCAATCTGTTTATCCCTTCACAGCTCCCCGGCCAGATGCTAAAGTATGAGCATTGCATTATCACCACTTGCAACTTACATTTTGAAAAATCATAAATCAAAGATGTTACATTGCCTTTAAAACATTTCTACTAGCTCGACTCTACGGTTTTTTGCTTTTCCTTCTTCTGTACGATTGCTTTCAACCGGACAGTCAGGTCCAACTCCGCTGGATTTTAATCTTGCATCCTGAATTCCATTTTCAATTAAAGTTTCAAAATCTGCTTTAGAAATATCGGGTGCATTTTCTTGTTTGCCGAAACATTGCTCACCCCGGCGCAGGTGACCAAGGCATGCGCTCATTTGGTGTTCTTGGACCTGACCGCCAACCCAATGACGAGCCACACCACCGCGTTACCAATGGAAGCACCCGCGATGGTCGAGGAGCCGTCGCCAGTCAGCAATGCCTTAAAACCAATGATCGCGGTCGTTAAGAAAGAGATGGCCGATACTATCAGAAAGACCGTCCCTGATCGGAACAGATTGTGCATTCAAATCTCCTTTGGAAGTTTAATCTTCTTGGTCCGCCTAAATATTACTTAGTGAGATTTGGCAAGAGTAATCAAATCTCAATAATAATATAGCTTGTTTTAAATTATTTAGTTTTCGTTAAAATTTTTAAACATTCCTTATTAATAAAAATCAATAGGAATTGAATTAAGATATAATCCTTCGTTCATCTTAAGATTTGCAGATCCCCGACCAGATTCTAAAAGTATGAGCATTGCATTAACACCACTCGCAACTTACCTTTTGGTAAATCAAATATCAAAGATGGCGTTTGCAATAACATAAGCCAAGGGGAAGCGTCTCCGATTAATATCAGCTGAATTACTGATCTTTCACCTTCTAGTTTTACCTTTCACCAAGATGATGGCTACTTTACCAGCGGGTGCAAATATAGTGGTTATAGTAGCGGCTTGGAAAATACCCTCATCGGTTTCTTTATTCCAAAGCGCCTGAGATCCTTTTTTCTGGTGATCTATATCAAATTCTCCAAGCTCCTTGCTGTACCATGCAACTACATCATCAAATGAGTCGTCGGTTAATAATTTAATGTTCTTCATGTGAGGTGTGTTGATTGGCGGCTGCTCCGGATCCTGTTCGGCGCTGGGATACATTGGGAGTCCGATATCAATATCAGCAACTGCTGTGTTTTCGTTTGATGATTGTTCGGCTAAATTTTCGGCAGTCTTTTCTTCAGATGTTTTATCACCGCAGCCACTGATGATGAATAGACTCATCATAAGAATTGCCGCAATTCTCCCGAACCATTTTTTTTCTAGTAACATATTCCCTCCGGTTTAAGTTATTTAAGATTATGTATAGTTTGCTAATTAGGAACACGATTATTCCAAAATTATTTTCGAAAAGATTCTCTCATCAATCTGTTTATCCCATTCACAGATCTCTAGCCCGATGTAAAAAGTAGAAGCGATATTTTATCACCACTTGAAACTTACCTTTTGGGAAATCAAAAATCAAAGATGGGATTTTTGCTGTAGGAAATATTTTTATGCATTCTTGTTAGACATGCCAGATTTAGCTCACGCAATGGCGGACAGAAATCTGGCATATCTATCCTATATGGGTAGGTTTTGATGATTATTTATTAGCCGGGTTCTTTATCTTCATCTCCCATTTCACCGAAGAGATATTTTACCTACTTACGCTTTATCATCTGTTTCAACTATGAAATAAACATCTTCTACGCTGTTAGCGGCATGACGCCTAATCCCTCAAGCTGTCCGCAAATCACTATTTCATAAATAACAACTTAACCGAATAATTTTTCTTTGGTGTATTAACAACAAAGAAGTAAATCCCGGTTGATACAATAGATCCCTCATCATTTTTGCCATTCCAGACAAAGCTATAATTTTGGGAAGCACCACCGGTACTCAATTCAAAATTTCGAACAACTTGCCCCAAAATATTATAAATTCTAAATGTTGCATTATCAACATTTTCAATTTGCTTTAACGGTACATTTATCTGCACTTGAGCATTAAACGGATTGGGATACGCAGTTATTACAGAATCACTTTCAGTAATGCTCTCATCATCTTTAACTCCGACTATTCCGCCGTCATCGAAACAATCGTAGCAGACTTCCCCACCCATTGATGGATCGAGACATAAAAATGCTGAGTAAATTGATAGCACCCTTTCAGAAATACTGTAATTGACAATCTCATTCACTACATCATTTGTCTGATCAGTATATTCTAAGTTTTGAAGATAATTTCCGGCCCAAGCTTCCTCCGATAAGCTATCAGTTTCATTAATGTTACCTTCATCGATTAAAAATTGCTCTGAAAATACTATTGAATCATATTCACCTGAGGCTTCAATTATGAATGGGAAAGTTCCCTTATATTTTCCAACTTGGAGTATCGGCTTCTCCAAATAGACTAAATTATTCGGACTATTTAAGGTGTAACGACTGTAACAATAACCCGATGCAAGCCGCGTGTGAAGATCAAACGAACTTATAAATCCGTTTATAGAATTGATAGTTGATGAAATTAGTTCTTGAAAATTATGAAATGAAGTAATTTTAAAATAATTCGCAGAGGTCATTCTGGTTATATTTGAATAAAAATATTCGTTACCATAATAGTATCGACCATTAATATAATGATAATAAAAGAACTGCGTTTGAAAATCAGCAACATGTATTGGAATTTTCTCAACCATCAGATCCAACAAATCACTAATTAATTGATTTGCTACTTGATAATCTCCAACCTGTTCTGAGTTAGAAATGAGCACTATGCTGGCGTTGTTCCCATATTGTTTAATAAATTCAATTCCATTTGCCAATAGCGAAGGTAAATTGCTATAACTTGAAATCGGATTATTTCCCAAGTTCGAAAAGATCTGCTCGATAGTGAGTGAATCCATCGGCAACCACGTTTCACTTGCTCTTTTAATAGTTAGATTTGAGAAAATGAGGTTGAAAGAATCCTTCTCATTTGCATTTGATAACAAATATGATTTTATATTGTTCAAAATTTCTGTTGTAGTAACATTGCTGTTCCCGGCAGCATAATCAACAAGAATTGCTACTTTTTTGTTACTCGCTATGTTAAGCGACTTTGATGGCAGAAAAGCCAGCTGGTATATTCCTTCATTACCTTTTGAGTAGTGGTTTAAATATACTCCGTTTTGCAGAGGTGAATCTAATGTAAAGTTAAGCGAGCTTTGAACCGCAGCTATCGGAATTTCGGCGCGGAGATATTCATGATGAGTTGAATCTGAACCACTTACAAAACTAATATCAGGTAATTCAAGAATTTGAGGATTATGCCATTTATCATCCAAAGGTGTCAACAAATAAACTGGTGATACAGGGTAACGCGAGGCCAATAATAAATCTGTTGGGATAGATGCCATAATTTTACTTGAATTCCATTGCGCTGGAACTAAATAAGATAGTTTTACTTTTCTTGTCGAAGATGCGATTAATGGATAAACCCTTAGTTCATACTCTGTCTGGCTTCTTTTAAATAGAATTGATGGATCCCTTCTTCTGTTCACAATGGTCTCATAAATAGTCGATGCAGTCCATTGATCCATGATCTCAGCACGAACTATTTCGTGATCAATCCACAACCAGGAATCAAAAACAATCGAGTTCTTAGGTAGCTCAAAGTGAAAAACAACTTCCAGTGAATCATTATTGCCAGCGTACCAGCCTCTTGCTGAGAAAGTAAGATTTAAACCGATTTCCATGAAGATACCTTTAGGTATCACAGTAATTGTGGCTTGTTCTATTGTCCCCTGCATTGAATTCCACCCTCGCGGATCATTAACAGAAAGATAACTATATGCTGATGAAGTTTGAGTTAAAAATATAAATGCGAAAAAGATACTCAGAAAAGTTATGTGCTTGGTCATGATCTATCTCCTTATTGTTTAAGTATCTGTATTTTAATTATTACATTCTCACATTCATTTTAGTTAAAATAACACTTTAGGATTTGGTCCTATATCAGTTAATCAAGTTTTTCCTCAGTTTCATTTATCAATAACAAAATCAAACTCATGCTTCCCCTCGATATTTGTTTTCGGCTCAAAGTTGAAGGGATCAATTTGCTTTTTATCTTCGCGTATGCCTCTAATAGTTACAGTTGGTTTAAAAGGAGTTTCTTTCTCTAGCTTTGTTACCATAACTAAAATGCTGTTCTTACCAAAGTGGATGCCTTCCTTGATTATACCGGAATAACTCTTATTTGAAACTATTTCCTGTTCTACTCCATTTATAGTTACTTGAATTTCATATCCCGGTGCAACAATATCGAGCAATGCAGTAATCTCAGGAGCCGTTATCAGCTTCGGTGCGCTAAGAACTTTTCCATCAATTTCGAAGGTTGGAGGAATATCTGATTGGTTGAATACTGCTTTCTTTCCATCATCTTGGAACTTGGGACTTCCAATTTCCATTCCACCATCAACCTTCCAGTCGCCTGCTTCCTTTACAAATTTGATGAATATGAATTTGATTCTCGGTTTACGGGAGGCATCCTTCTCTTCTGTATCTTTTACATAAACAAGCCCAGCCGTAGGTCCGTTCTCTAGAAGGGTTTCAAATTCTGCTGTGTGGATATCAGGAGCATATTCCGCAATACTTTTAATCATCTCCGGAGTAAATGAGCGGTTAGCGCTGATCAAATTATTCTTCATAGTGCCGAACCTGTATGAAGTCATTACTTTCTCAAGCTCCGCTTCTTTTCCTGATTTGCTGGCTTGAAGATATTTCTGCCACGATTTTTCTAGTGCAGCACGTAGAGAATTATCTGTTGCTGTACAATTTGATAGGACTATCAAGAAAATGAATAATGTTGAAATGGTAAGTGTTATTGGCAATTTCATATTTCTATCTTCCTTTATAAAACACTATTGCGCCACAATAGGATAACCAAATCTTTTTGAGCTCATCATTGATTTACCGGTTCAATAAAATTTAATTCGACACCTAATGCTTTTATGCTGTTCATTAGTTGTTCTGATATTTGTGTTTGAAGATATAAGCTTCCAAGATGATTTTCGTTTTCTTGAATTATGTATTCATCTCCGCCTTTACTCTTCGATTCTTTTGATTGTCGTATGCTAATATAACTCCAAGGTATCATAACTGGTTTATAGAATTTTATGGGTTCGTACTTTAAATCGTACTGAATATATAGGCCAAAATTTGTCGGAGCTAATTTTAAGAAGGCATTGCCTAACGGATAACTTTTAGGAGATCTGCGAAATTCGGACCAATATCCATAAATTGGTTTTAATTCCGTTCTCCTTTCAGATTCAAAATGCTCAACAATTTTTTCCCACTGAGTTAATTTGAATCTTATGTATTGAATAACTATAACAGCAGCAATAAATAATATTATGTAGAAAATATTTTTCATCAATACATTTTATTTAACTGCAAGCTCCATTAATTAAACCAAACAATTTCTAAACCCCATATTTTGCATGTAGTGGTGAATTGATAACTTCACGAAGTTTTAATTGTAACGCATCAGTATCATCTTTAGTTAATCCGGTTGTTGAAATTACCGGATGAATAATTGCTTCAGATATTCCAGGACCTGCTTTTCCGTGCAAAAATCCTTTACGCTGCAGCCTTATCCAGTTTGTTGTAAAAGTAACTGGTAAAATCGGAATTTGCTTGTTAATAGCTAATGAAACGGATCCGGGTTTAAATTCGGTTAGTTTTGGAGCGACCTTTGAAATGGTGCCTTCCGGAAGAATTACCAATGGATGACCTTCATCAATTACTTCCATCATTCTTTTGAACGCCTTAATTAATCCCATTTTGTTTTTTCGATCAACTAAAATGTTCATGCCCGATGTGTAAAAAATATGGAATAAAGGCCATTTCTCAACTTCCTTTTTACCAGTAAACACAAAGTAATCCTCAAACATTGAGTATAGACAGGGAATATCTATAAATGAACTGTGATTTGAGCATATCAAAAAGGGCTGATCTTTAATAATATTTTCCTTTCCCTTAACTTTCATGAAAATCCCTCCTAAATACAATAATAGTTTTGCATTGAATTTCATGAGTTTAAAGGCTGAGGGGAAACGCTCCTTTTTAGACAGTAAAAAACGAAAAGGCAGATAGAATATAACAAGCAGTATTACAAAACATGTAAGGAAATATATTTTGTAAACAAATCTGAACGGAAATAAAATAATTGACTTCAATGAAAGTATTTTTAATATTTTAATTGAATATGTATTGAAACATACATTGAGAAAAATCAAAAATCAAAGATGGGATTAATTCGGTGGAAAATATTTTTATGCATTCATGTTAGATATGCCAGATTTGGCTTAAGTAATGGTGGACAGAAATCTGGCATATCTATTCTCTGTGGTTAAGTTTTAATGATTTTAATTAGCTGGGTTCTTTATCTTCATCCTCTTCTCCCATTTCACCGAAGAGATATTTTACATATTTATGCTTTATCATCTGAGCTTCAACAATAAAGTAAACATCTTCTGCAATGTTTGTTGCATGATCTCCTAATCTCTCCAACTGTCGGCAAATTACCAGTAATGCAACACCAGATTCAATATTATCTTTGTTCTCTTTCATTATACTAATTATAATCTGGTGATTATCAACGTTATACTTATCTAAAAAATTATCGGATTCAATTACTTTTTGAGCAAGTTTAGGATCATTGTTTATAAATGAATCAATAGAATTACGAATCATTTCTCTGACAAGCGCTGCCATTGGACCAAAATTAGTTTTTAGGAGAAAGTCCGGTTTTTTATTCATTAATAAAAAATTCTCAGCTATGTTCACGGAAATATCACCGATACGTTCTAAATTATTGTTAATAGTCATTGCGGACATAATAAATCGTAAGTCTGTTGCAACGGGCTGACGCAGTGCCAGCAGCTTTTGACAAGCTTTATCAATCTTTATATCATATTTATCAACTTTTTCATCACGTTGAATTACTTGTTTGGCTAACTCAAAATTTTCTTCTTCAACGGCTCTGATGGCTGTTTCAAACTGCTCGTCAACAAGACTGCACATTTTTAATATCCGACTTTTTAATTTTTCTAATTCTGCTTCAAAATGTCTTTCCACTTTGCACTCTCCTTTTTCTTTCTTAACCGAATCTGCCGGTTACATAATCTTCAGTTTGTTTGTTAGAAGGATTTGTAAAAATTTTTGTTGTTTTATCATATTCAATTAATTTCCCAAGATAGAAAAATGCTGTATAATCGCTTACACGAGCGGCTTGCTGCATATTATGGGTAACAATAATAATTGTGTATTTTGTTTTCAATTCAGCAATAAGTTCTTCAATTTTTGCAGTTGAAAGCGGATCAAGAGCGCTGGCAGGTTCGTCCATCAATACAATTTGAGGCTCAACGGCTAAAGCCCTTGCTATGCATAATCTTTGCTGCTGACCGCCGGATAAGCTTAGTGCAGGTTCATGAAGCCGATCTTTAACCTCATCCCACAATGCCGCTTGATTTAGGGTTCTCTCGACAATTTCATCGAGTGTTTTGCGATCATTTATTCCATTAATTCTAGGTCCGAAAACTAAATTTTCATAAATCGATTTGGGGAATAAGTTTGATTTTTGAAAAATCATACCTATTCTTTTCCTAAGATTAACTACATCAAGACCTTTATCATAAATATTTATTCCATCTATATGAACATCTCCGCTAATCTTAACATTATCAATAAGATCATTCATTCTATTTATAACCCTGAGAAATGTAGATTTTCCGCATCCTGAGGGTCCAATAAATGCAGTGACTCTTTTAGAATACATTTCCATCGAAATATCGCTTAAAGCTTGTTTTTCCGAATAAAACAAACTTAACTCCTTAACTTTTATTTTTGTTTCTTTCATTAAGTATCTGCTTAAAAATTATATTATAATCTTCCTAATTTTTTTCTGAAGCGATAACGGAAAATTATCGCTGTGATATTCAATAAAAATGTCAAAGTTATCAAAACCAATGTTGCGCCATATTGTATAGGCATTGTCTTCGTCGGATTAGATGACTGAGTTGCGAGAATGAAAATATGATAAGCGAGATGCATGAACTGTTCGCCGGGATTTATCATTGGGATACAATAATTGCCAATACAGAGATCAACTATCGGTAAATTGGGCATAAAGAATGCTGCCCCGAGAAATAAGACAGGCGCTGTTTCGCCAGCACCACGGCTAATTGCCAGAATTGTACCAGTTAAAATTCCTGGTCGTGCCTGTGGAAAAATTACGTTTTTAATTGTTTGCCATTTAGTTGCTCCCAATCCGTAAGAAGCGTCTCTATGAGATTTGGGTACTGAATTCAATGCCTCAAGAGTTGATACAATTATAATCGGCAGAACTAAAACTGCAAGTGTAGCTGAGGCCCAAATTATAGCTGGCTGCCCAAAAAGTAGTCCTGTTTGAAGAACTTTATCCAAATTTCTGCCAACGAACAAAATGAAAAAACCTAATCCAAAAAGTCCGAAAACAATTGATGGAACACCTGCGAGATTGTTGACTGCAGTTCGAATTATTCTTGTAAAAATTGTGTCCCGTGCATATTCATTCAGGTAAATAGCTGAGAAAACTCCCAAAGGCAGAGCCATAAGAATCATAATTAAAGTAACTGCTACGGTTCCGAAAATTGCCGGAAAAATTCCGCCTTCAGTCATGTTGTTTTTAGGTTCGGACGAAATAAATTCCCAGCTTATAACGCCAACACCTTCATAAACTATTTTGATAAGAATGAATGCCAGCATGACTATTAGGAACAAAAACAATAATCTTGTTATGTTGATGAATACAAATCCTGTAAAATCCTTATGCTTTTTTTGAAGTTCTAACATGATGCTAAAAAGAATTTTTCTTTCTCATTTTATTAATTACGATTTCGGCAATTAAATTCAATACAAAAGTGATTGAAAACAAAACTATACCTATAAAAAATAATGCATAGTAATGATCTGATCCTTGTGAAACCTCACCCATTTCAGCCGCAATTGTAGCTGTCATAGTTCTTACACTTTGAAAAATATTAGTTGAGATGTTAGCTGCATTTCCTGCTGCCATAAGCACAATCATTGTTTCCCCAACTGCTCGTCCAAAACCTAAAAGTATACTTGCAGATATACCGCTAAAGGCTGCCGGAAGTATCACTCTGCTGATTGTCTGCCATTTAGTAGCTCCAATTCCATATGAAGCCATTCTTAGATCATTTGGAATCGAATGCAGAGCATCTTCAGTTAAAGAAGCAATAATGGGAATTACTACAAATGACAATCCTATTGCTGCGATAAAGGCATTTAAGCGATTCGTTGGGTTAAAGATATCATTAAAAAAGCTTGCTCCAACAACTAACATTAAGAATCCTAAAACGACTGTAGGAATTCCCGCAAATAACTCCACAATGGGTTTTAAAATTTCTTTAGCTTTAGGATTAGCAATTTCGGCTAGATAAATACCGGCTCCTACTCCCAAAATTGTAGAGATAATTGTTGCCGGCAAAGCGGTTAACAATGTTCCAAGAATCAATGGTATCAAAGAATAACGCGGTTCTTCAGATGTCGGATACCACTCAAATACTTTCATAATGACATTTGTATCAAGCAATCTATTATGATAGATAAAGTCAGCTAACCCTATGTGTTCAAATGCTCTAAAGCCTTCCTTAAAAAGAAAAATAAAGATTAAAATTATAAAAACTAAAGCAGCAGCTCCATTTAGTGCGAAAAAATACCGTATGAATGATTCCTTGACCCTTGTTGACTTCTTTATCCTCTTGCTGAAGGGAGAAACATACTCTTCTGTATGAAGTTCAGCTTCTTTTTGGTCTAACTCTTTATTTTTATTATTTACTTCGAGTTCCAATTGATTTTTAATACAATTTTAATAAATGAAATGAACTGTTAGCCTGCCAGAAATAGAAGGTTCAATTGTGGTAGTCTTATTCTTTTCATAAGTCTCCACGAGAACATTGGGTATAATTCGAATATTATTTTCAGCAAGGAAGCTTAAACCTAAAATAATAAAATTTCGTGAGTCAAAATCGACTTTGGAATTTGGATCATAAAAATCAAATCGGCCAAGCAAATTAATGTTATCTATAATTTGGTAATTACCGAAAACAGAAACTCCAAATCCGTTGAGATTACCGTAATTTGTTTGATTCGAGTTTGTAGTTGAATAGCCATTTCTTGTCATGTGAAGAAAACCTTCTACACCAAAGCTATAGTCTACATCTCTAATTCCAATGAATGCTGCAGATGTAATAACATCGTTATTCAAAACTAAAACACTCTGATTTGATGAATTTACTTGAGAAATCTTTGAGCGGAATTTATAGTCACTGTACAGTGTTATATTCATATTTTTCATTGGAGAAATATTTAAGTGTGCATAAGCTCGTTTGTATTTGTCAGTCTCCGGACCAAGATTGCTATTGTTGGCGAACGTTACCCAATAACTTAAAAAACTTTCATCATCTAATTTTCCTTTTAATGCTATGCCCATATCTCTCGATGATGCTATATTTCTCAAGTCCATTATTGTTTTTTCAAGGGATCTGAACTGCCAAAAACCTTCACTTACTTCGAATGAAGGCGGTGGTTGTATTCCGAAAATTAAATCACTTCCGTCAAATATATTTTTCCACTTTATGGACAAATTCTTGATGAATAAATTTACAGTACTTCCACTAGTTGACGATTGATTACCCTCAAAGCGAACTCGGGATTGGAATTTTTGGGAAAAGTTATAATCATAAGTGAAAGTTATCCGCCTGAACTCAAATGCATTAAAATCTTTAATTCCCTTTAGTGCTGTGTTTGAAAGTTTTGATTGAAGACTATCCCTTGAAATATTGTAAAAATAATCTATAAAAGCTTCACCCGATATTTTACCCTTATCTAAATTTTGTGAATATAAACTTGAAAAAAGTATAACCAAGAAACTTGCTATGATCCTATATTTCATTTCTCTCTCCTATTTTATACATAACTAATCTTTGACCAGAAGATTAGTTATGTTATACTAAAACGATTATTTAGACGGCAGCGGAATATATTCCATCAATTTCACAACCTCTTGACCTTCGTTTGAAACAATGAAATCTATGAATGCTTTAGCTTCGGGTTTAACGTTTTGCCCTGTATAGCAGTACAAATATCTTGAAATAGAATATTTCTTGTTCCAAATAACTTCATAATTGACTTTACCATTTTCTGATGGAGTAACAGCTTCCGATTTTTCATCAGCTTTAATATGTAATATTTTTACATCTTTTCTTTCAGCAAAATATCCAACGCCGCCATAACCTATTCCTTTGTCATCTCTGGCAACAGACTCACCTAAAGCGGCTGTACCCTGCAAAACTTGAGTTGTAGTTGCATAATCTTGCTGTTTTCCTTTTTCATCTTTACCCAGAACATGTTCTTTAAAGAACTCATAAGTACCGCTGCTATTCTCACGACCATAAAGAGTAATCGGAAGATTCGCACCGCCAAGCTGTTTCCAATTCGTAATTTTTCCAGCAAAGATATCGCTTACTTGTTTTATAGTTAAGTTATCGATTTTATTATTCGGATTAACTATAACTGCTATACCATCCAAAGCTACTTCATGCTGAATTGGCTCCACACCCTTCTGTTTTGCATTCTCAAGCTCTGCCTTTTTTATCTCACGACTTGAGTTTGCCACATCAGTTGTTTTGTTGAACAAAGCTGCAATGCCAGTCCCTGAACCTCCACCTGTGACCTGGATGGAAATATTTGGATTCTTGCTCATGTAAACTTCAGCCCATTTCTGAGCGAGGTTAACCATTGTATCAGATCCTTTAACTGTTATAACAACTTTTTCTGCTGTTTCTTTCTTTTTGCACCCAGAAAAAATCAATACTGAGCCCAGTAAAAGTGCTGAAAAAACGGTGAAGAAATTCTTGTAATTCATTTTACCCTCAATGATTTGAAAAATTAACTATTAAATATAATTGTTAGAAAATTTAAGTTGGAATGTCCAATGTTAAATAATTGTTAAGAAATAATACTTTAATTCTCCCCAAAGATATTATAATTCTGCTAAAAATCATTAGACGGCAAAAATTCAATAAAAAAGGGTGCCCGAAAGCACCCCTTTGGTCGAAGGAGAGAGCACGAGAACATTATTTTAATAAAGTCATTTTCTTTGAAATAACATTGGAACCTGATTCCAATCGATAGATATAAATTCCACTCGATAAACTCGAAGCATCAAAGTTTACTTCATATGTCCCAGAATTTTTGAAGTCATTAACAAGTAATGCAACTTGCTGACCTAAAATGTTATAAACAGATAAGTTAACGTTAGTTGGATTAACAATTGAATAACTGATTTTTGTACTTGGATTGAAAGGATTAGGATAATTTTGCGACAGCTCAAAACTACCTGGTATATTATTATTCAGCATAACTTCTTTAACATCTGTTAATTGACTGGATGAGTCTGGTTCGAATTTAGCCCATCCAAAAGTCCAATCTTCTGAACCAAATGCACCAACAAAGTTAGCTGTCGGGTCAAAATATCCATCATTTGGGGGTGTTCCTGCACCTGTTAATACAGCTGACCCTGCCAACGGTAAAAAGTTTGGATTATTTAAATCGAATGGAGCTGTTAACGAAACTTCAGCAGTTGTGATAAATGATCTGTTGCTGTTTGAAGTAAAGAATGTGTTAGGATCAAATGTTCCGTTTGATGCTGCTGAATCTATCACCCTTCCAGATGAACCTGCAACTATACTGTTCTTTACGTACATAACTCCATTCTCTGCATCAGTGGTTGTGTTTTTACCGTCAATCACTATTCCTGTCGGCCAGCCCATTATCAATGCATTGTTAACCATATTCTGTGATGATC
>JBGSOQ010000325.1:0-2407 GCA_041739035.1 Ignavibacteriaceae bacterium | reverse complement strand
CTGAATATTGGATGCATCAAATTGTACATTGTAGAAGCCAGCTTCCTGATTTTGATTAACAAGTATGCTTACCACTTCACCAAGTAAATTGTAAACAGATAATTTTACCAATCCTGATTCTACAATAGAATAGTTAATCCTCGTAGACGGGTTAAATGGATTTGGATAATTCTGATTTAAATTAAATTCTGTAGCAACAGTAACATCTGAACTTATTACCTGCGAATAAGTAACCGAACCATCAAAATCTATTTGCTTTAATCGATAATAATAAGTCCCAGTTGAAATACTTTCATCTACAAAAGAATAGTTTTTAGCTTCTGTTGTGGTACCATGACCACTTATAAATCCGATTGTGTGGAAGACTGAATTATCAACACTTCTTTCAATTTCAAATCCTTTGTTATTCAATTCAGTTGCTGTGCTCCAATTCAAAGTCACTAATCCGTTATCACTGATTAATGTAAACGAAGTTAATTCCACTGGAATAGAATTTACACCGCCGGTTGCATTAGCAAGAGCAACAAAAATACTTGTTCCTGTTGCAACTGAAAGATTAGGATCAAGGGAATCACTTGCAATTGCAGTTGGTACATTGGTAAGATCTGTCATATGATCCACTGGTCCTATACCAGTCCAGGTTGCACGGTTATCTGAAGAATAGGCTACACGTAAATCCATATTGCCTGCAAGAACACCATCATCAGTAGTATAAGTAGGGCTTATTCTAAAAACTGGTTCTGCTGCAGCTGATCCATTATTTTGTAAATAACCAGCTTCATAATATCTTAATGTAGAAACCTTGTCAATTCCACCTGCAAGTGTACTGCTTCCCGTGTTAGCATCACCACTTAGCATTTTAACCCAGAAATAATGTCCTGTTGAATTTGAAGGAGCATTTACATTAAATGTTATTGGCCTGTATTTCATTCCTTCGCCAACCGGGAAAGTAAATTCTACTATACCACCGCCATTGGAAACACCACGACCCAAAATACCACTAACATAACTATTATCAGAAGCACCGTTTATTCCAACTGAACCTGTTCTCAGAAATGCCCAATGATTTGCACCTGTTTCAATAATACCACTGGTCAGGGTTAAAACGACACCACCAGTACTTGAATTGTTAGATTGATATAAATTACCGGATGCGAGTATTACTTTTGCACCACCAGTTTTATTTATTGTAATACTATTAAACTCTTCACCACTTGATGCATATGTTGTATTAGTTAACGAGATTGTAGAATTTGCAGCACCTTCAAATGTTAGTAAAACTCCATTGGCTGTTCCGCTGCCATTGCTTCCACCACGAAAATCAAGAGTTCCGTTGTTTGTTAAATTGCCTTTTAAATTCAATATGTGCTCTACGAAAGAATTTGCCGCCCCAGCAGGATTTCTTGATTCAACACGAAACAACCCTCCTGCATTAATGGTAATATTACCATCAACGGTTAGTCCGGATATACTCCCATCAATGGCAAAAACTAATTTGTTATTTATAGTTAAATCATTACAAGCTGCATTTGGAACATCTAAAGATACAATATGATTTATTACAACATTATCCGAAGCCCCAGGAACAACTCCGCCAACCCATGTGGTTGTTAGATTCCAACCGCCATCTGCAGCAGATACAATTTGCGCATAATTTAACTGAGTGCTAACTAACAAAACAGTTAATAATAGAAACAGTCTAGAGGTTTTCATTTATACTCTCCTTTTTTGTTAATAAATAGTACTTGAGTCACTTAAGTAAAATCATTTTTTTTGTTATATAATTATTTCCTTGCTGTAACCTATAAAAGTATATACCGCTTGGCATATCCTTTGCCCTAAATGTAACCGTATGAACACCTGATTTATAATATCCATCAGCAATAATATTTACAAGAGCACCTGTTAAATCATAAATCTTTAAAGTCAAATCACCATCGCTCTTAAGATTAAATTCTATTTGGGTGATAGGATTGAAAGGATTTGGAAAATTCTGTTTTAATGCGAATGATAGGACAACATCAGGGTTTTCATCTTTAATATCAGTAAAATTCGGATCCCATCTCAAGTCGCCCATTGCTCGCCAATCACTGGCTTTACCTAACAAGGGGGAATTATTAGCTAGCATATAATAACCAGAAGGCCCAGGTAGATAAAGAGGATCAAAGCCCAATATCACATAAATCGCAGCAGAATTTCTTTCAAGAACAAATACACCAACGTTGAATGTATCGGAAAAAGATATTTGGGAATTAGCGCCCGAGATTAGGATAGATTCATTGTTATATTTTGAATTGCTAAAAATTGAATTCTTAACACTAGTGTTATGCGCTTCAGAAAAACTAAGCATCCTTGTACCCGAAAGTCCAATACTATCAAATGTACAATGATTAATATTTATCGTAGG
>JBGSOQ010000309.1:0-13128 GCA_041739035.1 Ignavibacteriaceae bacterium | reverse complement strand
ATATTCTACTCCCTATCCTTCGAACCAATAGTTTTCTTTTCTTAAGTTAAATCTATGAATAAATATGATGATGTAAAGCAAGTGTTAATAACCGGAAATAACTCTTCGGAGTTATTCTGGTTATTAACACCTTTTCTTTTTTGCTTACTTTTTTCTTTTGTTAACATCGTCATATTTTGTTAATTACTTCCTAAGCAGCTGGCTTGAACAGATCTACCGGGATTCTTCGACCAATACCTTGATGCGACTGACAGTGATTATAATAATCAAAATACTCCCTTAAGCCATGGAAAAGTTCATTGCCGTCTGCGGCTGGGTTCAGATATACATAATCATATTTTACCGAGCGCCATAATCTCTCGATGAAAATATTATCAAGAGCACGTCCCTTGCCATCCATGCTTATTTTAATTTCGTTTTTCTCCAGGTATTCAGTCCAAAGCTCGCTGGTAAACTGGCTGCCCTGGTCCGAGTTCACGATCTCCGGCTTGCCATGCATTGATATGGCGTTTTTAAGGACACTCAGGCTGCATTCTGCATCAAGAGTATTAGAGATATTCCAGGCTACGACATATCGGCTGTAAAGGTCGATAATAGCTGTAAGAAACATAAAACCCTTTTGCATGGGGATGTAGGTTATATCGATCGCCCAAACCTGGTTGGGCCGGTCAATAACGAGTCCTTTCAAAAGATAGGGTCTAATGTACTTTATCAATCCCAGTTTGCTTAAGTTCCGCTTCGGGTAGATGGCCATAAGTCCCATCTTTCGCATTAAACGGCGTACCCGTTTATGATTGACCAGAAAGCCAATGGAAAAAAGAAAATCCTGCATCCGTAATACTCCGGCGGTGGGATGCTTCAGATAATGCTCATCCATTTTTCGCATGACCCGGAGGTTTTCTTCCTTTTCACCTGTGGGCTTGTAATACAATGATCCCCGGTTAATTCCAAGCAAACTGCATTGCTGGCGTTTACTAAAAGGTGCCTTTTCTGAAACGCAATTTATGAGTGCTTTCATAGGCCTAACTTCCTTGAGACTTTTTTTAAAAAATCACGCTCCATCTCTAACTGGCCTATTTTGGAATATAATTTGTCGATATCCACGACGGCCTGTTTATCCGGTGATTTTGTCTCAAAGATCTCGGCTGCACGCTCAAGAAATTCTTGTTTCCACTTTGCGATCATGTTGGGATGTACCTCAAATCGCTTTGAAAGTTCGGCCATTGATTCGCGCTCTTTGAGCGCCTCGATAGCTACTTGGGCTTTAAATGCCCCTGAAAATTTTCTTCTGTTTGCTTTCATGTTCCACTGTAAAATTAAGTTACTTTTTCAACTTAACCAGTGGTCCGAATTTTGGGGAGTATTATAGTAATACGAGCTGACTCATCCATCCCTTTAAAAATTGTAATGAATAAATCAATCGTTTCATAATTATCGGAAATAGAATATGCATTGATTTTATGTTGATTCTTTGTCCCTAATGCTCTTTCATCATGAGCTAACCTGGCATTTTCGGTTTCACCAGCCTCTGCCAATAGATCAACAGCTGATTGTGTGAAAATCTGCTCAAGTATTCCCCCTTCTTCTTCGGATATCTGTTCTGATTTTAAGTCCTGAATAAGAGACTGATAAAATTTTTGAAGTTCGCTATTTTCGAAGGTACTGCTCATTTAAAAGCCAAGTATACGTAATACCTCCTCTTCTGTTCTAATATAATCAAAACATTGTGAAACAATAATAGAATATTTAACATCACCTACGCCTTTTCTTATTTCGGATTCCTCTATTCGAGGAAACATTTGCTCTACTTTATAAAAATCATCACGCCTTATAAAATATCCGATACCTTCATATTGGTATTCATGTAATGTAAAATATCCAGCCTCAAGTAACTTATTTCTAAAGCGGTTCAAAGAAACAATATCATCATTGAGCAATGCAAAAATGGATTGGACCATGCTATTCAGGCTTTCACCGTTATTTTGACTAGCTTCAAGAGAAAGATGATAAAGAAAAAGATTTTCAAGATTTGATGGATCAAGCTGACGTTCACTGCTTATAAGTATTTTTTGATGATTATTTCCATGTGTAGTTTTAACTTCAACGCCCCAGCTACCATATTGAAAGTCTCTTATTTGTTTCTCAGCTCCAACCCATGATGCAACCATTATTTGGAAATCTGAATTTTTATGTAAAAGTTTTCTCAAAAAGAACAGTTCTCCATATAGCCCTCTTTGTTCTTCAACCCTAAGTCCCTGTGAGGTGGCCCTGTCAAAAAGTGATTTCCACTTTTCAAAACGATTAAGTAATTCTTTAACAAGTCTGGTTTCGTCTATAACAACTGCAATAGAACTAATTAGGTCCTCACATAATATAGAAAAAATATCCCTGTGTTGATTACTTAATAATTTAAAAAGTAACATATGTTTCCCAGGGTTCAATTCATCAGGACTGATTTCAATACTTATGTCCCTCAAATTTGAAAATGTAGAAAAATTTATGGATAAATTATTATTCAATGATACAGCAATACATCTGAATTTTTCAGGAGATTTTAAAGCAATATAAATATCAGGAAGTACTTCGGAAGAATATCTTCTTAATAATAATCCATGAGAAAATGATAAATCATTTTCAAGTTCATTCCAAATATTATCAATCTTCATCATATACATCCTCCACAGAGTCAAAAACTTCTTCACTATCAAAATTTTGCAACAATTGGCTATGAACAGCATAGGTAACAGCATCATCATGATCAGTTCCCGGAAAACTAACTGCAAAACCTATAATTGGATCGGATCCTTCTGGCAGGCCAGCACTGGCTGGATCTAAAAAATATAACAAAAGAAGAACCTTGTTTGGTTTTCTGATTTGATTTCTAACCCATTCACCATTAGCATATTTCGGACTTCCTTCCTTATTTTTTTCTCTCCATATTCTACTTGTCTCAGTAAGCGCAGTATCTTTTTCCGCATTTGTCAGATCAATAAATTCATCTTCGGGACTTATGATATGTGATCTTCTTATGTAATATAGGTCAGATGTGGATTTATTATCTTGAGTCCTTCTAATCAGATTTACATTTATATTATCCTTCACTCGAAATGAAATTCCTTGAAGTTTCGTGATAATACCTATATTCCAGGATTGCAATTCATTATTGCGGTATTTAAAATCAATAAATTTCATAAGGTTTTGGGGAGATGCCGATTTTAAATTGTCATAGACTTCAAATCCTGTAAAAAACTGCCTTACAGTTGTTATATTGATTCCTGTCCATAAATAGTAATTTGTTCCCTGCGTAAAATGATCGCCTAAAGAATTAATTAAATCGATAGTCGTATGAAGATTCTTATGAATTACATCAGGTTTCTTACTTAATTCATATGATTCAATAAGCCGGCCAGACCATGAGATTCTGACATTTTCGGCTCTTCTAATTTTGTTCGATGCAGAAATCTGTAAGACACCGGGATGTGTTCTAACTCGTAATGCATATTGTTCTGGTGTACTACCAACCACGTCAACCATGTAGTCGAATTCGTTCCTGAGTTCTTCACTGGCAAGAGCAATATGACAGAACCATTCATTTAATTCTCTGCTTGTAAATAGTCTGCATAAGTCAACATACCCAGGCCTGTAACCAAACCATCGTCCCATCTGCATGAGCGTATCATACATTCGGGATGCACGTAAATAGTAACTTATTGAAAGTCCTTCTAGTGTTAAGCCCCTGGAAAGCTTGTCCCCACCAATTGCAATTACTGATAAACCGTTTTTATGGTCATAATAATTTAGTGCATCTGCTGATCCACCATTGATTTCTCTAACCTGTATCCTCGCAGCAGCCTCATTTAGATGTGGAAGTACATCCTGCCACTCATGAACTGTTACATGAGGGTCAATGTCCTCCCTTTCTAAATCAAGAATAAGTTGAGAAGTTGTTTTAAATGATTTATATGAATCCGTATCCACCTCGAAAGTCTGTTGCATTTCCAATATCACAGACGGAATATTCATTGCAATTCCTCTTCGGTAAAAGTCAAAAGCATTTTGAATAATAACTGCAATATGTCTTTGCCAAATCACATATCGACTTACATGAACGAGCATTGAATTATGCATATTTTCTTGTCCCCTCAGTCTCCGAATTGCACAGGTCAGGATAAAGCATTTTATTGCCAGTAATAACGATTGCGGCAAATTTTGTGGTAAAGTATCTCCATTTCGATGGCCATTAGGAACAAAGTCAGTAAAATCATCTATCCTATTGACAATTGGCAAAACTGTTTCGGAAACCTCATGGTTTTCAACTAATTGAAATCCAAAAATTCTATCTGGTCCAATATAATTGGACGGAGTTGGAAGATTGATTATAAAATCCCTTGGGAAGAGTTCGTCATTTTCAATTGGTATAAATATGTTTGCAAAAGGTGTGGCAGTATATCCAACATATCCACTTTTGTCAAACAATCGGATTATGTCTCTTATCAATCCATTAATTCTGGTTGTTCCATCATTTTCAGGACGAGTATTAATGGATGCATAATCGGCTTCATCATCTATAAGCAAAAGTGATTTATTTCTTATGACTCTACTGCCGTCAATTTCAACTGTTTGAGCAGAAAGCCATTGTAACAAGCGGTCAAGTATTCTGCCATTCTTTTTTACTACTGCAATAATTGGCTCATTTGTATTGAAATTTATTCCGATAGCATTAGCTGCTCCGACATTAAAATCGGACAAACTAGAAGTCAATGAATGCGCAACACTATTCTGGTCAATTCTACCAACGCCAATCCACAAATTATTTTCCCTGAAGGCTCTTTCATGTTGGGTGTCAAATCCTAAAAATCCTTCATCAAGTCGTAACTGAGTTTGACTCCTTAAATTATTATGAACACCAGCCAATACAATTATCATTTTATAGCCCGAATCGACTGCTTTGCAGATAAGTCCTGTGTAATTTGCGGTCTTTCCTGACTGAACCTGACCTACAACTAAACCTTTTTTGTCAATTATACCACTTACTGTTGAATCAAAAAGTCCATCCAATATTCTGTCAGTTAACCGGTCAAGATGATTTATTACTGTATCTGAAAAGTTTTTCTCAATTGTAAGATAATCCCTATATCTATTCCAAAAGGCCCAGTTGATAGTACCTTTTTTTTCATTGATCCACGGCCTTCTTCTTTCAGCAGATTCAATTATTCTAAAATCGTCAAGTCGAATATTAAATATCGATTGTATCTCTCGAATTAGCATTTCTCGGTTCAACTGTGAATATTGTTGAATTGATAAGGTAATATTCACGGCATTTTCAATTTGTTCCAGTGTAACACTTCCAATTGAAGGTAATAATGTTCTTATAGTTCTGATAGCTTGTAGAAACATTTTTCTCTTATTTAATAAATTCAAGGAAATGAGGGAATTGATTGAAAGGTTCAATATTTAATACTATCGCTTTTGCCTGCATATCCGTTTTCCCTTCACCGGTAAGATTTTCATATATTTGTATCATCGCCTTTCGGATTGGTTCCTGATCAATTCCTTCAAATGGATTCCCCATATTATCTTCATCAGATGCCTCTTTTATATAGATTGATTTTGAAGGTACTGTTTCTTCAATAAACCTTATTAGCATTTCCATTGAAGTAAAAGCCTCGGTAGTTAACTGGCTTTTTAATTTCAAAACTATTGGATGTTCACGGTTTATTTTATAAAACCATTTATCTCCTCTTTTATGGTCTATCCATAGTGGTACAAATTTCTGACCAGGCAACTGTTTAACGTTTTTTCCCTTATGTCTGTAAACTTCAACAGCCTGAGCTCTTACTCGACTTGCGTATGCTTTTAGTTGATCTTTTAGAACCAGAGGAGGTCGTGCAACAGATTTTTTTATGTCAATTTGCCAATCCGAATCAAGTGAGTTTGGTAAATCTATGGAAATTCGTGCCAGTTTAAAATGCTCTTCTTTTCGGAATAAACCAATCCAGTCTCCGGCCAACAATAATCTTTGAATTCGATATATATAAAATCCCTGATGACCATTCCAACCCTTAGTACCTTCAGCTTTTTTAAACTTTTCATCAGATAACTTTGATTTATGGGGTAAAACGTATCCTTTCATGGTTACATTACCGTTATATAAAGGTTCTTCTGGAAAACTTTGGGTTGCTGATTCATTTATCATAAAAGGATTCCATGCTTCAAGCAATCGTCCTTGAAACCATAGTTTAAGACTATGATTTTCTATAAAACGATGGAAAACCATAGCGATATGCTTTTTAGCATATTCCATTGTGTATAAAAATTTATCCAGGGCTTTTTGATCATCAGACTTAAAATCCTTTACTAAACGATCAATATCATTCCAAAGAACAATTGTGCCGGAAGCAGAATCCAGAGAAACTTTTGAATTTTCTCCAGGAATGTAATTTAATAATTCCCATTTACCAGAAAGTTTTACGTAATCCAAATCCCATGTCCAGAAAGATAATTCACAAGTTGTTTTTTTACTTATTACAGTAAGTTTTCTGCATTGAGAAAATGAAGATGTTTTAAGTCCAAGTCCAAATCTGCCAAGATCCTTTTCACTCCGATCATCAAGAGGATTTTTGCATCCAGGCCTCATTGCATCAATTACTTCCTTATTGTCCATACCATAGCCGTCATCCTTTATGGATAACCAGGTATCCGAGCCCTTCCACTCGAAATTTATCCAAATATTTTCCGCATCTGCTGAGATCGAATTATCAATAATATCAGCTATCGCTGTTTCAAAACTATAACCAACAGCCCTGAAAGACTCAATCATTGATGATGCTTCAGGGATAGCTAATTCTTTAGGAATTTTTGAGTAGTCAATGGTGATTTCAGGCATGTTTAAATGAGGTCTTTTAGAATGTTTGCAATTGCCTGCGCCATTAATGGCGGAACCGCATTCCCAATTTGTTTGAACGCTGCAGTTCTGTTGTGTTCCTCACTTACACCTTCGAAATAGAAATCATCAGGGAAGGATTGCAAACGCGCAGCCTCACGGACTGATATTGAGCGATTCTGTTCAATATCAGGATGTATATAATAGTGACCGTCCTTGGCAATATGTGCAACTACAGTATGTGAATAAGGCAGGTCAGCTCCAACTACTTTAAATCGATCGAAAAAAGAATGGCGGTTATTGTGTGTTTTAAGTCGTTCTGGAAGATCGTTATAGTCTAAGCGATTCTTATTGATATTCCATTTTTTGACTGCAATTCGGTAAATTTCTTTATCTTGTTCTGTATTAGGTCTGGAAACATGCTGGGTTAAAACGTCTATACCATTACGAATATTTGCTTTTTCAAGCCATGAATTAGCTTTATCAGTGTAAGAAACAAATTTATGGGTACCCTCACCTGCCTTCAATTTGGGCAAATCAGTAAAAATGCTATTGACTTTAGATGAAATATCACTTCTGTAATCCTCTAATTCGGGTAATGAAATTTCGAGGTCTTTTCTATAACCAATTATTAAAATTCGTTTACGTTTTTGTAAAACTCCGAAATTATTGGCTTTTAACTCAAAATGTTTTGTGATGTAATTTGCCTCATCAAACAACATACACATATTTTGATAATATTGGCCATTACTAGCTGATAACAATCCCGGTACATTTTCAAATACAAAAATTTTTGGTGTGTAATAATTTAAAAATTCATAGTAATGGATATATAGGTGATTACGCTTATCCATTTTCATCCCATATTCATCTCGTGCACGACCAACAATTGAATATGCCTGACAAGGAGGTCCTCCAATTATCAAGTCTACTTCATTGCCCCCCAGAATATCATCAATCTCATCAAAAATAATTTTATTTTCTCCAATGGCCTGATTAATAATTGTTGAAAGAATTTCTTCTGGAATCAAGGCATATAATTCAGTTCGACTAATATCACCTTTAAGGTAAGCAACATATGAATCCAGGTTATTAATTTCTTTAAGATAATGAAATGCCGTTCTGGTTTTAAGTGTAAAACAGGCCGCCAGGTCAGATTCAACATGAGCCAAAGGTTTAAACCCTGCACGGACAAAACCCTCGGATAAACCACCAGCACCGGCGAAAAGATCAATGAAGTTCATCAATTAAATTACTTAAGGATTTAATTATCGTTTCACGCCTTAGTTCACATTCAAATATAGTTATAATCCGCCATCCGGATTCGCTCAATTTTGATAAGTTATCAGCATCTTTACCCCTGTTTCTAAGTATCTTATTCATCCACCATTCCGTTCGTGTTTTGGGAATAACAAAATATTTACAGGCTTCATGCCCATGCCAGAAACATCCATGAATAAAAATAACAATTCTATACTTTGGAAGTATAATATCAGGTTTTCCGGGCAAACTTTTATCATGTAAACGGTATCGAAAACCACTGGCAAAAAGGAATTTTCTTACCATAAGCTCTGGTTTCGTATTCTTACTCCGAATACGACTCATATTAAAACTACGAATTTCTGGAGAATGAACGTCCATTACTTCTATTTATATGAGGCCTTTATTAAAATATCACAGTTGTTTAAGCTGTTTATTATCTTTTTCAATTGTTTTTAATCAAATTCAAACCAAAATTATGGCTTATTCATTAGAAATTATTCATTGTAAATACAAATCCATAAAGGAAATACTAATTTATATTTAAAAAATATCTCAATCCTTATTTTCTATCTTACCATCTTACCTTTTTCAAGCTGGCATTAGCAGGTAAGGATATAGGTAAGGCTTTCGGCATCTTACCTCTTACCTAATGTGTCCAATATTCTTTTTAGGTAAGATGGTAACTTATTAGGTAAGATGAAAATAAAGTTACCTATATAAAAATGCTGCAATGATAAGGCTTTCAAGATTCGAAGGTAAGATGGTAAGATCAATTTAGCTTTCAAATTTTACATAGTACCCATATACCTGCTGAGTCCTGTGCTTAACCCGCTCAAACCCGCAGAATTTCATGGCTCTTCCAATGCTTACAGCACTCAATTTTATTTTGTTTTCTGTCCTGGAGGTCATATGCATCAATATATCAGTCGCGGTCATAAAATAATCGTTTTCTTTTTCAGATCCTGGTTTGATGAATTTCATAACCAGCTCCCTTTCTGAAGAAATAAGCTGGAACTGTTTGTTGTATTCCTCATTCTCTTTTATCTCGTCCTGTGAAAGGTTATATTCAAATCCATTGCGGAAAAGATGGTAAGCTTGGGAATAAACCAGGTCCATATTAACCAGGTTTTTGTAATCCCAGTCGATTTCATCAATGACAAAGCAAAGCCAGCGAACAGAACCAGATTCATCATTCAGGAATTCAGTCTGGTTTGTGGATCCAATAAAGCTGCATCGGCGCGGAATAATAGAATTTCGACGGTCATATGGCAAACGATCATTTATCTTGTCTTTTGAGAAAAGGCTCTTCAGCGAGTTTATTTCCACTTTTGACAAAGTAGAAAGCTCATCCAGGTTAATAAGAAGATTTCGGGTTAGTAAAATCCGGCTGTCCTTATCGATGGAAAGGTTTTCAGCGATATAATTGGACAAGGCAGCCGGACAAAGAAACCGACAAAAAGTAGATTTCCCACTGTTCTGTTTGTCATGTACCAGAATAAATGCCTGTTTATTGAAATAACCATCGTCTAAAGCACATGCAACAACCCGGACCAGCCACTTTTTAAAGTGCAGGTCAAATCGTAACCGGTCTTTTGTCTTTACAAACTGACCCAGCGCGATAATATAATCTGTCTTTTGATCCCACTCAGGCAGTTTGCCGAAGTATTCCCTGAATGGATCGTATCTATCAATCAGGTTCGATTTGAGTAAAGCAACCAGGTTATTCAGGCTGATATTCAGGTTTGCGAATTGCATCTTGATAAAAATGTTGTTCTCATTTAGCATTTCATAGTTTTCTTCGCCGATTTCCCTGCATTCGTATTCGTTCGTCACAATGTTGTTTCTGATCTGGTAATGCTCCTTCATAAAAGCTGAAGCCAGGATGAATTTATTCGACGTCAACTTTCTTTTACTTGATTTCTCATCTGCCTCAGTTTCCTCTTCAGAATCCGATTCCGACTTGTGAATTTGTGATTTGGGTTTTCGTAAATCATTTTTTTGACATGTACGGGAGAGGCGGATATTAATGCCACAGTCCCTGGCATACTGGAAAAAGGTTTTTATGGTAATACCAGATTTACTGGAATTCTCAATTTGATTATACTGCTTGTCACAATCCGATGCATTGTACTTACTATTATACCGGCTAATTTTATGAAAATATTCCCTTCCGGCGGTCCCTAAAGCATCATGCAAGGCAAACCCGATATTCAGCCAGTTTGAATACCCATTGGTAATATCGAGATGATTGGCCTCAATTTGCTCAACCACTTTACGGATATCGTCCTCCTGGGAATGTAATTGGGGCAATTTGTTGAAAGAACTAGATTTAATTGAATTGGGCTTATAAAATTCCGCATTCGGATTAACATATAGGTCGGGATCGGAAGAAAGAATGCAGAGCCTGGCCAGGTCGGAACAGCTCAGGTCAATCCCCGGTTTGGTCTCTTCGGTATGATTTGATCTTTCATCCTTAGTTGGTATCCGGTATGTTGCGCTGAAATAATCAATCAGAGAAAAGTACATTTTCTTATATTCTTCCGGATCATTTCCAAATTCCGTTTTGATGGCCACCTTCAAACCATCCCCGCCGGGACTTACAAAAGCCGCAAAAACATACGGATCCGTTTTCAGATAATCCTTCAATTCAGCTGGTTTCTGGCAATGATCCAGATCGAGGATAGTTATATAACTTGGTGTAACCAGCTTATTATTAGACCGTGCAGTGAAAATCCCCGCATATGTGATTGCGGGTATCTTTGTGCGCTTGAAAAGCTTTACTGATGGATCAGAAACGCCTTTCTTTTCTTTCAGATCAAGGTAATTTCTTATGAGTCTTCCATAGGTACCGACCCTGATATGATTAAGAAATTCATCAAATAATATTTCACTTTCTGGGAGAGGGGTAACACAATTTTTAAAGTAAGACACTTTTGGAGATGGGACTGTATTGGGAATTTTCATGTTGTCCATATTTCATAGAAATTACTTTATGAATTCAAAGTGCTGGACTGAAACATTTTTAAAGGGCCTGTTATAATGCCGTTTTAAAAACTCCTGGATATCTTCCCAACGGTAATATATTTTTCCGCTTACCTGGGAGAATCCAATAATCCCCTTATCCCGCCAATCTTGAGCAGTGCGTTTTGAAATTCCCATCATCTGGATAAAATCGACATTATTAAAAAGGGCAGGTTGTTTTTTCTCGACTATGAGCTTTTCTATGTTCTCAATCCTGGATACAATAGCGTTAAAAGCTTCGCATTCAATAGTTAATACTTCCATTTTACATCATGTTTTATAGTAATACAATAGGGTTGATGTTCCTGTTGCAACGAAGAACTGATGCAAATGAAAGTGATTCAAAAAAGTCTTTTTACAAAAAAAAAGTCTGGGGGACTTTTTTGCTGAAGACTACTCTTTTTCGAATTCCAGTTTATTAAAAAATCCAGATAAATCAATGCGTTTAGGGCTGTCAGGATGCAGTCTTTTATCGTCCCTGTTGGGTTTCAGGTATGTGTCAAGTGTGAAAGGGCTTATTTCATGGCCCTCACGGTCAACAAAGTTTTTCTGGATAAAAAGTCTTAGCTCATCTGGCGTGGCTTCCAGGGGTGGCTTGCCATTGAATTTGGCACCGGACGTGAGTTGTAGCATTATATCAACCAGAACGTTCAGCTGTCCGTGCCATTTCAGACGGATGCCCTCACCAAAGGCTTGCTCCTGTTGAAAAGACTTTTTTTCAGTGCCCGGTTTACCTGAATTTAAAGGAAAACCCGCTTCTGGTTCTGAAATTTCCTTCAAATTGTCCACATGGCGCATGAACTGATGGTCAAAAATGCTGCCGTTCATTTGAAGGTTATATTCATCCGGTTTTTTTGGGACGTCACAATATAAATAGGGGTGCTTTTGATAGACGGGAATTGCAGGAAATGAAAAATCCTGGTATTCATCCTTTGGAAATTCAAGGATAAAAGGTCGAAACAGGTGCTGGTAGAAGGTAATTATTCTTTCAATAAAAACCTTAAGTACAAAAATCACATATACATCCGGGTTTTCCGTTACAGTGGACCTTGTTTTAAGAGTTTTACAAAGGCTATACTGAACATCATATTGTATTTTCTTTGCCCGCTGAATGTTCCTATGCGCAAAAAGCGCCAGGTGCTTTATCTTAAATGCAGAATTATGCACCTTATTGGCCCTGATTTTTATCCGTTCAAATTCATCGCAAATAAGTGCCAGGAAATATGCGCTCTTTTTGTCCGGCGGATCAGGTATATCAAACAGATCTTTCAATGGATATATTCTAGTTGGTCTGGCGATAAATTCATGCACCCTTTTCCTTGTATTCTGGCGAACCGCTATCTCGGCATCCTCCCGGCAATGATATCCCAGGTTGGTAACATCAAAATTTTCCATTAATGTTTCCGGATCATCATCCAGGCTGCACGATAGAAAAGTCTTCGTATTGGCATGGATGACCAGGTTTTGAAGGAAAGAGATATCTCCGTTCTGCTTAAGATGCGGATTCAGTCTGCCTGAAGAAATATCTTCATAAATGTGCAGGTCGGTTTGTTGGTAGAGTGTGTTGGCCATGTCTCAAAAATATACATGGCCTTTGATATTACGAAATGCAGTACTACCTCAGAATGCAATTGAATGCAAATGGGTTACAAAATGCAATTGAGGATTGACAAGGGATTGCGGGGGATGGAAAGTTATTAACAAAATTGTGTTATCCCAAATTGATAGTATTATATATGTAATAACATATGACGCTTCTTACACAGATTGATGCATTTATGGCTACGCCATGATAACTGCTAAAATCAAGGGGGATATGATAAAAATAAGTCAATACATCCATAATGGAGTGGATCCGGACCTTTATAATACTCCCCAAAATTCGGACCACTGGTTAAGTTGAAAAAGTAACTTAATTTTACAGTGGAACATGAAAGCAAACAGAAGAAAATTTTCAGGGG
>JBGSOQ010000286.1:0-5888 GCA_041739035.1 Ignavibacteriaceae bacterium | reverse complement strand
AGTCGAGTTCTTCTCAATTTCTTTAACCAAAACACCCGCAAGGTTGAATATTCTTATTGTGGCCTTTGCCGGTAAGTGGCTGAAAGTTACAAAACGATTATACTTGTTAAGCTCTTCAGAGTTTGCACCATAATATGGATTTGGGAATACATTTATCTTTTCAACATCTTGCTTAGCCAAATCTACACTGCTTGATGGAGTTGGTGCTGTAAATGAAAATACATCACTATTTGCAACGTTTGGTTTCGTTGATTCAATTCTAAAAATGGTTCCTTGTTCGGGTAAATCTTGATTAAATGGAGGTGCAGAACCACCATTCCAATTAACCAGTACCGTACGAGCCATTATCTCATGTTCTCTAGCACCATCATAGGTTCCGGCTAACATCTCGGCTTCTGCGGCCTTATAACCTGCCTCCCCGGGTGTTTTATCATCGGGTCGGTACCAATAAACCCAATCAGTAAATGGATCATTATTACCGCCGGAAACTGAGTGTTCAAGATCTCCACTTCCAGCAGTAGCATCACCCCAGCTTTCCAGATCATAAATATTATTACCGCTATTATCTACTCCGGCATCATCAATAATCCAAGGCACTAATTTATAATCATCACTTGGATCATTCGGAGTTCCAATTCCCGTATTCCATAATTCAAACGGGACCCAAAATACATTTCCATCATTAAATGCTTCAAAAGCATAGCTTCCGCCTACTCCCGGATTAGCATTAGAACCGGTAAATCTCATTTCAAAGTCGTACGGAATAATTTCTTTCCAGTTAACTCCGTCCCTAGTAGTTCTGGAAACAAAGGCACTATATAGTGCACGATTACCGCCATCATTTGTCCCACCATTATCTGCGGTATGAAAACCCCATAAACCGGCACCTACTTGCTGTCTAGCAGTTGGTCTATCTGATGGGAAGTTTCCAAAGTCAAAAGCACCGCCTTCAGGAGGATCTAAAGGTCCACTACCATTTGCAGTAACTGTGAATTTTTTATAGTCTAATGGTGCACCAATAACTTTTATCTGCATACCATCAACAATTGGTGATAAGTCATCAGCATTTTGGTTTGTTTGATTAGATAAAACTCTTACACCATCCGATCTATCTAAATGCCAAACAACATTCCCCCCCACTTCTTCAAATTTAACGGTATATGTTAAACCTGTTAATTTTGTGGGGTCAACAACCATTGGAAATACATTACCATCGCTTCCACCTGCTACTCTAGCCACTGATAAGGTATCTTGAAATTGTGCGCCTAAAGTAACACCAGGGTTCAAACTTGCAGGGATAACAGTATACACAGTTAACGGGTTTTCAAGGTTATTTGGTACTGCAACAGGATCTTCATTGTAGCTATATGAAGTTACAGCATAATAATACCTAATTCCATTAATTAGCGGTGTTCCGCCTTTAAGTTCATCATTTTTAATACTTAAGAATCTCTTGATTCCTGTATCATTTCCAAACTGTCTAACACCTCTTGCAACGACACCAGTGTTAGCATCAAAGAAGAAATCTTCGATTTTTCCGATACCATCTACGATGTCAAAAGTCGCAATTCGTTTACCAGATGTTACATCCGCTGATGCGGAAGGAAGCTGGTAAACATTGTAACCCTGGAATTTGTATCCTTTAACGTTTGCACTTTCTGTTGCACTTACTTTTCCTGGATTCTCACCCCAGTCAAGAATAATTTGTTTATCAAGCGTTACGATGTTGACTTCCGGAGCAGGAGGAGCAACAGGTAAATCGAAGAAGTTATCGTAAGCTAACTGAGCCTGCTGATCATAAAATTTCAATAATCCAATTGCTGAAAGACGATCTGTACCTGGAATTGCACCGGCACAAATCTGAGCAACTACTACTTCCTGCGTATCGCCAACAGCCATTTGAAATGGACCTGAAGCAGATCCAATTCTACGGTCACCTGCGGGTATTAGCTGTCCGTCAATCCAGCCTTCACGGGTTTGGGGATCTCCGGTTAACACAAATGGTGTTGGCTGTAATGTATTAGGATCAACAAACGGAGCGCCGGTTAAACCAATTTTACCCTGGAAGAAATTATAAAATTGAGTTGAGCCCTGTGGAACGCCCTGTGTTGGATCAACAACACTTGCATCACCTCTTGCAAAGTAATAGAAAGCTGTCATTGGTAAATTTATTTTACCGGGTCCAACAACCTTACCGTTAAATATTCCAAAATCTGCGGCATCATCAACGCCATTTTTATTTCTATCCTGCCCTGCAACGCCGGTTAGAAGTGGCCCCTGGAAGAAGTCAAATCCAACTGCAGGAGGAGGTAAAGGTTTATAAGTATCATCTGTTGCATTGGCATTATAACAGTAACCTAAACTGAGCGTAGTATCGCAGCCGGCAAAATCGTCGGTTGAGTTTCCAAGATCAACATCCGACCACATTGAAACATACATACTGTCATAAGGAGTAGTCCCTTTATTTATTAGCTTGTATTTTCTAAAGAACATATTGCCAAGTGCACCTGTTTGAGCATACGCCCAAATAGTTGCCTGCATTTCTATTCCAATAGGATTGGTGCCGTATAAAAATACTGTCGCACCAGCGTCAAGATCATTGGCAACAAACCAAATTGTTTGATCTGCGCCTTTAACTCCAGGTACATCAACTGCCGCCTCATAGGTTCCGTTATTATTCTTATCTTCAAATGGAGCACCATCTGTGGCAGGCCATTCGGTCCAATCTTTTTCGTACTGCTCTCTTATCGCGGATTCAGATATCCCCTCATCAGTAGCTGCGCCCGATAAATCTACGGCCGGTCCACCGGGATATATATCCGGGCGAACTCTGTAAATCCTGTTTTTAGGCAAAGCAGGATCTTCAGCAACACCAGGTGAAAGAATTTTGCCAGATTGCAATCCCTGGCGATAAGCTGATCCGCCAACTCTTACTTGAGGATCACCTGGAATTTGTACGCCCCAAAGCAAACCGGACTCGAAAACAGCAGTTTTGCCGCTTCCTTTTGGGAATACCACTCCAGAATTACCATCAGGTGTAATATCAGAATTTCCATCATTATAAATTTGTGTGGAAATATTATTAATATTTAAGAACGTTCGTACAGGATTTCCCTGTGTTTTATTTAGACCTTTCGAGTCTTTCTTATTTCCTTCTTCAGCATATCCGAGTAATGATATACTGATAAGAAAGAGGAACAAGAATTTTGAAAATTTTGAATTCATATTTTTTAATCTCCTATTCTTTTGGGTGTATTCTGTCAATTTCGTTTTAGTATTCAAGACGAATTCCAAATCTTATTTGACGCGGAGGACCGTAGAACAATGGTGCAGTAGTAATAGGTGCACCGAAAGCAGCATTTTGCCATTGTTCATAGTAGTCAATATTTATAGCTCTATAAAGTGCGGCGTATTCCGGACCGTATGTTTCGACTAATTTACCGCCAAGTGCCGGATCGCTTATGTAGCCATCATCAGATGTAGAACCGGTTCTTAGGAATACATTTTCAATATTTTTTGTATCAAAAACGTTGATTACAACGAAATAAATATTGGCGCTAAGTTTATCCATTATCGAAATCGTCTTATCCAAACGTAAATCAAACTGGAATATCCACGGAGTCGTCGAATTATTTAATGCCTCTAAGGGTGATCTATCGCGTGCATCACCTTCCAGATCTGCACCACCTTTACCGGTAGTGTATGGGTGACCGCTATTAAAGCTCAGCAATCCTGAAATACCAAATTGATCGAGGATTGATGGTCCATCGTCCTTTCCAAAACGATAATCAAGGTTAACATTACCTCTAAATGAATTGTTGAACTCAAGCGGGGAAATGTACTGCGGTTTGAAGATCGTAACACCATCCAAAGGTGCGCCTACAATGCCGCGTGCTGAGTTCGGGAATGAACCCGTTCCCTGAGCATCCTGGAAAGTAAGTGACGCATTAGCCATGAATCTTGAAGTTCTTCTCATGTTAAATGCAAGCTCAACACCTTTTGTAGTTGCAAAATCACCATTTCTTAAGACATTATACCCTTTGATTGGCGAAGTGGGGTCGGTGGTTACTTTATCAAAAACAACCTGGTTTTGTATATCTTTATAGAAACCAGTAATATCAAAGGAAGCAATTTCACCTATTTGCTGAGTAAATCCTACCTCATACTGTGTGGTTCTTGTTGGTTGAATGTTAAATCCAACAGGAGCCGTAATTTCGAAACCACCATTTAAATTATAGGATGTTTGATAAAGTCCCTGATAAATATCACGTAAGCGCGTTTGCTGAACAAATTTTCCAAACTGAGCATGGAAAACAGTTTGATCGGTAACTGGAAATGATAATCCTAAACGCGGACTAACTGATTGAAAAGTTGGAACTTCCTTCCAACCATCAAGAAGAATCTCTCCAGTATTAGGATCAATTGCAGTTTCAGGTCTTATGGGATCTTTAAATTCCAGGTTATCAACATCAATATAATCAAAGCGTAAACCAGCATTGATAATAAGGTCCTTATATTCAATTTTATCTTGTACATAAAAAGCAGCAAAAACTGGCTTTTTAGCACCAATTATTGGGTCATCTCCACCAATTTCATTACCATATAAATCGTAACCATAATTATTTGGTCCTCTGTTTATGAAAACCTGATCTCTGGTTACCTTAGCTGGGTCGCCTGCGGGTAATTGGTCGTTTTGATAAACTAATTGCGCAAGTCCCATTAAATCTTCATTACTCCATGCATAATTTCTTATGGTAAGCATTTGATACTCACCGCCGATTTTCACAGAGTGTTCTTTTCCTATTTGGGTTGAAAGTGCCGCCGCAATATTAATTCTTTCTCTTTTTAATTTTGTATAATTTGCGACAACATCTCCGGGTGCATTAAATGAAAAACCGAAGATATTAAAACGGGTTGGACGTTCAAATCTTCCTGTATTATCACCGGCAGCTCTCGTCCAGTTAACTCCAACACCGGCATTTGCAAGACTATCGCCATAACCCAAATAATTATCTTTTAGCAATGGATCGTACGCCTCTAAAGTATTAAAGGAGTAACCGCCGCTAATTTCATAAAAAGTATTAGGACTAAGTATGTGCGTAACTTTTAAGCTTGCTGCTCCATCAGTCTGGTCATTCTGCTCTACCCTATCAGTATTTAACAAGTTAGCAATATTACCAGAAGTTCTGCCAGTCCAGGGGTTAAAGGTCGTATTAGTTGTATAAGAACCAACTAATCTGAAAATTAGCGGGTTAAAATCAAGACTTAATGTAGCTGTACCAGTGTATTGTTCCAATGAATTTTTATAAATAGAACCAGCAGGGTACTGGAAGTCAATTGTGTCACCAGTCGTTGGATCTCCAATTTTCCCTAAATTAATTCCCGGATATGGCTGTGGTGTTTGGTCATTTTGATATTGATAGTTAAACAAACCGAAGAATTTAAATCTTTTATCAAAAATGGGTCCGCTTAAAGTACCGGTGAACTCATTGTAGCCATACCAATGTGTTCCAAGTCTTTTCTTGCCATCAAATCTGTCGCTTTTTCCTTTAAATGATATATTATCAGTAATGTATTCAACGCTGGCCTTAAGGTCTGGTGTACCGGACTTAACTTGTGTGTACACGATACCTGCATTTGCACCGCCGTATTCAGCAGTATAACCACCAGATTGAACCTGAATTTCTTCAATAGCATCCTGAGCAATAGTAACTGATCGACCACCAACCACTGGATCGGTAATTGAAGCTCCCTCAAGATAGAAACCAACCTCATCTTGCCTGCCGCCACGGATAAATATAGTTTTATCTTGAAGAACGACACCTGCAGTTAACCCGAGGATATTATCAATTCCTCTCACCGGCAAGGACTCAAGAACGTCACTTGTG
>JBGSOQ010000259.1:0-9045 GCA_041739035.1 Ignavibacteriaceae bacterium | reverse complement strand
AGGCAATGAAAGAGTTTCAAAAAAAGAGAAAAGTGAAACGAGAAAAGAAATTCCGATAACGCCGCTTCCAATCCAACCGATTATCTTTTCCCCTTTAGAATCAGGCCAAGCATTTTTTATTTTTCTTCCAAAGATTCCGTTGATGAGGAAACCGGCAAGGGGAAGAATGACAGTAAGATAGATCAACTCAGTCATAAAAGCCCCACTCCGGCTCTCCCCGCCTGTGGCCAACGCACCTCTCGGTGGCAGGCCAAAGGGGAGAGTGAAGGTTCAATAACTCGTAGTACCCTGCTTTTCATACACTAATAATAATTAACTGAATTAAAAAAATAATTATTAAGCATGTCATGCTAAATTTATTTCAGCATCTTAAATTCTAAATTAATAAGATCCCGAAACAAGTTCGGGATGACGTTTTGAACTTATTTCTTCATCCCTTCCCCTTTGGGGAAGATGGATGGGGCTTCCTACCATTTCAAAATATTAATTTCATCAATATTGAGAGTTGGTTTATTCCTAAACAAAGCAATAATTATTGCCAAACCAACTGCTGCTTCTGCGGCAGCAACTGCCATTACAAAAAATACAAACAATTGTCCGATTGAATTTCCCATGTACGATGAGAACGTAACTAAACTTAAATTTGCCGAGTTAAGCATCAATTCAATCGACATAAAAACAATAATTGCGTTCCTTCTTGTAAGAACTCCGGCGACACCAACAACAAACATGAAGGCACTAAGTATTAAATAATATTCGATTGGAATGTTCATCTATTTATTCAAATTTCTTTTTTGCTAAAACTAATGCGCCAATTGTGGCGGCAAGAAGCAGAAATCCTGCCGCTTCGACCGGTAGTATATATTTTGAAAATAATTCCATTCCAATGGTCTCGATTGTTCCTGCTTTAATGCTCGCATCCATTCTGCCTGAATTGGTTGAACTTGACATAAATATAATGTAAACCAGCTGCACAAAAACAATAAATGCCACTACATATGCTAAAATTTTTAATCTCGGATTTATTGTTAAGAGTTTTTCCTTTTCCGGACGCAAAAGCATTATTACAAATAAAAAGAGTACCATTATTGCTCCGGCATAAACTATCACTTGAGCAACGGCAATAAATTGTGCGTGAAGAAGAAGATATAATCCGGATAGTGCTGCGAAATTTAGTATAAGAAATAACGCGCTGATTATAGGATTTGATCTGGTAATCATCAAGACTGATGAAACAGCACAGACTAAAGCAAATACGATAAATAAAATTAAATCTAAAGTCATCAGATAATAAATTCTTACGGTGTGTTTCTATAAATCATTCTAGCAAATGGAATAGTTTCTCTAACATGTTCGAGCCCGCAAATCCAGCCGACTGTTCTTTCTAATCCTAATCCAAAACCTGCATGAGGAACTGAACCAAATCTTCTTAAATCTAAATACCACTCAAACGCTTCTTGAGGAAGATTATGTTCTTTAATTCTTGCTCGAAGTAATTCCAAGTTATCTTCTCTTTGACTTCCGCCAATTATTTCGCCATAACCTTCAGGTGCCAGAACATCGACCGCAAGTGCAAGCTTTTCATTATTAGGATCGCGCTTCATATAAAATGCTTTAACTTCTGAAGGATAACGATGAACCATTACAGGTTTGTCAAATTGGTTTGATATCACTGTTTCATCTGTTCCGCCCAAATCGTTCCCCCATTGAAAATCAATTCCGTTCTTTTTAAGTATTTCCAGTGCTTCATCATAGCTAATTCGCGGCAATGGTCGTATTACTTTTTCTAATTTCGAAGTGTCGCGCTCAAGAACTTTTAATTCTTCTTGTTTTTCCTTTAAGATAGTTTGGACAATGTATTCTAAAAATTCTTCTGCAAGATCCATGTTGTCATTCAAATCATTAAATGCAACTTCAGGTTCAACCATCCAAAACTCGGTTAAGTGTCTTCTTGTTTTAGATTTCTCTGCACGGAAAGTCGGTCCAAAAGTATAAACTTTACCTAAAGCTAAAGCACCGGCTTCAGCGTAAAGCTGTCCCGATTGTGTGAGATATGCTTTCCCTAAATCAAAATATTCAGTTTCAAATAATGTTGAAGTACCTTCACACGCAGCAGGCGTTAGAATTGGAGGATCCATCAAAGTAAAACCGCGATCATCAAAAAAATCTCTAATTGCTTTTACAATTCTGTGTCTGATCCGCATTATCGCGACTTGTCTGTTCGATCGAAGCCAAAGATGGCGATGATCCATCAAAAATTCAACGCCGTGATCTTTGGGAGTTATTGGATAATCATGCGCTTCTGATATTACTTTCAGATCAGTTGCATCAAGTTCATATCCGCCAACTGCCCGTGGTTCAGTTTTCACTTTTCCTTTAACTTCGATAGAAGATTCCTGTCCAAGTCTATCAGCAAGATTAAAAATTTCCTCGGAAACATTACCTTTGAAATAAATACACTGAAGGTAGCCGGTTCCATCTCGGAGTATAATAAACTTAATTTTGCCACTTGATCTTTTATTATAAAGCCAGCCTTTGAGGGAAATTTCCTCCCCGACGTGATTCGAGAGATCTTTAATGTAAATTTTCTGCATTCAGATGACGTTGTTATATAAAATTGCTCGCCAAATATAAAAATAGGGGTATAGAATTCAAAGAAAGAGGACAAATTTAGATATTAAAAATTGAATAAATTCAGTATTCATAATTCCAAATTCGTTATTCGAAATTCAATTTAATACTGAACACGGAACAAGGAATATTGAATTAAGAAGTTATTTAGAAAGACTTATCACCCTACTAAATGTAAAACAAGATATGTCAGATTTCGTGTGCCAGAATCGCTCATCCTAAATTTGGCATATCTATGAATAGAATGAAGAACACAAAACATAGAATATCGAATTAGAAATTTATTTTATCTCCCAGTGCCAATGCCAGGGCTCGAAAGCCACGCCAAAGAGATTGTCCTTTGGATACGACAAATAAAAATTAAATTGGTTTGCATTCTCCACTAGCCAATCAAACTCAGGCAGCACTTCAAAATCTTTCGCAGTTTGGTTTCCGCTAAAACCATTTATTCCATTTTCGCTTGTAAAATCAATAGCATTATTAATTGGATTCCCATGCTCGCTGTAACCAGGCATCGCAATCCATTTTGCATTTTCTTTCAGAGAATAATCGCTGCTCCAGGTTAGATAGTAAAAGAATAAAAAAGCTTGTCTCCCGGGAGAACGATAACCGCTGTCAATAAATAATTGTTTTCCAATATCTTCGTTCATTTTTACCATCATCAAGGCATAATCGTTGTAGGAATGTTCGGGACAATATTGTACTCCTGTTTCCCTTTCCCCTACTTTCACAGATTCAACTTTAACAAGTTTTCCTGGCTTATCTTTAGAGTATTTAGGACCTTTAAAACCTATTTCACGGGGATTGATTTGAAATACTCGATCAGCAAAATTTCTTTCATAAAAATTCAGTTTATTCATCAATGTATCGTAATCAACTATTGCCCGCCGGTCTTTTGGAATGCTTGATAAATATTCATCCCATGAATCGAATACACTTTTAGCAGTCGCACGATGGATAAAATTTAATTCATCGAGATTGATTGGTGCTTGAAATAAATAAATACAATAAATAAGAAATGCTGTGACAGCCAAACCAAGAATCAAGATTATTTTCTTCATAATTCTATGAGGATACTATTTAAAATATTTTATTTAAGAAATGGCTAATTATCACTTTAATATAAACACTCACTGTGAATTTAATCATATTTTCAATTTGTGGAAGGATTTTGTAATTGATTCTTATTTGTCAACTATTTATGTTAGTAGCGGTTATGAAAAAGAAACTAATTATAATAGTCACTTTCTTATTCTTACTTTCCACAACGGGACTCCCAATTTCGCTGCATTACTGCGAAATGCAAGGCAGCGCTTCGCTATCAAGTTGTGAAATGTGTTTACCTGAAGAAAACGAACCAGAATCTTCATGCTGTGAAGTAGAATCTAATTTTTCTATTCAAATTAAATCTGATAATTCAGATCAATGCTGTGTTACAAGAATAATTGAACCTTCTGTCAAAGATCGTTTTCAAATTGCAATTAGCAATTTGAATATTGATACTAAAAATTTAAGCCCATTTTTTATTGATAATGTTTTTATTCCATCCATAGAAAAAAGAAATCTTAATTTTCAATTCAGTGACTCTTCTCCTCCACTAACCAATAATCATATATATCTGCTCAATTCTGTCTTTTTAATTTAATACCTTCAATTTCATTTTATTGATTTAGGGATAAGTGTGTTCACTTGTAATGCCTAGGTCAATTAATCATGCAGTTTTTAGCTCGCATAATTTAACAAGTCGTGATTTTGTTATGTGAGATCTTATTTAACTAAAATATTTAATTGGAGTTTATAATGAAAAAATTATTTGCTATAAGTGGAGTGCTAATGTTAACTATTTCAACATTGATCGCACAAGATGACAAAATAATAGATACATCATTCAAAGTGTTTGGTAATTGTGAACAATGCAAAACCAGAATTGAGAAAGCTGTTAAAATAGATGAGGTAAAGTATGCGAAGTGGAATAAATCAACAAAAATGTTAAAAGTAGTGTTTGAAAATTCAATCACTGCTGATTCGCTGCAGAGACGACTTGCGGATGTTGGTCACGATACAGAGAAATATAAAGCTAAAGATGATATTTATTCTGCCCTGCCAAAGTGCTGTTTATATCGTGATATAACTAAAACTCATTGATGTTTTATTAAAGTACTAGGAGATTCAAAATGAAAATAAAAATATTATTTTTAGTTACACTACTATCAAACCTAATTTTATCGCAAAATATTTTAAAGGGCATTGTCAAAGAGCAAATTGACGACCAAATTACTAAGCCGCTTGTTGGTGCAAATGTTATTTGGAAAGGCACGACAATCGGAACTACCTCGGATTTAGTAGGAAAGTTTGAACTACCTTTCATAAATGAATCAAATACTCTAATAGTCAGTTATATCGGTTTCAAATCTGAAACATTAACAATCAGTAACCAAAGAGAAATTGAAGTTAATTTGATTCCTGTGACAAAAGAATTAAGTGATGTTGAAGTAATTGGAAGCGTTCCCTCAACTCAAATAGATTATTTAGGTGTTGAGAATCGATCCGTTCTTACCAATAAAGAATTACAAAAAGCCGCTTGCTGTACTCTTGCAGAAAGTTTTGAAACAAATCCTTCAATAGATGTTTCTTTCACAGATGCTATCACAGGCATTCGTCAAATAGAGATGCTTGGTTTGTCCGGAATCTATACACAAACGACAATGGAAGCTCTGCCTTATATCCGCGGTTTAATATCAAACACCGGTTTATCTTTTGTGCCAGGTACTTGGATAAACGCTATCAATGTTTCAAAAGGTGTTGGCTCAGTCGCTAATGGGTATGAATCAATAACAGGTCAAATTGATATTGATATGCAGAAACCTTTTGGGTCGGAAACTGATAAGCCATTGTACTTGAATTTTTATGGCGATAATGATCAGCGGCTGGAAGGAAATTTAAATTATCGCTACACATTAAATGAAAATTTGTCATCAATAACATTAGTGCACGCAAGTTCAAGGAAAAGGCACACTGACATTAACTCAGATCTCTTTACTGATATGCCGACTTTTCAAACATTCAATGCAATGCAGCGCTGGCAATACCATTCCGGAACCGGGTTGGAAAGTCAACTCGGTTTTCAATTTGTTTCAGATGATAAAGATGGCGGAACTATCAATATGAATGATATTTCCTTACCGATCTATAAATTCATATCAAAAAACAAATTGCTTGGTATTTATGGAAAAACCGGTTACGTTTTTCCAGATGATAATCATCATAGTTTTGGTTTGCAGTGGTCATACAATTATTATGATAACTCCTCAAGTTATGGAACTAAAAAATATTATGGCAAAGAAAAAAATATTTATTTGAATTTTATTTATCAGTCTGATATTTTCAATGAATCAAACTTGATTAGAGCAGGAGTCAGTTTTGTTTATGATGAAATAAACGAGTTATTCATGAATAATATTTATGATAGAATTGAACGAGTACCTGGGGCTTTCTTGGAATATACGTTTAAACCCAGTGATGATTTTTCGTTCGTTGCAGGTTTACGTGGAGATAATCATAATCAATTTGGATTTTTATTTACACCAAGATTACACATTCGATACAGCCCGCATCCCGATTGGGTTATGAGAGGTGCGGTTGGTCGCGGCTATAGAACTTCTAATATTTTTACCGAATACTCCTCAAGTTTTGCAAGTTCAAGAGAAGTCAGCATTTTGCGTTCAAACAATTTCGGCACCGGGCTAAATCAAGAATCTGCATGGAATTACGGCTTAAATCTAACATATTATTTTTTGTATGAGTATAGAGATGCTGCTCTATCATTTGATTTTTACAGAACAGATTTTGATAAAGCAACCATAGCTGATCTAGATTCAAATCCGCAAAAAATAATATTTTCTTCTTTATCAAATAGTTCTTATTCAAATACTTTTCAAGCTGAGTTAAATTTTGAACCATTCATGTTTTTTAATGCCAGATTAGCATATAAGTTTACTGATTCAAAGCAATTCATAAACAATCAATGGCTTCAAAAATCTTTCACAGCAAAACACAGGGTTTTAGTCAATTTTGCTTATAAAACCGAAAAAGAAGAATTGAACAACCAACAAATGTCATACGATATTACGTTTCAATGGTTTGGGAAAAAAAGAATTCCTTTTACAAAAGACAATCCTGTCGGCTTGCGAGCTAGAGAAACCTCGCCAAGTTTCGTTTTAGTTAATGCTCAAATTACTAGATCATTTAGTGAATTATTTGATCTTTATATCGGCATCGAAAACTTACTCGATTTCCGGCAGAATGATCCGATTATTGATTCGGAAAACCCCAATGGACAGTTTTTTGATGCATCCTTGATTTGGGGGCCAATTACCGGCAGAATGGTTTATGCCGGATTAAGATTTAAGATTTAATCAATTTTACGTTTATTTGTTTAATGAAGCGATATTAACATATTAAAAATGGTAGATTTAAAAATGCTCCCTTGTGACTTAAATCATAATTCACATTTGGATAATTGTTTTTTATCTCTCAATTATTTACTTTAGCTGAAAGTTATGAATAAGAAACTGATCATATTTCTAATATTTTCATTTGTACTATCAACGATAGGAATGCCAATTTCTTTGCACTATTGCGAGATGCAGAAAAGTACTTCCCTATCAGATTGTGAAATTTGTGCCTTAGAAAGTAAAGAAAATAAAAATTCATGCTGCGGTGAAGTTGATGATCATCCACTCCAATTAATTTCCGGCAACTCAGATCAATGCTGCAATACAAGAATAATCGAGGCTAAAGTTAAAGATAATTTCCTTAGTGTTTTTTCAGAGCTAAGAATTGATGACCAGATCGCAGCTTCAGTTTTAGTTGATAACAATGTTTATCCGCTAATCGATAGTGAGAAAAATTATTTAGCTTTTACTGATTCCTCTCCCCCGCTCTGCAGCAACAATATATATCTCCTCAACTCTACCTTTTTAATTTAATACTTTCAATTTCATTTTATTGATTTAGGTATAAGTGTGTTCACATGTAATGCCTGAATCGACTGTTGTTCATTGTTTTATAAAAATCATGAAACTCATGAATTAAATTTGATATTGTAAGGACAAATTAATGCGTAAACAAAAAATATTATTAACAATTTTTATTATAAATTTTATAACGATCTCTCTCTGGTCGCAATCAACTTTGGATTCTCTTGTTAGCACAGCCATCCAGGTTAGTCCCAGGTTAAAAATGTTAGTGGCAAAGTATGATGCATCCGAAAGCAGAATTAAAGTAAACTCTAATCTGCCGGATCCAATGCTAACTCTGGGACTAATGAACTTGCCGACAAATTCCTTCTCTTTCACACAAGAACCGATGACCGGTAAAATAGTTGGTTTAAGTCAAGCTTTCCCTTTCCCAGGAAAACTTGGTGCAATTGCAAATGTTACTGAAAAGGAGGCTGAAATTGTAACAAGAGAAATATCAGATGCCGAGAATGAAATAAAAAAGAATGTTTCTCAGAATTACTGGGAATTAGTTTTTGTAAGAAAAGCGATTGAGGTTGCTAATAAAAGTAAGAGATTATTAAAAGATATTGCTGAAGTTGTAAGAGCAAATTATTCCGTTTCAAATGCAAGTCAGCAAAACTTAATTAAGGTGGAACTCGAAAGAACAAATGTCATTGATAGAATTGAAGAATTGAAAAGTAAAGAACAATCTATTGTGGCTATGTTAAATGCACAACTGATGAGGAATACTCAAAACGACATAAAGACAAACGATCTACCGAAAATAGAGTATTTAAATATCTCTGAGGATAAACTTGATTCATTAGCAAAATCTTTCAGACCGTTTCTTAACGGAATTCAGTTAGTTAAACAAAAAGCGGTGTTGATGGGAGATCTTGCGAATTACGACTATTACCCAAATTTCAATTTGTCTTTGCAATATTCACAAAGAGATAGAATTGCCAAAACAAATATGCCTCTTGATGATTTCTTCTCAATAATATTCGGTTTATCTATTCCTCTTAATTATGGCGGCAAAGTTACTGCAAAAGTTGAAGAAGCTGAAGCAATGCAAAATATGTATGAGGAACAATATCATTATTCTCTTCAGATGTTAAGCGGAAGTTTTGGTTCATCAATCGCAAAGCTGAAGACTCTTCAGGAACGCATAAAATTGATTGAAGAGGCCTTGCTGCCCCAAGCTCAGCAAACTTATATGGCGTCTTTGTCAAGTTATCAAGTTTCTCAAATTGATTTTATAAATGTAATTGACGCACAAAATAAATTGTACCAGGTGGAAACAAATCTATACAGATTAAAATCAGATTATTTGAAAGAAATGAATGAGCTTGAATTTTTAACAGGAACATCAATTAGGTAATTGAGAATTTAATTTTAGGAGTAAAAGGTGAAA
>JBGSOQ010000223.1:0-3656 GCA_041739035.1 Ignavibacteriaceae bacterium | reverse complement strand
CCAGCCGAACCACATTCCTCCGAACATAAAATCATGAAACATTTTATCCTCCTTTATTTTTTTTAATAATTACATGCAGCAATCTTTTTCTTTTCTCGCACTCCTGAATTTTATATAACCAATGAATACAATTATTCCAATAAACCCTAATCCTACAAATATTTCCATAATTCTTAATTTTCCTTCACTTCGAAACCATGTTTAGTTAAGTTCGCTTTTGCTTTATCTATTGAAACTTCTTTCAATTTCATACCGCATATTGGGCATTCAACGGCTTTATCAGAAATTACATTCCAATCCATCATATCCTGATAAACTTTGCCGTCTTTATTTGCATCAATTGCTTCAAGATTAATTTCACCTTCTCTTACTAAAGATACTTTCCCAGATTTAATGGAATCCATTTCCATATTCTGATGATTTTTCATATCCATTTGAATATGATCATCTTGTTTAAACTCTGTATTATTCTTGTTGGTTTTTTCCTGCTCGGTTTTATCAGAAGAGCAAGAAGTTATTGAAAAAAGTATGGCTACTGCAAAGATTATTGCAAGTTGTTTTCCCGCATTTCGGGATTTCACGTTGTTCGACATTGTATTTCTCCTTTATTTTTTATAAGAATTTATCAATTAACTATTTTCTAAGCTAAAGCGCATTAGCACCACGTTGTTTTGTGCGGATACTGATTGATTCAGTTATATCAGAGACGAAAATTTTACCATCTCCTTTTCTACCTTTATGGGCTTTCTGTAAGATTACATCAATAAACTTTTCAACTTCACTATCTTCACACACCAGTTCTATTTTTAAACTACTGCAATATTTTTCGCAGTATTCAATAGAGAGTTGTGAATTCTTAGGATCGGTCCAACCACCGAGTGTTGAAACATCTATAACAGTCATTCCTTTAATTCCAGATGCTTCCCATTCTGAAATTACTCTATCGCCCATACTCGGTCTTATGTATGCTTTTATTTCTTTCATAATATTTTCCTTAATTATTTACAACAACTTTTGCCTTTTGAGGCATTTTTAAATTTTCTAATACCAAAAAAAATAAATAATCCTATTACCCCCGCTAAGACGAGATATTTCATTTAGCTCTCCTTCTGATTTGTTTGTTCTTGTTCCTTCCACATTTTCATTACTTCGCGTCTTTTCACTGCATAGAATATTGCCGGATAAACAGTCAGCTCCATAATAAAACTTGTTAATATTCCGCCAACCATCGGAGCAGCAATTCTTTTCATCACATCCGAACCGACACCCATACCAATTAGAATTGGTAATAAACCAAGCATCGTTGTTAGTACAGTCATTATTTTTGGGCGGACTCTCTTAACGGCGCCTTCAAAAATTGATTCTTTCAGATCTTCCATAGTTCTTAGTAAACCATTCTTTTTAAATTTTTCATATGATAGGTCTAAGTAAAGAAGCATTACAACTCCGGTTTCTGCATCAACGCCAAGCAGCGCAATTATACCAACCCAAACCGCAACGCTTAAATTGAATCCTGCCAGGTAGAGAAACCAAACTGCGCCCACCATTGAAAAGGGAAGGGCTAAAAGTACAATTCCGGTTTTTACCAACGACCTTGTGTTGATATAAAGAAGCATAATAACGATTAAAAGAGTTAACGGAATAACCATTGCAAGATGTGCTGATGCTCTTTCCATATACTCATATTGTCCGCTCCATTTTATTGAATATCCTGCCGGCAGAGTTATATTTTTATTCACTGCATCTTTTGCTTCTTGAATGTAAGAACCTATATCAGAACCCTCGAGATCAACAAATACCCAGGTATTAGGTCTTGCGTTTTCCGATTTTATCATTGGCGGTCCCTTAACAATTTCAAATTCTCCAATTTGTTCAAGCGGAATATTGCCGCCGGTTGGAAGTGGAACCAATACTCTTTTTAATGATTCAATGTTGTCTCTGTAGTCTCTTTGATAACGCAGATTAACCGGATAACGTTCAAGTCCTTCAACAGTTCTTGTAATATTCATTCCTCCTACGGCGGACATAAATACGTCCTGAACATCCTGGATATTCAAACCATATCTTGCAATTGCATCTCTATCTATTTTGAAGTCCACATAATTTCCACCGACAGATCTTTCCGCATAAGCAGAACGTGTGCCGGGAACTTTCTTCATTACTTCTTCAATTTTTTTACCGAGGTCTTGAAGGATATTTAAATCCGGTCCGGCAATTTTAATTCCCACCGGAGTTTTAATACCTGTTGAAAGCATATCAATTCTTGTTTTGATCGGCATTGTCCATGCATTAGTTAAGCCGGGAATTTGCACTGCCGCATTCAATTCTTCTACAAGTTTATCCGGCGTCATTCCTTCACGCCATTGATCTTGCGGTTTAAGTTGTATAGTGGTTTCAATCATTGTAAGTGGCGCCGGATCGGTGGCTGTTTCAGCGCGTCCGATTTTACCGAATACAGTTTCAACTTCAGGAAATGTTTTAATTATTTTATCTGTCTGCTGAAGTATTTCTCTCGCTTTCGTAATTGAAATGCCGGGGAGGGTAGTCGGCATATAAAGCAAATCGCCTTCATAAAACGGCGGCATGAATTCAGAACCAAGCTTTGAGAATGGAATAACAGTTATAAGTACAATTGCAAGCGCCGTTCCCATCACCCAATATCTTCTCTTCATTACAAAATCTACAACGGGATGATAAATCTTTACGAGAAATTTTGTTATTGGATTATCTTCTTCTTTTCTAATTTTGCCGCGGACAAAATAACCGAGAAGCACCGGTACTATTGTTACGGCAAGTATTGCCGCAGCACCCATTGCGTAAGTTTTAGTAAATGCTAATGGCTTAAACAATCTTCCTTCTTGCTGTTCAAGCGTAAACACAGGCAGGAAAGAAACCGTTATAACGAGGAGTGAATAAAATATTGAAGGACCAACTTCCTTTGCCGATTCGAGGATTATACGCCAGTGTTCTCTTTGTTTATCTTTCGGCTTATCCTGTTCGCTCGACATATGCGTGGCAGCATTTTCCACTAGTACAATTGAAGCATCCACCATCGCTCCGATTGCAATTGCTATGCCTCCGAGTGACATAACGTTTGCATTTATTCCCTGCAGCTTCATAATTAAAAATGAAATTAAAACAGCAGTTGGAAGTGTAAAGATGGCGACAAGCGAACTTCTTACGTGGAGCAGAAAAGCAATTATAACAAGCGCAACTATTATTCCTTCTTCGGTAAATTTACTTTTCAGATTATCAATTGCACTTTCTATAAGGGTTGACCTATCATACGCAGGAATAATTTTTATATCTTCCGGCATAGATTTCTTCAATTCCTCAAGTCTCTCTTTAACCTTCTCAATGACTGCAAGTGCGTTTTCGCCGAATCGCATTACGATAATTCCGCCAACCGTTTCTCCCTCGCCATTCCATTCGGCAAGCCCTCTTCTTAACTCCGGTCCAATTCCGATATTAGCAATATCTTTGAGATATATTGGCGATCCTGTATTGGGTGCAATTCCTATCGAAATATTTTTTAGATCATCTTCATTCTTTATATAACCCAAACCTCTCACCATATATTCCATTTCACCCATCTCCATCAAGCGTCCGCCAACATCATTATTGCTTCGCTGGATAGCCATCTTAACTTTTTGAAG
>JBGSOQ010000147.1:0-1739 GCA_041739035.1 Ignavibacteriaceae bacterium | reverse complement strand
CGAAATTCCACCGATATTCAGCAAAGCACGATTTATTTTATTCGAATGGAAAATTATATAATCAAAATAAGGAATGAGAGGGGCGCCTTCACCTCCAAGGGCAACATCTCCAACTCTAAAATCACCGACAGTTAAAATTCCCGTTAGTTTAGCAATTACGCTTGGATCACCGATTTGCAATGTACTGCTGGTGTCATACCCGAACTTTTTTTCTTTTTTGGGGAGGTGATGAATTGTTTGTCCATGCGAACCAATTACATCTATTTGATTCAGTGGGAAATTGATCTTTTGGCATAATGATTTAATGGCATTAACATAAACTCTTGCAATTAAAAAATTAAGTTTACAGATATCAGTTACATTGCCGCCATTTGTCTCGGCATTACGCAAAATCATTGTCTTTATTTGTTTTGGAAACGGATAAGTTATGAATCCCAATTGACTTAATCTCGTTTTTACACCGCTTCCATTTATCTCAATTAGAACAACATCAACACCGTCAACGGATGTACCGGACATTAGACCGATTACATGTTTTTTTGTTTTCTTTGAAAGGTTATAAAATGATGTTACATTCATTCAGCTTAAATTCTTTCCAAGTAATTATTTTACTGGATGTAATTTATTAAAATGTTATTTTATAAATGCGATTAAAAATCATTTGGAGGATTAAATAATGTTTCTATTTCTTTTCATAATTAGTCTTTTCAATTTTTTGTTAAGCAATAACGATCATATCAAACATGAGATACATTTTCGAGATGGTAAAGTAATTGAATGTAATGAGGTTGGTCGAAACTCAACCAAAGCAAGTAAAATTATCAATTCATTTCGTATCCAACACGCTGACAGTTATTTCCATTTACATCTTAACAAAGTTTCTGAGATTAACTTTGGGAAAATAAAAGAAAAAACCATTATTGTAGACGTAGTTTTATTAAGTGGAAAACATAAATCCTTTAGAATAATATTAGATGATTGTTTGTACAGAATTGGGGATCAAACAAGGTTTTTGTCATTGGCGTCAATTAAGAAATTAAGACTTATCACCCAGTAGATGTAAATCAAAAAATAGTTTTCCCAAATCATTTAAAGAATTCGAGTGGTTTCTAAAATAAATGACTAAAGATGTATTACTTCACTTACAGGATCAAATTTACTTGTTAATTCAATATTAGCTGGAGACAACATGTTTTTTTATATAATATTTCTCACCTTTTTTTTAGCCAGTTTTGCATCCTCGCAAACCAAATATCCTGAAATAAATGATCAAATCGAAAAGGGAAACTTTACTCAAGCTCAAACTATGATTGAAAGTAAGTTGATTGATAAAAACATCTCTGAAATCGAAAAGTATGATCTTCGTTTTCAAATTGAATTAATGGATAGAATTCGAAAGGATTTTAGAAAAACTAGAGATGAAGTTGTGACTGCTTTAAGAAAATATTATTCCGACTTAACTGACGAAATGATGCTGAATTGGGAAAAAGATTATTCACTTGAAATGAAAGTGATTGATGGAGAGAGAAGATATTTCAACAATGCTGTTCCCAATCTTTTTAGAATAAACAAAGAAGCAAAAAAACATAGAGAAAAAGTAGAGGGAAATAAACTTGATGATTTAAACTTCTTCCTCGAAAATTATATTCCCAAAGTTGTGGAAGCAGCTGAGAATGGTGACCGATATATTCTCCCCGTAAAAATGAAAATCAAATACACACTTACTATAAAACCAAACG
>JBGSOQ010000119.1:0-5456 GCA_041739035.1 Ignavibacteriaceae bacterium | reverse complement strand
GGAATTACTCTTCATACAATTGAAAATCATCTGGTTCCTACAATTTCAATTATTGGATCAATTCAAACTGGATTTATTCCGGAAAATCTTGAGGGTGAGAAACCCGGTATCGCTAACTTCTTAACGGATGTTATGAACCGTGGTACAGAAAGCATGACTTATGAGCAAATCTCCGAAAGGATGGCTTTTGTGCCCTTTTCCTTTAATGCTAGCGGCAGCTATAAGGGGTTTTTCTTTCAGGGCAACTCCTTATTGGAAGATGCAGATGAAATGATGCAAACCGGATATGATTTGGTAGTTAATCCTCCATTACGTAAAGAAGATATTGAGAAAATTAGACCAAGGCATATAATTTCCGCAAAGAATCGATTTAAGCGAACCGGCATCAAGGCATTTTACGAAATGTTCAATACTATTTTCGAAGATCACCCATTAACAAAATACAACAGTACTGTAGAATCAGTTAAAAAAATTACTCGTGAAGCTTTAGTTAAACTTCATCAAAAATATTTTCTGCCGAAGAATACTGTTTTATTAATGATGGGAGATATGACTCCTGAACAAATGAAAAATCTCGCAGATAAATATTTCGGCAGTTGGGAGAACTCATCTGCATTTTTTGAGATCCCAAAAACTCCGCCTGTAAAAGAGTTAACTAAAAAAGAAATAAAAATTTTTCCGGAAAAAGATTATACTGAGTGCACGATAAATATTGGATTTGCTCCGACAAACGATGTTGATCCATACGAAACAGAAGCGCTTAATGTGATGAATTATATTCTTGCAGCCAGTGCACTTACCTCGCGTATGGGAGTAGAGCTTCGTGATAAACAAGGCTTGATTTATGGGATAAAAAGTGAGTTGTGGTCAACAAGTGATCGAATTGGTTATTGGAAATTTAACACTAAAACGGCTCCGCAAAACACTGAGAAGTTAATTAGAGGGATTTTTTCTGAGATAAATAAATTTTTTAATGATGGTATTACCGATGACGAATTGAACGCGGCTAAGAATAGACAATTGGGACTTCTTCCATTTCGAGTTGAGACTCAAGATGATGTTGCGCAGATTGTATTTGATTTGCTTCAGGAAAAGGAGCCATTTAATTTCTTTGATACTAAAGCCGAACGTATTAAATCAGTTTCAAAAGATGAAGTTATGAGAGTTGCAAAAAAATATTTAACTCTTGACAAGTTTATTATTGTTGTTGATGGTCCGATTGAAAAGAATTCACTGGATCATCTGGTTTTTGAATTATAAGTACTATTACAATAACTGAAAAAAGGAGGATTATAATGATTCTTTCATCCACAAAATTTCTTTGCGGTATTCTGTTAATATTAACAGCTTCTCTGCTAATGGCTCAAGCTCCAAATTTTAATTGGAGCCGGACTGCTGGTGGAACTGCACGCGATCAAGGCGATGCTGTTGCTGTTGATCTTGCTGGTAATGTTTTTGTAGCCGGGGAATATTTTTCGAGCACCATTGATTTCGGCGATGGTGTTTCGATGAACATTGGTGCAGTTTCTACAGGCAATTGTGATTTTTTTCTCACAAAATATAATCCAACTGGGCAAGCAATTTGGGCCGTGAGAGGAGGCGGTACACTGACTGACAGAGGTTATGGTGTAGTTGTTGATAAATTTGGAGATCTTCTGGTTACAGGACATTATTTTGGAACAGCCACCTTTGATTCCGTAACACGAACTAGCTCTGGAAATCTTGATATGTTTGTAGCAAAATACGATACAACTGGAAAATTGCAGTGGTTCAGCGAAGGTAAGAGTGTTTCTCAAGTTTCTTCAAGATCAATTGCAACTGATAATTTAGGCAATGCATATATAGTTGGTTATTTTGGATCGTCTACTGCTCCTGTCGTTAATTTTGGTGCTCTATCATTAACATCTTCAGGCCAACGCGAGGCCTATTTAGTGAAGTTCAACTCAGCCGGAGAACCTTTATGGTGTGTTTCGGGCGGCGGTCCAAAATCGGGTGAGGAAGCAAAAGATGTGGTAATTGATGAAGCTGGAAACGTATATATAACCGGGGCATTCGTTGATACAGCATCATTTTCTGGAGTTACTTTGAATGGTAATGGAAGTAATGAAATTTTTATTGCTAAATATAATTCTGAGGGTCAATTGAGCTGGGTTAAAAGTGCTGGCGGAGCAAAAGCTGATGAAGGAAATTCTATTGCATTAGATGGAAAAGGTTTTCTTTACATCAGCGGCAAAGTTGATAGCGCAGCGACTTTCGAATTGACTGAGGTCATAACAGCTGGGGCAGCTGATGCATATATCGCAAAGTATGACACTGCAGGAAATTTTGTTTGGGTATTAACTGGCGGTGGTTCAGGTTCAGACTATTGTTATGATGTTTCATTTGATCATTCCGGCAATATTATTGGTGCCGGAGGATTCAGTGCTACCGCTAATTTTGGTTCTGAAATTTTGACGAGTGCAGGTAACGAGGATTTATTTTTTATGAAAGTTGATCCTCTTAAAAATATTTTATGGATTAAGCAAGCCGGTGGTCCCGAGTTAGACAGAATTGGTGGTATAGCTCTCGATATTGGAGATAATATTATAACAACAGGCTATTACAGCACTTGGATTAAAATAGGCAGCGATTCTTTAGTTTCTAATGGTGCTCAGGAAGTATTCGTTTCTAAACTCGGCAATAATCCTATTCCCGTTGAGCTTACATCATTCACGGCCGAGTATTCCAATAGCGAAGTTATTCTTAAATGGACTACCGCATCAGAATTAAACAATGCCGGTTTCGATATTGAAAGAAGCACTGACAATGAGGAGTTTTCAAAAATTGTTTTCTTAATCGGTTTTGGCACAACAACTGAGATACATCAATATTCTTATTCGGATAATAATATCTCTGCTTCAACATATTATTACAGACTCAGACAATTAGATTATGATGGTACATTTACGTACTCAAAGGTTGTTGAAATAGACGCAGACTTGCCGATGGAATTTGAATTGCATCAAAACTATCCGAATCCATTTAATCCACTTACAACTATTGATTTTGCTTTACCAGTAGATGCTAATGTTAATCTGTCAATCTATAATTCAATCGGTGAACATGTCAGAGACATTATAAATGCATTCTATTCAGCCGGAAACTATAAGATTAACTTTGATGCTTCCACCTTCGCAAGCGGGATCTATCTTTACAGATTGAATGCTGTTAAATTAAATGGAACTTTTTTAAGTAATACGAAGAAACTAACAATTATGAAATAAGTATGATGTGATAAGTAAATCTTAATAGATAAAAATTATTATAAAAATTATTTCTCTTGGGTATTAACTAATCTTCAGAGGGTAATAAATGAAAAACAAGATACGTGTTTATTTTCAATTATTAATTTTAGCTTTAATTGGATATGTAGCTGTCCGTCCATTATTCGATGCAAGTTATGTTGCCGATTTTGAATCCTATTGTCCATTCGGCGGGCTTGCTTCTATCGGATCAAAACTAAACCAGGGCACAATGTCATGCAATATGAGCGAGGTTCAAGTTATGCTTGGTATCGGTCTGCTTGTTGGTGCAATATTAATTGGTAAGTTGTTCTGCAGTTATGTTTGTCCAATAGGAACAGTTACAGAATGGCTTGGAAAAATTGGCGAGAAGTTCAAAATTAGAATTGAAATCCCCAATAAGATAGATAGACCGCTTCGTTCATTAAAATATTTAATCCTTTTTGCAGCATTATATTTCACAATGACTAGCAGCGAATTATTTTGTAAAGAATTCGATCCATATTTTGCTTCCGTAAATCTTTTCGATAACCCGGATTTAGTATTATATCTAGCTATTCCCGCCTTTATATTGACAATACTTGGAGCTATTTTCTTCAGATTGTTCTGGTGTAAATATCTCTGTCCGCTGGGAGCGTTAAGCAATATTTTTCTAAATGTTGTTGGTGCCGGTGCTGTAATAATAATTTTCATAATTGCCAATCTTTTAGGTGCTGGGTTAAGTTATGTCTGGCTTCTGATCGGGCTTGTTTTAGTTGGCCTCATCACCGAATTAGGATTCATGCGGAGTTTTTTATTGCCTCTACCTAAAATTGCCAGAAATGAATTAAGCTGCACAGACTGTGGTTTTTGTGATGATAAATGTCCTCAGGGAATTAAAATATCACAGTATGCAAAAGTAAATCATGTCGATTGCAATCTTTGTACAGATTGTGTTTACTATTGTCCAGTAAAAAATTCTCTTTCAATAAGCAATAAAAAAAGTTTCAGATATCTTTCTCCAATAGCAGTTGTAATATTCATAATTGTAAGTCTTGGAGCAGCATCTAATTTTGAGTTTACAACGATTTCTGAAAAATGGGGTGACTTTAATAAAATCGAAAACATTGCTGTTTATGAACAAACAGGATTGAAAAATGTGAAATGTTACGGCAGCGCCATGTCATTAAAAAATAATTTGGTTAATGTTGCGGGAATTTATGGAATAGATGCTTATGCAAAATCTCACACCGTGAAGATTTATTATGATCCTGCCGAAATTTCTGAAAAGAAGGTTAAATCATCAATTTTTAATCCAATTAAGATGGAAATCAGAAAAATAAAAGAGGGCAAGTTAGATTCATTAGCTGTTTGGGAAGCGGGAATCTACGGAATGTTTGATTTAATTGATTTTAATAATATGTTTTATACATTGAGAGAAGATAATGGAGTTTATGGTTTCGAAACTAATTTTGGTGAACCTGTAATTGCTGATATATTTTATGATCCCTCTGTAACAAGCCCTGATAAAATACTGGAACAAATTGAGAAAAGAGAAATAACGGTTAAGAAACCTAAAACAACAGAAACGATAGAACTGAATTTTGATGTTGAGGAAAATGGGAGTGATAAAGGATTTCTCAATCTTGCAGAATACAGAAGGAGAATCTTCAGAACGTACGATAGAAAATTCAATGGCTATAACAAGTTTAACTTAGAACAATTATCAGTTTTTGTTTTTCCAATGCCTGAAGCTGCGATCCCAGGTTTAAGGCGATATTTCGGTTCTTTGACAAGTCATTTATCAGCTGATAATGGAATAGTGCGGTTATCAACTCGCTATATTGATCAACCAACAGCTTTTTTGTATTTTGATCCATCACAGACTAATGTGCAAAAAATTAAAGAGGCGTTGGTAAAGAAAACTTTGACAGTTTTTACAAGTGAAACCGAGACAAGAGATCTGGAAAATCCATTTCATATAAAACCAGAAGGAAAAATTGTTAAGGCTGTTGATGCAAATATTGATGATGAAACTGAACTCTAATTAACTATTATCTAAAAACAATAAAGAGGTGTGCAATGAAAAAAGTAACCTTACTTTTACTTTTTGTACTTTTTGTTTGCCAGATCTATCCTCAAGCTTTTGAGTGGAATTGGCAAAATCCAAAACCTCAGGGTAATACTCTGAGAACA
>JBGSOQ010000093.1:0-12475 GCA_041739035.1 Ignavibacteriaceae bacterium | reverse complement strand
GAAATAAAACTTCCAATCATGTTTTTAACATTGATGTTATCGAATCGAACCTCAGCGGACCGGAGCCTCTAACCACTTTTATTCTTCCTCAGTTAGGATTAACAATTCCGGGTGAAGTTAATTTTTTTGGCAGCTTTTATGCTGGTTTTAGTGATGGCATTACTCAAGGATATTATAAACCAAAAGCAAAGCAATTGATCTCCTCAACTTTTGGTGGAAGCCGATTTTCACCTAGAGCTGAAAATAACTGGTTTTGGTTAGCAAAATTAACTTATAAGTATTCACCGACTCTAAAGTTTCAGTATTCATACAATCAGTCAGTTAATATAAATCAGAATTCGCAATCACTTCAATCAAATCTCGAATATGTTGAACCAAGTCCGGGTTATCAGTATGATTTTCAAAATATTTTAGATAATGCAAATACTTTCACACACCAGAATAGGTACCAAACATTAGGAATAACGCATACATTAAATCCCAAAACTTTTTATGAACTTAAGCTGAATTACTACTTTACGAATCTTCGTGCGGATGCAAACGGTAAAAAGTGGAACGAATATGTTGAACCAAAAGATATTACGAATTTTCCAATTGAATACTACAATACTAACCGGGACACAATTGGTGTTATTCCTGGAGATGGTTTTTGGGATGTGGGAAATCCATTCACATGGCATGACCACTATTTCGAAGATATTTCTTTAATAGGTGATATAACAAGTTTTTTTGATGAAAAAAATAAATTCAAAGCGGGTTTCAATGTTCAATTTCAAACCATGCAGCTTATCGATATTTATAAACCATGGGTCGGCGAACTTGGTTTGAATAATGACATCTATAAGGTTCATCCTGCTAAAGGTTCATTCTATGCACAAGACAATATTAATTTTTCCGGTATGATTTTGAATTTCGGTATGCGTCTTGATTACTGGTTCCCGGGAAAATATGTGGATGATGCAATTGAAAATCCCGATGTTGTCACTATTCCGGACGAAACAAGGATTAATTATAAAGATAAAACATTTGGTTGGTTTGGAAATAGAAGATGGAAAGCAAGATTAAGTCCGCGTCTTGGAATCTCACATCCTGTTTCCGACAATCAAATTCTTTTCTTTTCGTATGGTCATTTCAGCAAATGGCCTGATCCACGAAAAGTGTATGCAAAGTTAAATCCGCTTAATGCGCAATCCTCATTCCAGACTATTGGCAATCCAAATCTTGATCCCGAAACAACTGTTGCTTACGAACTTGGATTAAAGACACAATTTTCAGATGATGATGTTTTGACCATTACTGCTTACTATAAAGATATTTTTGATTATGTCAGAACAAGATCAGCTAAAATTACTTCAGCAAGATTTGCTACTGGCAGCTTTATTACTTATGTAAACTTAGACTATGCTCGTTCTCGCGGAATTGAGTTGGAATACAAAAAAAGAACTGGGAAGTGGTTTAACGGTTCGGCCAACTTTGCCTATTCAATTGTAACAGGTAAAAGCTCTTCCGCAGACGAAGGTGTACTTGTTCTTCGTGGAGATCTTGATGAATCAATAAAAGAAGAATATGTATCGTGGGACCGGCCTATATCTGCTTCCTTAAATGCAAATTTCTATGTGGAAAAAGGAAACGCATTATTCGATTTTGGTAATGGTATTTTAGATGATTACAATATTTATGTTCGAATGCAATATCAGTCAGGTAAGCGCTATACTCCTGCAGTTTTTACCGGAAGTTATCTGAGTGAGGGACGACCGGAATACGAGAGTATTCGAAATCAGAGGTATGGCAAGATTGGTGATGATTGGTTCTGGATAGATTTGAATTTTGAGAAATATTTAGTTATTGGTGATTTGAAACTTTCGATCTTCATGGAAATTAATAACTTATTTGATACTAAAAATTCAGCAATTATAAACCCGGTAACTGGTGAAGCATATGAATTTGGTGATCCAACACCGCTTACATGGAATGATCCAAATTATCCTGATTTACAGGCTCCACTTAATCCTTATCCATATAATCCGGCGAGATACTTAACAAGGAGAAATATAAAATTTGGTGTGAGTATGAAGTTTTAGAAAAATTCTTTCACGAAGAAACGCGGAGATAAACGAAATAAGAATGGAGTTTGAAAATTTATCGAAAGAATTAATTGGAGCAGCGATAGAAGTTCATAAGTTTTTAGGACCAGGATTGCTGGAATCAGCTTACGAAGAATGTTTATGTTATGGATTAACGAAAAGAGAAATAAAATTTGAACGGCAGAAACCAATTCCAGTTGTTTACAAGGAAATCAAACTTGAGTGTGGTTATAGAGCTGATATAATAGTTAAAAACAAAATCTTAATTGAATTAAAATCTATTGATGCGATAAATCCTATTCACGAAGCAGTTGTATTAACGTATTTAAAATTTTCGAAAATCAAAGTTGGACTATTAATTAATTTCAATGTTACCCAATTAAAAAATGGCATTAAAAGATTCGTATTATGACTCCGTGTATCTTCGTGACTTCTCCGTGGAACTCTGTGTAAGGACTAAGAGATTTTTATGAAGAAGCTAATTATTCTTCTTGTCTTTCTTTTGCTTGGAACTGAGTCTTTTGCTCAGCTTTTTCCAGTGCTTGGTGGACAACGAGCGGGTATCTCCACAGCCCAATTCTTAAAAATAGGAGTTGGAGGAAGAGCTGCAGCACTTGGTGAAGCATTTGTAGCTATTGCCAACGATGCTTCAGCGCTTTACTGGAATCCTGCGGGATTAGTTCAATTCCAAGAGAACCAGGTCATGTTTTCCCATAATAGCTGGGTTGTAGATATCAATCACGAATTTTTAGGAGCAGTTTATCATTTAGATGCGACAAATTCTTTTGGAATTTCATTCACTGCTCTGACAATGCAGGATATGAAAGTGACAACTGAATTTGCCCCATTTGGTACAGGTGAATATTTCGGCTTTAGTGATTTAGCAATTGGATTTACTTACTCGAGAAAAATGACCGATCAATTTAGTTTTGGAGGAACGGTAAAATACATTGAAGAAACTCTGGATAAATTAAAAATGCGTGGTGTAATGATAGACCTCGGAACATACTACTGGACCGGTCTTGGCTCAACAAGATTTGCGGTAACTGTTTCAAACTTTGGTAATCAATTAGCGCCGGATGGAGAAGTTGTTTTAATTGGAAAAAGAAAAAAATCAGAGTGGCAATCATTTTCACCACCCACTGTCTTTAGAATAGGCTTTGCATTTGAACCAATCGAAAATGAGGAGCACAAACTTACAGCATCCTTTCAACTTAATCATCCGAATGATAATAGTGAGAATGTTGTCTCAGGACTGGAGTACAACTGGAACAGGATGCTTTATTTACGAGGTGGTTATAAACTCAACGTTGATGAACAGCATTTTTCCTTTGGTGCAGGAATAAACTTTCCTATAAGTTTTGCAGATCTCAATCTTGACTATGCTTTCTCAGAATTTACAAAACTCGGATCAGCTCATAGATTTTCAATTATTTTAGGATTGCAATAACGTGAGAAGATCTTTGAAATTTATTTCAGCATTTATTTTACCTCTAATAATAAGTTGTGCGGATAAGTTCGACATTAATCAATTTCAGTCAAGCAGTAACACTGCAAACCTTTCCGGTGATACTGTTTACGTCCAGCTTTCTCCTTCTTGGGAAGGATTTAATAATCCGCAAGATATTTACATCGGAAAAGAACCATTTATATATGTAGCTGATACCGACAACAATAGAATTGTAATGATGAATTTAGCTGGCCAAATTTTAAGCACCCGAACTATTAAAAAGCCCACTTCGATTACACAAGATTTTAAACTAAATTTAATTGTCTGTGCTGAATTTGACACTTTGGTCGGAAGCGAAATAAGAACATTTAGTGCAGTTTATAAATTAAATCTTGTTGCATCAAATCATCAATTAAATGATGCTCCAATAATTAGATTATTACCACGTGCTGTTGATTTAAATTTTCCATCAAGAAAATATACCGGTGTCACTGCTTTTTTTAACAATATGTTTTATGTTGCAAGACAGGGACCAAGTAACTCAAGTATTTTCGATCCTGATAACTCTATCTTAATTTTTATTCCCAAATCACTTTTGGGTGGGGACGAAGGTGATACATTATACGGTCGTGTTCCAAACATAGATCCTATAAGCAGCGGCTTAGTCTCAGCAAACCAAATCAGTTCGATGGCATCATTAAATAAAAATAATATTGATTTTATCGCGACTTTAACCGGAAATAACAGTTTCAAAGCGCAGTGGTTTCATTATCAAGTAACTGCCATTGATGAAAGATATGTAAGTCAATTTGTACCGCAGGATGGAACTGGCTTTGTCATTCCGAATAGATTTTCTCAACCGGAAGGAAGCTGGGTTGATAACGCTGGCAATATTTATATAGCTGATGCAGGAAAGGACAGTGTTTTTAAGTTTGATGTTTTTGGTGAGGAACTTCAATCTTTTGGGGGGGCACAAGTATTTAATTCGCCCCACGCTGTAGCATTTTTCGATAGAACGCTGTACGTTGCTGACACAGGAAACAATAGAATTTTAAGATTTATTTTATCAACTGATTTGTAATTTAATAACTTATCGATATTCTTTCTTAAGTTGAAATAGATAGGTTTGTTTACAATGTCACATCGAGAATCCAAACATGAAAATTTCAATAGGAAAACTGGCTTTTTTTTACTTACTGCTAAATCTTAATATTCAAGCCCAGCCGATAGTCATCAATGAGTTATATAATTCAAGTAGCAGTGATGAATGGATTGAACTTCTTGTCCTACAAGATGGATTAGATATTCGCAATTGGAGCATTAGAGATTTCAGCAGTGGTGGCACAGCTCAGTCTCCGCTTTTGTTTTCAAACAATGTACTTTGGAGCAATTTAAAGAAGGGGACAGTAATTGTTATTGCGCGCTCGGAGAATTCTTTTTTAGAGGATTTGGACCAAAGTGATTACACACTGACGATCAAGTCAAGCAATTCGCTTTATCTTTCAGGAACGGTGTTCTCATTAGCTGGCAGTTCAGATGCTGTTCAAATAAGAGGGAATTCACAAGATCATGTTTTTGGCGTATCTTGGGGTTCTTCCAATGCAACAAGCATTCCTGATCCCAAAGTCCATTTCACAACTACATCATCCAGCAACACATCAATATTCTTTAAGGAAGATGATATTTCTAAAATTACAAACGTTAGTAATTGGACAATTAATGGGACACCCTCTTTAGGAATTGGAAATACTCCCAACAATTTAAATTGGATAATCACGCTAAGGGCCAAATCAGAAGGGCCGGGCTCAGTTAGTCTTTCGCCAATTAATGCTTCTGGTAATTCTATAATTGATTTATCTTTCAACTATGTAAGTGATCCGACATATTCAATAAATTCTTTGAAAATAGTTTTTCCTGAGGGGTTCACTTGGTCACAGGATACTGCACAAATTAATTTAACTAATTTCACTGCCTCAACAAGTATTTCTGAAAATACCATTTTATTTTCCGACATTAATTTTATAAAAGACACAGCAAATATTCTGATTACAGATGTACTGACTCCCGTTTTTACGGGTAGTTATCGATTTAGCTTTTTATCTGGAGCAGATACGATTTTGGGTGAAGTGAGCCCATCGCCAATTTTAACAATATATGGTTCTGCTATTCCGATTGCAGAGGCAAAAATAAATGATGGCGATGGTGTGGCTGTAAATTTTGGGCAATTGGTTACTCTTAGAGGGATCGTTACAGTAGCAAATCAATTCGGAAGTCCCAGTTATATTCAGGATAATAGCGGAGGTATCTCAATTTTTGGCTCGAGTTTTTCAGATTCAGTTCAAATTGGGGATGAAGTTCTAGTGTCAGGTACAATCACTCAATTTAATGGCTTGAATCAACTAGAATTTCCAAACCTTCATTCGATAATAAGTTCAGGTAATTCTGTTGAGCCAATACTTGTCACCCCATCACTACTTAGTGGAGATGGGACAGGAGGTTTAGAGAACTACGAGGGTCGTTTTGTAAGATTAAATGGAGTCTTAGTCACTGAATTAAATGGAAGCCCGGTTTCAAATTGGGAGTATAAAAATTATAGGTTAACAGGTTCATCTCCGACTGATATAGTTGATATAAGAATTGACAATAGTACTCAAATTATCGGAACACCTGCGCCAGCTGGAAGATTTGATGTGGTAGGTGTTCTAAGTCAGTACAAAACGTCTGTACCTTTTATTGGTGGTTATCAAGTTATGCCGAGGGTGCTTGAAGATATTATTTCCACAGGTCCAATTATCGATAAATTCCCTGAAGAAGTCTTACTTTCACCGAGCTCAATTACTTTGGAGTGGAATACCATTAATGCAGGCACATCACGAATTCGTTACGGAAAAACTCTAAGTTACGAACTTGGAGTCGTTGAACCAGATAACATGCTTAGGACTATTCATAATGTTACAATATCTGGGTTAAGTACTGCAAATATATATAATTTACAAGTTTTTTCTGTAGTTAATTCTGACACAAGTTTTTCGGGAAACATCGTAGCGAGCACAACGTCAGCTCCGCCAACTACAGGAGAGATTAACGTTTATTTTAATAAATCTATCAATACGTCTGTATCTTTGGGAAGTACTGCAAATGGTAATGCAGATCTTAAATCGATATTACAAAATAGAATAAATAATGCAAAACGCTCAATAGACGTTGCCCTTTACAGTTTAAGTGGAAGTGTGGGTGCAGATGTCGCGAGTGCCCTGATTGCTGCAAGGAATCGTGGTGTAAAAATCAGAGTAATTGGGGAATATGATAATTCGACAACGGCTCCATGGGTAACAATCCAGAATAATGGAATTCCTTATATAAATGATAGGATTGGGGTTAATGATGGGACCGGATTATCTCATAATAAATTTTTTGTGTTCGATTATCGAAAGGGTGCGCCAGATAGCGTTTGGGTTGTAACCGGATCGTGGAATCCAACTGATCCCGGAACAGATGACGATAGACAGAATGTAATCGAAATTCAAGATGTGGCGCTAGCAGGTGCATATACAGTTGAATTCGAGGAAATGTGGGGAAGTAGTACTGACATAGCTAACGCTTCAAATTCCAGATTTGGCTCACGTAAATTTAATAACACACCACACAATTTTGTAATTGGCGACAGAAAAGTTGAATCTTATTTCAGTCCAAGTGATAGAACAACATCAAATATTGCAAAGGTTATTGGGAATGCGCAACAATCAGTGAACATTGCAACTATGACTTTAACTCGGAGAGATTTAGCTGATTCAATTATATCCGCGAAGAATAGAAATGCTAAAGCGCGTGTAATTCTTAGTAATAGTACAGATTCTGGTACTCAATTTTCATATCTTCAATCTAATGGAGTCGATATTAGATTAAAAGGATTTTCAGACGGATTTCTTCATCATAAGTATGCTGTAATTGATGCACAAGTCGGTTATGCCCCAACTGTTATAACGGGTTCGCACAATTGGTCTTCCTCAGCAGAGAATAGTAATGATGAAAATACTCTGATTATTCATGATGGTCAAATTGCTAATTTTTATCTTCAGGAGTTTGCAGCAAGATATTATGAGGCCGGGGGCATCGATTCAATAGTTGTTACCGATATTTATGATGAGACAAAAATTCCTGTTGAATATTCATTATCTCAGAATTATCCCAATCCATTTAATCCCGTAACCAATATCGTTTTTTCTATTCCGCAAAGAAGTAAGGTTGAATTGAATATTTATAATGCACTTGGCCAAAAAGTTTTTACAATTTTGAATGAAGAAAAGGAAGCTGGGAGCTACAAAATGACCTTTAATGCACCTAGTTTACCATCGGGAGTTTACTTTTACAGAATTGCTGCAGGTGAATTTAACCAAACAAAAAAACTTATTTTACTTAAGTAATTTTTGATGTAGATTTATTTGAAAAGAGGGGAAGTATCGTTATTTTTAGCGCTCAAATATTTAGAAATTTAACAAATTTTAAGTTTTAAGGATTAAAATGCCTGAAGTAAAAGGATTCATTAAACAAGTAATTGGCCCCGTAATCGACATTGAATTTGAAAATGGGCACCTTCCCAAAATTCTAAATGCAGTCAAAATTCCTCGAGTTTCAACTGAAGGAAAAGAAGAAGTCCTCATTGCAGAAGTTCAGCAGCATCTTGGTGAAGATAGGGTCAGGGCTGTCGCTATGGACTCGACTGATGGTTTGGTTAGAGGAATGGCTGCTTTTGACACTCTTGAACCGATATCTGTCCCAGTTGGTCCGGAAACATTGGGGAGACTGCTTAATGTTGTCGGCCAAGGAATTGATGGATTAGGTGAAGTTAAAACAAAGAAAAGGTATCCTATTCATCGTCCTGCTCCGCTATTCAAAAACCTATCAACAAAAACGGAAATGTTCGAGACGGGGATTAAAGTAATTGATCTTATCGAGCCCTATTCCAGGGGAGGAAAAACAGGATTATTTGGTGGTGCTGGAGTCGGAAAAACTGTTATTATTCAAGAGCTTATTCATAATATCGCTCATGAACATGGCGGTTATTCAGTTTTTGCCGGTGTGGGTGAACGAACACGTGAAGGAAATGACCTTTGGTTAGAGATGAAGGAATCTGGAGTATTGGACAAAACCGCTTTAGTGTTTGGACAAATGAATGAGCCACCGGGAGCAAGATTGCGTGTTGGATTATCAGGACTTACAGTAGCAGAATATTTTCGTGATGAAGAGGGAAGAGATGTACTTTTATTCATCGATAACATCTTCAGATTTACACAGGCCGGTTCAGAAGTAAGTGCTCTGTTAGGAAGAATGCCTTCAGCAGTTGGTTATCAGCCAAACCTTGCTACTGAAATGGGCGCTTTGCAAGAAAGAATTACATCAACTGATAAAGGATCAATCACATCTGTTCAGGCAATTTACGTTCCTGCAGATGATTTAACTGATCCGGCACCTGCTGCAGCATTTGCTCACCTTGACGCAACTACGGTTTTAAGTCGTCAGATTTCAGAACTAGGGATTTATCCTGCTGTTGATCCGCTTGATTCTACTTCAAGAATTCTTGAACCAGGAGTTCTTGGTCAAGAACACTATGATGTCGCAAAGAATTGCAAAGAAATATTGCAGCACTACAAGGACTTACAAGATATAATTAACATTCTCGGGATGGATGAATTATCTGATGATGATAAAACAATCGTAAGGCGCGCTCGAAGAATTCAGAGGTTTTTTAGTCAGCCATTTTTTGTCGCTGAACAATTTACAGGTTACAAGGGAAAATACGTAAAGCTTGAAGAAACGATTCGCGGATTTAAAGGAATTATCGATGGCAAGTATGATGATTTGCCGGAGTCAGCATTTATGTACGTCGGTACAATTGAAGAAGCTGTTGAAAAAGCTAAGAGCTTGTAATAGTCATGAATGAATTAGATTTAGAGATTATTTCACCTGAAAAAAAAGTATACTCGGGAAAAGTTAAATCAGTTACGATTCCTGGAACAAAGGGAAATTTTCAAGTTCTGTATAATCACGCCCCATTAATTTCGACATTTGAGATAGGGATAATTAAACTCGTTCTTACAGATGACAAAGAGATTATTTTCACTACCAGCGGCGGATCTACCGAGATAATGGACAATAAAATTTTGATTTTATCAGATACAGTTGAGTCAATTGAAAGCATAGATATTGAGCGAGCTAGAAATGCTAAAGAAAGAGCTGAGAAAAGGCTATCTAGTAAAGGAGAAAATATTGATTTTGATAGAGCGAAAGTAGCTCTGGTGAGAGCACTGAATAGAATAAAAGCTTCAGAAAAATATTCAAATTACTAGATAAAGTTACTTGAAATCATTGCTTTCAATTTATATAACCATCACCCAAAATTATGTTCTTTAAACCTGTATTTTTTGAAATTTCCTCATCTAACTTTTCAAAATGCGAGATTAAAAAATTTATGCGGCGGTTTTCATCCCGCAGTGTTAACAATGTTTGCTGCTGAGTCAATGATAAACCGGATTTTTCCGCAATCTTAAAAGATTTAGTTTTAGCATCTCGATATCTCTTCCAGAATGATTCTTCAAGATCGAAATTATATTTTTCCAAAATTCTTTCAAACAATTCTTCCATTTCGTCAAGCAAGGAAGGGCTAGCTTCTGGTTGAACATCTGAATAATCCTCTATTTCTGCAAGAAGGTATCCATCAATATGGGAAAAGATATTATTAATTAAGAAACGGTTTTGTGCCTCAACTACGATATCCATCTCACCATTTGGTGATTTTTTTAGAACACTTGAAATAACAACAAAACTTCCAATCTTAGATATTTCTTTCCCACTAGGTGCGACAATGCCAAATCCTGACTCCCTGGCCAGACATGCTTTAATCATTTTCTTATATCTATCCTCGAAGATATGAAGCGGATATCTTGATAGCGGAAATACAACAAGATTTAAAGGAAATAGAGGAATAGTTTTCATTAGCACAATTTTAATTGTAAAGTATTTTCTTTAAATAAAAATTATAAAAATTTACTCAAGAATGAAAACAAAAAAAGCTCCACAAAAGTGGAGCTTGAAAAAAAATGCACAAAGAAATTATTTCTTAGCAGCAAGATAATTTGCTAAAGCCTGATCCCAATTAACTACATTCCACCAATTCTCGGCGTATTCGTTTCTCCGGTTTTGATATTTCAGATAATAAGCATGTTCCCAGACATCTAAACCAAGAACCGGCGTGCCTTTAACGTCAGCAACATCCATTAAAGGATTGTCTTGATTGGGAGTTGATGACACAACCAATTTTCCATTTGAAGAAACTAACCAAGCCCAACCGGAACCAAATCTTCCTAAAGCAGCTTCATTAAATTTTTTCTTCAGATCATCGAGAGAACCGAAAGTAGAATTAATCGCTGTAGCTAATTCGCCCGTTGGATTTCCTCCTCCTTTTTTCATCAGCTTCCAGAAAAAAGAGTGATTAAAATGTCCGCCGCCATTATTTCTAACGGCCATCGGAAGTTTAGAAATGTTTGCCATTAGCTCTTCCAGAGATTTATCTGCATGCTCAGTTCCATCAACTGCTTTATTCAAATTAGTCACATAAGCATTGTGATGTTTGGTATGATGAATTTCCATTGTCATTTTATCAATGTACGGTTCAAGAGCATCGTAAGCATATGGTAATGCCGGCAATTCGAATTTTCCCATAATAGTTTTCCTTTCGTAAGTTGTTTTATTAATTGAAGTAAAAATATTCTTGGTGCTGGCAACAATTGGAATGGCTGCCAGAGCTATAATAAAGTCTTTTCGTTTCATTTTATTATCAGTTTATTAAAAAGTATCAAGCACTAAATGATTCACCGCAGCCGCAAGTTTTAGTTGCATTGGGATTATTGAAAATGAATCCTTTGCCATTCAATCCATCAGAAAAATCAAGAATTGTTCCTGACAAGTAAAATAAGCTTTTTCCATCTACAAAGAGTTTAACACTCTCTTGATCGATAACAGTATCGCCCTCATTAGCTTCTGCGTCAAATCCTAGTGTATAAGTTAAGCCGGAGCATCCGCCACCTTTCACTCCAACTCTTAGTCCAAATGTCTCCGGAACTTTATTTTCAGTCATTATTCTACGAATTTCTTTTGCAGCTTTTTCAGATATTTTAATGTCGGCATCATTTAATGTTTCATTCATTATTCACCTCATAATTTTTTAATTACTATTTAAATGGATCACCTGAAACCTGAGTAGCAAATTCGGGATAATTAATTTTCCATCCAAGGTCATTCGTACGAACAAATATTCCCTGTGATTCAAAATACAATGATAATTCTCTAGCAATTTTTTCTGATTGATCATATGAAACAGATTTCCCTTTTTTTTCGAGATACCGCTTTATTCCATAATGAAAATCCCTAAAAAAGAAGTTTGAATTGTGAAATAAAGGATATTTTGCTTTTAAAAAATTTAAAAAAATAACATGATCATTTTTTAGCTGTCCAATGTGATTATCAATCAATTTACTCATAATCGTAATTTTATTTAGTTCATTGAATAAGATGGAGAGATAGTTCGGAGTTTTTCGACCGTCTCAACCACTCTGTTAATTGTAAAATTTATTTCTTCTTCAGAATTGAATCTACCGATTCCAAATCTGATTGAGTTTAAAGCTTCTTCTTTTGATCTGCCAATTGCGGTTAAAACATGACTTGTTTTTAACGTTGCTGAAGTACATGCTGCTCCGGAAGAAATAGCAATATCTTTCATCTCTAATATAAAACTTTCTGATTTTATTCCATCAATGCAAATGTTAAGATTGTTAGGCAAACGATCAGTTAATGAACCGTTTAGTCTAATTCCGTTCAATTGAGAAACAATTCCTTGGTACAATTTGTTCCTTATTTTTGCAATTCTCTCATTTTCATTTAAAAT
>JBGSOQ010000075.1:0-12077 GCA_041739035.1 Ignavibacteriaceae bacterium | reverse complement strand
CAAAGCGGTTGTTCCGAGTTCAATTACAATTGATGTAAGAACTAAGGCTTGTGGAAGAGGATCAACCATTTGTTTGGGAATAGTTCCCTCGCTTAAAATAGGATAGGATGAATTATTTCTATACGCAAAAAGAATGAGCATGAGATTAGCTGCATATCCTATTATTCCAATCGATAAAATAATTTTAACAAGATCTCTTTTGGTTAATATTCCATAAAGACCAACAAGGAAGAGCAAAAAACAAAGTAGATAAACAATCATAAGTTATTCTCCTTCCTTAATTTTGAAACCGGCTAAAGCCCACACAACAAGAAAGAGGGACATGCCAACCTTTATTCCAATTATTATATTGAGGGGAAGAATTGATCCAGCGCTGATCAGATGGAACAACTGGCCCTTACTAATAAAGTTTGCGAGGAATGCTCCACCCAATGATATACCAAGAACACCCATAACGAGAAACATTATAGCGCTTGCTGCTTCAACATCATGCAGAAAACTAATGTTGAGCCAGCTCGCAGTATCCTTTCTTCCATAAGCAAGCATCACATTCAAAAATGCCAAAGCAATAATAACTCCGCCTCCAAATCCGCCTCCGGGAGTAAGATGACCATGAAGTATGATGTAAAAACCATATAACAAAATCATCCATACGCTTATTCTCGTAACAGTTTTGACTATAAAAGTCATTCCATCATTTTGCTTCATTGCCTGCCTCCAATTTTTCTTTTTTGGTTTGAGCTTTTATTCTTAGAATTGTAAATGCGCCAATAATTGCCGTAAACAAAACAGTAACTTCACCAAGAGTATCGTATGCACGGTAATCAAGAATGATGGAGCTAACGAGATTAGCTGCGCCTGTGTCTTTGGCTCCGTTATCTAAATAATATTGCGCTGTTGTCATTAGGGGTTCCCCAAAAGCAGGGAGAAGCTTAAAAATCGGAATACTGACAATTAAGATGGCGGCAAGCGTAATAACTGTTACCCCCACAAGAATTTTATTAACCCTTGATGGAACTTCTTTATGATAATCTTTTTTAAGGAATGCTTTCACAAGAATTATCAATGCAAATATTTCAAATAAGAATTGCACTATTGCAAGATCAGGTGCTTGCAGAAATAAAAAAGATATCGAAACACCAAGTCCAACCACCCCAACAGCAACTATTGAGGAAAGAATATCTTTTATTTCAAGAGCCACAATAGACGCAATTATCATAAAGCTTAAAACGAAGATTAACCATGTTTCAATCGGCATTTATTCCTCTCAAAAATTTTTACATAATTAATATCAAAATTACCGCGCCAACTACAAGATAAAGCATATAGAGTTGAAGCTGCCCGGGATGCGCTTTTTGAAACATTCCCGAAAAAGCAAAAGTAAGTTCTTTTCCAACTTCATAGAGATCAAAGTGTTTTTTTTCAGCAGCGTTATAAAGATTTTTCAAGAGAGTGAAATTTCTAATTTCATTATAAAATTCAATTCCGGAAATTCTAAATTTTTCCAAAGCGGGCATTCCGCCAACATATACTTCATCAAATCTAACTTTTGCCGTAAACCCATAAATTATCATCCCCAGCAAAAAGGCAACAGCAAAAAGAATAACAATAAGAATTGGATCGTATAGTCCCACAAAATCGGGTAGCGAGAAACCAATTGATGTTATGACCGGATAAATAAATTGCTGAAGAGGAATTAACATTGCAAAAATTCCAAATACTATGCACAACACTGAAAGCGATCCGGTGGCAAACCATTGATTAGCAGGAGCTTCTGTAATATTATTATAGATTTCGGGCCGTCTTCCAAGGAAAACCGCATGAATGAACTTCATAAAACTTGCAAGTGTAAGTGCGCTGCCAAAAATTGCCAGCACAATACATGCAAGAAGCCAAAGCTGATATCCTTTACCAAGAGTTGAGGTCATTTCAATCAATCCCTGGTATATCATCCACTTCGAAAAGAAACCGTTGAAGGGAGGAATTCCTGAGATTGAAAGTGCTCCAATTAATGCCATCAGAAAAGTGATCGGCATTTTTTTTCCGAGTCCGCCTAAATAATCAAGCTCATTTGTTCCTGTTTTCTTTTCAACCGAGCCAAGCGATAAAAATAAATTAGATTTATAAATGGTATGATTGATCATATGAAAAAGCCCGCCGGCAAAAGCCAAAACACTCCCGCTTCCAACTCCCATAATCATGTACCCAACTTGACTAACGGCATGATAACCAAGCAATCTTCTTCCATTATGCTGAATCATCGCCATCATAACTGCAGTTATGACTGTAAGCGCTCCAAGCGTTATTAAAATCATGTAGATCAGCGGATAAACAACGAATAAGGATGTGACCATTCTGGCCAACAAATAAATTCCGAGAAGTTTATCGAGAGAAGCGGGTAAAAATGCTGCACTTTCAACCGGTGAGTTTTGGCTGAAATCAGGAACCCATGTATGGAAAGGAAAACCACCAGCTTTTGCAAATGCAGCTATCAACAAAAATATAAACGCCATATGCGCCAGTTCACCTTGTAAAGGAATTTTTGGATTATTAAAAGACCAACCGGATGTTGGAGAAATTACCCACATAATTACTAATGCCATCAACAAAAAAGCATCGCTTCCGCCTATGATGATAAATGTCTTCTTTGCCGCTTGCGGCGCATCGTGTGTCTTTCCTAATGTTCCAAATAAATAAAGAGTAAGCCCGCTTAATCCCCAGAAAATTAAAAAGCTTAGTGCGTGTTCACTTAAAACCACGGCATTACAAAAGGAAACCGTGAGCGGATAAAGAAAGAAAAATCTTTTTTCTGAATCCTTATCTACTCCGTTTAAAGAAAAGATTAGGATGATAACGCTAAGCAACTGAATAAATGTCAACACAAACAAGCTCATCTTGTCCGCAGATAAAATTATTTGATCCGAGACTGAAAAACTTAGCTGCGGTATTCGATAAAGAATATAAACTAAGATTGAGGTGATTGCTAAGCTTATAGCCGTGAAAATTTTTCTTATTATCGCTGGAAATGATAAATTTAATATTGCGGCAACAAAAGGGACAAGAATCAAAAGGAGCAATTCATTTATTATCATTTCATTTCCCTCCTTAACATTTCTGTTTTATCGCGGGATAATTTCATGAGATCAATCTTAAACGGATCATGATTTTTATCTATTATTTTCATTGCTCTTTCGGTACAGCAATAACAGGGATCAACTGCGGCAAGAGTAATCAATGCATCGGCTACCGGGATGCCTTTGCACGAAGCTTCAAAAGTTGGGATGTTAACATAACTCGGCGCTCGAACTTTATGACGGATAGGCCTGTTTGTTCCATCTGATCTAACATAGTGAAACACTTCACCGCGAGGGGCTTCATATCTTCCAATACCTTCGCCCGGAGAAATTTCTTTAACGTTATTAATTATCGAACCATTTGTGCTGGCAAGTTTTTCAAGACATTGTCTGCAAATCTTAATTGATTCAAATGTTTCAAGAAGTCTAACGACAAGCTTGTCATAAACATCTCCATTTTCTGTTACAATAACATCAAAATCCACAAGTCCGTAGGCATCGGTTGGTTCGTCTTTTCTTACATCTCCTGGAATTCCTGAAGCGCGCGATGTTGGACCTACCGCACAGTAATTGATTGCATCTTGTTTAGATAGTCTACCAACACCGACCAAGCGCGATTTAAGAACAGGATCATCCTTTGCTGCTTTTGCAATCATCTGTAATTTTTTTTCAATATCTTTCAGAACCTCCAGCAAACCCACAACCTTATTGGGATCTACATCCTTGGCAACACCGCCAACCCGCAGCATACCGTAATGATTTCTATTGCCGGAAATTATTTCAAACATTTGAAGAACAGGTTCTCGATATTTCCAAGCCCACATCCACAAAGTATCATAGCCAATAAAATGTCCGGCTAAGCCAAGCCACAATAAGTGACTGTGAATTCTTTCAAGCTCGCCGACTAAAGTTCTAATGTACCTTGCGCGTAAAGGAATTTCAATATTGTCAATATCTTCAACCGCATGAACACAGGCGAGGGGATGAGATGTTGAACAAATACCGCAAATTCTTTCAACAAGATAAATTGATTGGGTAAATGTTTTAGATTCAGAAATAAACTCGTGACCGCGATGCATCCATCCAATTTCAAGATCAATATCTACAACTGTTTCCCCATCAACTTGAAGTGTGAAATATTCTGCTTCTTCAAGAAGGGGATGATATGGCCCAATTGGAATTACATTTTTATTCATTATTCCTCCTGTGTCTCAGAGGTCGTTTAAGATTTCGAGGATGGTTTCCGGTTAAAAGCGGCTCGGGATTTGGATGACCTTCGAAAACAATTCCAAACATTTCTGCCATTTCTCTTTCAATCCATTCCGCCCCGATAAATATTGGTGTTATGGAATTCATTTTAGGATTTTGCTTATCAGTAATTACAACTCTCGGACAATAGTAGTCGCCAGTTCTGTCATGAGAAAAATGGTAAAGCACTTCTATTCCCCTGTACGATTCTTGAGCAGTTGCTGTAGATAATCTGCATCCTATTTTATGAAAAAGATGATCGGCAACTTCTCTAATATTTTTATCGTCTACCTCAAAATACAGTCTTCGTGTCTTCAACGTTTTTTTTACAACTTTATCACCCATTTGTGTTAGAAAATCATCGTAATTATGCATTTAAAACCTCCATTAGCTTTGCAACACCTTCAATCATTGCTTCGGGTTTTGGCGGACAGCCGGGTATTAATAAATCAAAGGGAATTATGTCTTCTCTTTTTTCAACAATATTATAGCTTCTCTTAAAGCTGCATGCTGAAGCCGGACAAGTGCCAATACCAACAACAAATATTGGTCTCGGTGCTTGGTCATAAATTTGTTTTACGATTGGTGCAACTTTTTGGTTGATTACACCGCTTACTAAAAGTACATCGGCATGTCTGATTGATCCAACCAATTTAATTCCAAATCTTTCTATATCGTACTTTGGGGTAAGAAGATCAAGTATTTCAATATCACAGTTGTTGCATGGTGAAGCACTGACATGAAATACCCAAATTGATTTTGCCAATCGTTTATTATACCAGCTCATATAAAACCTCAAAATAAAATTTCAAACCTTCTTAATATCCAAACACAGCCAGCATTATTGCGAGCAGAGTAAATGGTGTTGCATATTTCCAGAAAAAGTTAAGTGCCGTGTCTATTCTAATGCGTGGATTTGTGTTTTTAATAATGATCATGAGAACGACTATCAATAAATATTTTAGAACGCTCCAAAGAATCTCAATTCCCTCAAATTTGAACCCGCCCCAAAACAATAAAATTAACATGAACGGAAACACGACGTACATCATGAAATGATTGAGCTTCCAAAATCCTAATGGCGGACCGCTATACTCGATAAATGGCCCCTCAACAATTTCTGTTTCGGCTTCAGGAATATGAAATGGGGGCAGTGTCATTTTGGCTTGTATGCACAAAAGCGCAAAGATAAAACCAATTACTCCCGATATTGATCCCACAAACATTCCGTTTACTTCTTGAAAAAAAATTAATTTTTGAAGATCAATTTGATAGCCGGATTTAATAATTGGAATTAGCAAAACCAAAATAAATACAAGTTCGTCTGCCAGGAGGAGCTTTATCTCCCGCCCGGCACCGAGACTTGAATATACATTCCCGGATGCCGATCCGCCAAGAATTACCATCACGGAAAACAACATCAATAAATACATTACGACGATGAGATCTCCGCCGAAACTCAAGTTGAAGAATAGCGCTGTTCCAATTATTGCTGAAACAAGCACAAGCATTGCGAATGCGATAAATGGCGCTGCTAAGAAAAGTGAATGAACGCCTTCTTTTACGACTATAGTTTCCTTTCCAAGCAACTTTAAAAAATCGTTAAAGTTTTGTAAGAATGGCGGACCAACCCTGTATTGAAATCTTGCAGATACTTTTCTATCAACCCAACCGACTGTCAGCCCCAGTATTGCAGTAAATAAAAATCCGGGAAAAACCAGAAGGTAAAAAATCAATTCGGGTTTCATACTCTTCCCTCCTTATTAAGCCAGCTTGGAGTTTTGACAGCAAGATGTTCGCCCACAAAAAATATGTGTCCAGCGGTATCCTCTTTCTCAATTTCTTTCATGACGAAGGAATTTTTGGGAGAGGTTTTAACACACGCGGGTTGATAATCAGGATTTTCGTTTAATTGATTTAGACAATAATCACATTTAGAGGTAACGTAGTTAATAACTTCGGGAAAGATTGTTCCAAATGGACAAGCAAGAATGCAGCTTTTACATCCGACGCATCTCATGTTATATCTTTTGATCAATCCATTTTCCTGATGTTCAAGCGCTTCTTTGGGGCAAGCATCGACACAAAATGCATCTTTACATTGTCTGCAATAGGCCGAAAACTCTGCTACTTCAAGAAGCGATAATTGCCCATTGTTATTTCTATGAAACATGTATTCGCATTTAATTTCACTGGCTGAAATGCTAGATTCTAAAATTGCGGGTATGTCTATAAATAATCTTTTCATTCCCAAATTGCCTCCTCATTTTTAATCTGGCTGTAGGTAAAAACGGGACCATCCTTACAAGCGTAATACTTTCCCATTACACAGTGCCGGCATTGACCAAATCCGCAATACATTTTCTTTTCCATTGAGAGATAAATATTATCCTCCTTGTAACCGTACTTAAGAAGATCCATCGTCCCAAATTTCATCATCACAGGCGGACCGCAAACAATTGCCGGGTTGCCATTTGGTTTCATTTCAATTTTTTCAAGTAATTTGGTTACAAGGCAAACATCTTCTTTCCACTCTTCGCCCTCGGGCACTTGATCTACCGCGCGAATAAATTTAACATTATCATACTTTCTCCACTCCGTAGCTTCGTCTTTATAAATACAATCTTTTGGTGTTTTAGCGCCCGCTAAAAATGTTATGCTGTTGTAATCTTTATTATCGTGAAGCATTGTAAGAAAAAGTGATCTCAAAGGAGCAAGCCCGCAGCCGCCGCCAAGAATTAGCACATCTTTTCCTTTGAACTTTTCCAATGGATAATTTGAACCGAACGGCCCTCGTATTCCGATGACATCGCCGGGTTTTGTTTGATGAACATATTGAGTAACAAATCCGGTTTTCATAATTGTTACATCGAGGTTTTCAGCTGTGTAATGAGAAGATGAGGGTGTAAATGGGCCTTCGCCAATTCCGGGAACACTAATTTCAAGAAATTGCCCGGTCTTAAAAACTATTGGCTTTTGGGGTTTCATGCGAAGCGTGCGAATTAGGGTTGACTCTTGAATAATATCGTAAATTTGTGCCGGAATAACTTCGTAAGGATTTTGCATCATAAAGTTCCCGATAATGTTTTAAGATTTTTCTAGAACTGCCGTACCAATATTTTTTACTGCTTTTCTAAAATCAATTTTGGCTGTACAAGCTTCGGTGCACCTTCCGCAGCCGGTGCATCCAATCTCGCCAAAATTGTGATTCATATAATCAAATTTGCATAAATATCTGTTTCTGAAACGCTCGGTCATTTTATGTCGTGGGCTTCCGCCGCCTGCAACCTTTGCATATCCATTCCATTGACACGAATCATACCCACGGACTTTTACAAATTGCTCATTAGTTGTTTCATCATTTAGAATTAAGCAGTAGCATGTGGGGCAAATGTTTGTGCATGCACCGCAGCCAACGCATTCTTTTGACACTTCTTTCCATACATCCAATTTTACTTTTCTGAATTCCGCGTAATTGCCGTCTCTGTTGAAATCTTTATTTTGTTCATTTAAAAGATTTAATATCTTGTTTCTTTTTTCTGATATAGCACTCGCATCCGAGGATAAGTTTTCCTTCACAGTGAATTCTTTTTTCATTAAAGCTAAAAACGAATCACCTTGCTCTGAACCTGTAGTCAGCACATAATGATTGTTCACTCTGGAAATATTTATATCGAAGCCTTTTTCGGAAAACGGTTTACCGCCGACAAGATTGCAATGGCATGATTCACAAATCTCATCACAATCGGCGGAAATGATAAATGTATTTTTTCTCCAATTACTGTATGCATGATCAATAAAACCCCCCTCAAGCATTGCTTTATCTAACAGCAACAGCGCTTTCAGGTCACAAGCTTTCACACCTGCAATTACTCTTTTTTTAACAACTCCGTCTACCGGATACACTTTTTCTCTCGTTAAATAAAATAGAATTTTTAGAGGGTCAATTGTTCTATACGAGGTTAAGGAAACATTGCTGTCTTTTTTTAGTTTTTGAAATCGGAGTATTGGCGGCTTGTTTGAGGATGGGCTTACTTTACACGGAACTACTGCTTCAGTAAAATTATTGAAGCCAGAATTAATTTTGTATAGAATTATTTCAAAATCTTTTGTAGAAACGATCATTATAAGTTCTCCTTTTTATGGAGTTTTATAAATAGACTATTTCACTAACACAAACAGCAATTAAGAGCTAATCTTATTTAAAGAGCAAAAAGATAGCTTGTATTGATTGAAATTTCTTTTAAAGTGATCTTGTTGAAAGTAAGAAAGAATTAATGTTAGATTCAAATAGGTGCTCGCCGATTGCAAGCATCTAATATCCCCAAATTTATTCCGAAGAAAGGAAAATTCGGATTTCGAAAATGCACGAACATTAAAAGTCTGTTCAATAATATTCAGCATACAAGCTTTTAATGAAGTTCTACAACAGAGAATCAATACTGCCTCTTAAGTACTGTAACTTAAGTGAAAACTGATGCATTAATTACGAGAACAGGAAAAAGTACAATCGAAACTTAAACTTGGCTGAAGTAATTGTCAATTAGAAAAACTATTTCTCCAAGCAATTGCTTAAAATTCGTTCAAATTCCAAAGAATTAATTTTTCAAGAAATCCTTTTTATAATTTTTCTTGACAAACATTTATAATAAAGTAAAGTTTGCATTAAGTTAAGTTACCTTTTGTGAGGCTCTGTTTATTTAACTAAAATATCGAAACAACTCAGAATAAAATAATTTCATCAATAATTAGAGGAATAAAAAATGAAAAATAAAAAGAGTATTTTGATTGTTGACGATGAACCCGATGCTATTGAATTTGTTAAAGCCGTTCTATCGGACATCGGCGAATTCAAAATAATATCTGCCAAAGATGGTCGAGAAGGTATAGACAAGGCAGCTTCTGACAAGCCTGATCTAATCATTCTCGATGTTATAATGCCCGGAACAGATGGTTTTCTTGTTTTTCATGAATTAAGAAACACGCATGCAACTAAAGACACCCCCATTATTATGCTAACGGGTGTTGCCGATAAAATTGGTATTAAATTCTTGAAAGATGACATGAAAAACTACACAGGCAGCGAACCTGTTGAGTATATTGAAAAACCACTTGATCCTGATTTACTGAAAAAGACGGTTAGCCGGGTTTTTAATCTTTAAGCATCTTTATGGAAAAGATTGCTCAGAGGATTCTTGAGTTATCAAATTTTTCCGATTCCAAATTTTCCCTCGATAATTTCTTACAAGAATTGCTGCATAAGGTTCTCGATACGCTCAATGCCGAATATTGTGGGATTGCTTTGTATGATAAAGCGAATGATCAATTATATCACCATATAGAATGTTGGAATCACAATAAAACAGCAAAATTCTTTTCTGATGATTTCGACAGAATTAAAAAAGGCATTGGTATAAACGGAATTTGTGCTGAAAAAAGAATACTTCAAAATTTTGTTGGTGAAGAACTATCGTTCAACACAAAAAAAGAATATGGAGAAAAGTTCAATATAAAAGTAACCTCAGCGTTAGCTGCCCCAATGTTAAGCAGGGGTGAACTGATGGGGGTAATTGAAGTATTAAATAAAATCGATGTGGACACTTTTTCTGAGGATGACAAAAAGGTGATAAAAATATTTGCAAGTTATGCTGCTATTAAAATTGATAATTCAAGATTATTCAACGATTATATTGTGAAAGACCGAATCTCCAATCTTGGACAGAGCATTATGAATTCTGCCCATGGGCTAAAAAATATTCTTAACAATATGGATGGCGGCGCTTTTATAGTAGAAAAGGGTGCTTCATCAAAAGATCTGAAGGAGGTTGAAAAGGGGTGGGATATTATTAAAAGAAATTCAAATCGGCTTCGGGATTTGGTTCTGGATATTTTACTCTACTCAAGACCAAAAAAACCCGAATATAAACCCTCTAATGTAAATCAAATTTGTACCGATATTGAGGAATTACTTACACAAAATGCTAAAGACAATAATGTTGAAATTAAATTATTCTTAGACCGGAGCATAAATGATTTTTACTTTGATCCGAAAGGAATTCATCGTTGTTTGCTAAATCTAATCTCCAATGCCGTTTATGCATGCATTCAGAAAGGTGGGGGACGAGTAAATGTAACAACAAAGCTTAAAGAAGCTACAATTTTAGAGGTGGTTGTTTCGGACAACGGGATCGGTATAAGTAAAGACAATCTTTCTCACATATTTGATGTGTTCTTTACAACAAAAGGATCGAGCGGTACCGGCTTAGGATTACCGGTTACAAAAAAAATTATTGAAGAACACAACGGCACAATTACGGTCACTTCCACAGTAAATATTGGAACAAGGTTTATAATAACTTTGCCGAATTGTAATCTCGAATAATAAATTCAATACTAATTGATTCTTTGAACATAGTTTTATTGAGCAGAGTGTCACTTCAAAATAAATTTACGTCACCTCTCAATAGTCTCATACGTTTCTGTAATTATTCATCGACTATAGCAAAAACAAATTTTAATTTATGAGACGTCTCCCAAAACAAGTTATCATTCTCGGCTTAGTCAGTCTTTTTACAGATATGGCAAGCGAAATGCTTTATCCGATAAACCCGCTCTTTCTTTCTTCGGTGCTTGGTGCATCAATGGCTGTGGTTGGAATGATCGAGGGATTGGCTGAAGTTACTGCCGGATTACTTAAAGGGTATTTCGGAGTTTTGTCCGATAAGCTCGGTAAAAGATCAATTTTTGTTATACTTGGTTATAGTCTCTCCGCACTTGCAAAACCACTGCCTGGAATTTTTTCCAACACTTTAACAGTTTTAATCTCACGGGTTACAGATAGAGTTGGAAAGGGAATTCGCACAGCCCCGCGCGATGCCTTGCTGGCAAGCTATGCCGAAAATAACACCGGCGCTGTTTTCGGCTTTCATCGTGCATTGGATACGCTTGGCGCAGTTATTGGTCCGTTGTTGGCATTACTTATGCTGAATTTATTAAGGTTAGATTATCAAACCATTTTCATAATTGCTTTCATACCTTCATTAATCGCTGTCATTTTTACTCTCTATGTTAAGGATAAGAAATCGGCAATAAGTTTGCGACCAAAAACCGACATGCTTGGTTTCTGGAAAAATTCTCCTTCTCAGTATAAAACTCTCTTCTTATTGATTACAACTTTTTCTTTAGTCAATAGCAGCGATGTTTTTCTCATATTAAAATCAAAAAATATTTCCGGATCAGACACACTGGCAATTGCGGGCTACATTTTTTATAACCTTATTTATGCGGCATCATCTTATCCGATTGGAATTTTATCCGATAAGATTGGTAAGAAAAAAGTTTTTATCATCGGGTTGCTAATATTTTCTGTTGTTTACTTTGGATTTGCTTCTCTTAATAGTTTTGCACTCATTTGGATTTTGTTTGCTCTGTACGGAATCTATGCATCATCAACTGAAGGCGTTTTGAAAGCATGGGTGAGCGATTTGGTTCCAGATCAAAATCGGGGCTCTGCGATAGGTTTGATAACTATGTCATCAAGCATTGCTATGATGGTTGGATCAATACTAGCCGGAATTTTGTGGGATGAATTCGGTTCGTCGGTTCCGTTTTATCTTTCTTCTGCTATTAGTTTGCTGGTTGCTGTTCTGCTTTACCGTTTCAGCAAAAAGAGGTCATGACTTTTTCTCTTTATTGATCCTCTACGAGGATCTTTGAAAAATAAACCTCCTATTTTCTACAATAATTGAACATCTA
>JBGSOQ010000041.1:0-4356 GCA_041739035.1 Ignavibacteriaceae bacterium | reverse complement strand
GTTCGAAACAGAAAAAGATGCGATTACACTTATCAAACGAAAAGAGATTCTTGAATTATTGGAAGAAGCTTCAGATAAATGCCAGTCAACAGCAAATGTTGTTCTCGCAATTTTCATCAAGAATGCTTAGCAAATGGAATTTGCTTACCTGATAATCTTTCTCGCTCTAGTTTTTGACTTCTACAATGGAATGAATGATGCTGCAAACTCGATTGCAACAATAGTATCAACTCGTGTTTTAACACCTGGACAAGCTGTTGTCTGGGCAGCTTTCTTTAATTTCTTTGCAGCATTTGTTTTCGGTGTTAGTGTCGCAACTACAATAGGGAAAGGAATTGTTGATGTTTCTATTGTTGATAACTTTGTAATTTTTTCCGGTATTGTTGGTGCAATAATTCTTACTGCTTCTGCAACTCATTACGGATTACCAATAAGTGTTTCTCATGCAATAATCGGAGGTTACGGTGGAGCTGCAATAATTAAGGCTGGTTTTGGTGCTCTTATTCTTTCAGGTTACATAAAAATATTAATTTTTGTTTTTCTTGCCCCGATTATCGGAATGATAATGGCACTCGTTTTCTCAATTATTACTCTTTGGATTGTCAGAGATAAAGCCCCCTCAAGAGTTGATGTATATTTTAGGAAGCTTCAGTTAGTTTCTTCAGCAGTATTCAGCTTAAGTCATGGTTCAAATGATGCGCAAAAAACTATAGGAATAATTACTATTGTGCTGTTCACCAACAATTTAATTGGTAGCACTTTCTATGTTCCTTTCTGGGTGATTCTACTTAGTCATTTTGTAATTGCAATGGGAACTCTAATCGGCGGCTGGAAAGTTATTCGTACACTTGGCATGCGAGTTACAAAACTAACTCCATTCGGCGGTTTCAGCGCTGAAACATCCGCTGGTTTAACAGTGATTATGGCAACAATATTGGGTATTCCTGTAAGTACAACCCACACGATTACCGGAGCAATTATTGGTGTGGGTTCAGTTCATCGCTTTTCAGCAGTAAGATGGGGTGTTGCGAGAAATATTTTATGGGCTTGGGTGCTTACAATACCTTTATCAGCGCTTATTGCGATGATAACTTTTTACATTTCAACTTTATTTAGGGGTTAATCGAGCTATTTCAATATATTCGTCGGTAACTCAATATTTAAAGCTAATCTCCATAAATTGCTGCAGATAAATAACCAACTACTTCTGAATTATCCCCGCTCACATCACCGGAATCGCTGCGATTTAAAAGTATAGATTTCTTTTTATCCAATAAATCAGCGGTTTTCATTAGAACTACGATAGGTCCGCCGCCGCATGCTTCACATTTTCTATGTTCTAAATCATCCTGAAGTTTTTCAAAATTAAAATTTGAAATATGTTTTGCTACAACAGAATCAAGCTCAAATGCTTTTTGCTTTGTATAAAAATGCGAAAGGTCCGAACTTGCAACGATGACAGTCTCCTCATCAACAGCTTTGGAAATCTGCTCGGCTAACTCATCAACAAAAACTTTACCTTGATCGCCCATAACAATTGGAACAATCTTAAAATCCTTTAATACAGTTTGAAGAAAAGGAATTTGCACTTCAATTGCATGTTCCTGCCGATGCCCTTCCATTCCAAAAAAAATCGACTTACTCCCTTCAATTATTTTTTTAGCCAGCTCCTTATCAACTTCAACTACACCAAGTGGAGTTTTGTAGGCATTGCCATTATAAATGGAACTCCCCGAAAAATATTCGCGATGACTTGGTGAAATGATAATGACTTTATTGTAATTTTTATTCTTAAGAAGATTAAATCCGTAAGCGGCTGTTCTGCCGGAATAAATATACCCGGCATGAGGTGATATAATTCCAAAAATCTTTGCATCAACCGGTTTTGTTTCTGCATAAGCAAGCATATTTTGAATTTCTGCACGAAGTTCATTTGAATCAGAAGGATAAAACAAACCAGCAACGGCAGGCTGCCTGATATTATTCATTATTCTTACTCCTTTCTTCATTAAAGATAAGAGCAGTAAATACTTTTAGATTTAATTTTTTCTTTTTCCATAAATCTGGTGATAAACCTGCTTTAACACAGATTGAGGTGAGAAACTGCTGAACAGAGTAATTATTTTCAGTTGCCACTTGTGGAAGAAGTAATCCCCTTCGATAACCTTCTTCAACTAAAAGACCATGAGTACCGATTTCTATTTCACTATAATCGGAAATTTGTTTTAATGGTGATAGAACAGAAATCTCAATATTAATTAAATCAAATTCTCTCAGTGTCAATGGAGGAAATCTCGGATCTTGTGCTGCTGCGTGTTTTGCCACTTCACAGATTGTCTCAAACAATGGCTGTTCCGAAGTTATATAACCAATGCAGCCGCGCAGTTCGTCTTTAATTTTTAAAGTAACAAAAGCTCCAGCATTAAGTTTTAAGTTCGGATATAATTTATAATCTGGCGAAGGAATGTCAGCTTTGCCGAAAAGAGATTTTATAGATTCTCTCGCAATTAAAAGCAGAATCTCTTTTTCTTTTTGTGAAAATTCCATTGTAGGTACGAATTTTTGTTTAAAATTATTGCATTATTTTATAAACAACAAGTTTCGTTTTTTCAACTAGCAAAAAAAGTAAATTATCTGAAACGAAGAATGATTCGAAAACTAGTTTTATTGATTTTGAATTTAATGTTTCGTTCAAAACAACTTTATTTTTGCTAAAATCAAAAACTTTGAAGTAATTATTAAATGCCCCATCAGAATTCTTTTCGTGATAGTCGAACATCAAATAGTCATTAAGTTTTAGCCAATTTATACTGCCTGAAATATTTTTATCTGCTAACAATTTGCTAAAAATTCCAGCAACATCAGAATCTGCTTTGTTTGGGTTGAATGCTATCGGAAATAAAAAGCTGTTTACAAAATCGTTTTGAATTGAATCTTCGCGTAGTTTATTTATCTCCTCAAATTCGGTTCCCAAATCTTTAATTATTTCTCCAGTCGAACTGTCCAGTACAAAATACTGTCTTCCTTCAAAAGTCGATTGATAAGCGAATACGTTTTCATCTTTAACTAATAAAAAAATCAGATCATCATTTTGCCAAATTATTTTTCTGCTTAAAATGTCAAAAGCATAAATTCCCTTATGATCAGGCATATCTGGTTTTCGGAATTTATGAAAATAGATGATGTTTTTATACATACCTTCAATTCCCGCCCAATACTTTTCGTCCAATTGAAAATTCTTAAACAGTACTTCTCCATCAATAGTTTTGAGACAGTTAAAAAAAACTTCTCTGGTTTGCAAATCCCTTTCTTCGATTACTAAATACCCGGATTCTGATGGAATTAACCGCCAGATATTCTTTTTATTCGTAAATGAATATTGCTTTTTTATTAATGCCATTAAACAATTAAGCTAGTTTTTCAAAATGTGCTGTAAAATGTCTTAGCATTGGGGCTTCATAAGTAATTTTATATCCTTTTAATTTATTTCTATTTCTGAAAACCTCAAGAATTATTTCGATCACATAATCAATATGACTTTGAGTGTAAACTCTGCGAGGAATAGCAAGACGTACCAGTTCCATAGGCGGGGGAATGAGTTCGCCTTTATCATCATATTTTCCGAACATCACACTTCCAATTTCAACTGCACGAATACCGCCTTCAATATAAAGTTCAACAACGATTGATTGCCCGGGAAAATGTTTTAATGGAATATTCGGCAAGAATCGCCTTGCATCAATGTATATTGCATGCCCGCCAGGCGGTTCAATTATCGGAACCCCGGCAGAAACAAGTTTTTCTCCAAGATATGCCACACTTCTAATTCTGTATTGAAGATAGTGTTCATCTAGAATCTCCTCTAATCCTTGAGCAACAGCTTCTAAATCTCTACCGGCTAAACCTCCGTAAGTTGGAAATCCTTCGGTAACGATTAAAAGATTTCGACATTGCATTGCTAAATTCTCATCATTTAAAGCGAGAAATCCGCCAATGTTTACAAGCGCATCTTTTTTAGCGCTCATCGTTGCACCATCAGCATAGGAAAACATTTCCTGCGTTATTTCTAAAACCGATCTCTTAGAGTAACCTTTTTCTCTTAGCTTTATGAAGTAAGCATTTTCAGCAAAACGGCATGCATCAATGAATAATGGAATGTTGTACTTCACACAAATTTCTTTCACTTCTTTAATGTTTTGCATAGAGACCGGCTGACCGCCGCCGGAATTGTTTGTAACAGTTATCATGCACAAAGGAATGTTCTCTCTTCCTTTTTCTTTGATGAATTTTTTCAGAAGTGCAGTATCCATGTTTCCTTTAAAGTCAGCACGAATTTCTGAGTGTTTGCCAACTTCA
>JBGSOQ010000007.1:0-3588 GCA_041739035.1 Ignavibacteriaceae bacterium | reverse complement strand
ATGGCAGGTCTTTTTGAACTTTTAAAAGTAGAATTTACAGGAAATCTGCCGCTATGTCTTGGTAACTGTCTTAATAAATGGAGAGCCAAAGACATTTTGCGGGCAAATAATATCAATACACCCAAAGCTGTGGTGATTGGTCTGTCTGATAATGTCAGCAAAGAATCTTTCACACTCAAATTTCCAGTTATATTAAAGTTACTCACAGAAGATGCAAGCATAGGAATATCTGAGTATTCTGTTGTAAAAAATTTTAACGACCTGAAGAAACATGTGGCATTTTTAAGTGCCACCTACAAACAAGATATCATAGCAGAAGAATATATTGATGGTAGAGAGCTAAATGTAGCAATACTTGGAAACAAGGTGCTGCCCATATCTGAAATTGAATTTAAAGGATTGCCTGAAGGTTTACCTAAGATTGTAACTTATGATGGCAAGTGGATGGCTGATAGTATTTACTACGAAAATACTAAACCGAAATGTCCAGCTGACCTTGATGCACAAACAAAAAAAAGAATTGAGGCCATAGCACTTCAAACCTTTAATGTATTGGGCTGCAGAGATTATGCGCGTGTAGATATAAGATTAGATGAAAATGGCATACCATTTGTTATCGAAATTAATCCGAATCCTGATATTTCGAGTGATTCTGGATTTGCTAGAGCAGCTGCCGCTGAAGGTATGAGTCACTCTGAATTGCTTTTAAGGATTACCAAATTTGCTTTAAATCGCCGGATAAATGATACGCAGACTAAAGCAAGCTGATGTTTCTATTATTGAAGAGTTTCTTGGAAAGGTTAAGGCTTTTTCCAAAGAAGAAGTTGGTATTGCGATGGAATTAGTAAATATTGCTGCCAATAATCCAGAGCAAACCGATTATAATGTTTTTGTTTACGCTGATGGTAAAAAAATTTTGGGCTACTATTGTACAGGCAAAAGGCCATTGACTGATGCTGTATATGATCTTTACTGGATTGTTACAAACCCTGATTATACGAAAAAAGGAACCGGGAAAACGCTTTTAACGCATGCAGAGGAATTTGTTCTTTCAAATAATGCAAGGTGGCTGTTAGCAGAAACTTCTTCTAAAGAAATTTATGCGGCAGCAAGGAATTTTTATTTGAGAAATCACTATTCGATCATTGCCGAGATAAATGATTTTTACGCCGTCGGCGATAATCTAATGGTGTTTGGTAAATTTTTCAGCAAGTAAAACAATCTAAAGGAAAGTCATGGAACTGTGGCAGCGAATGATAAGAGATAGCGTTCATACTGTTGATCAACTGGTAGAAAAATTCAGTATTGACAGAAATGCCGCTGAAGCTCTTGATGAATTTTTTCAAGCCCGAATTAATCCATATTATCTAAGCTTAATCAAATATCCCGGAGATCCTATTTGGCTTCAATGTGTTCCAGATAAAGCAGAACTTGAAGACTTTGATGCCGCTGAAGATCCTTTAATGGAAGATGCTATGAGTCCTGTTCCTAACATTACTCATAGATACCCGGATAGAGCACTATTTCTTGTTACAAGCCAATGCGGGCTTTATTGCCGTTTTTGTACCCGCAAGCGCAAGGTTGGTGATTATGAGAAAATCTCGATGAAAGGACTTGAAAGCGCGTTCAAATATTTAGAGCAACATAAAGAAATACGCGATGTGATTCTTTCCGGTGGCGATCCTTTGATGCTTACTGACACAATGCTTGAAAAAATATTGCAACGCTTGAGAAGTATGCCTCATATAGAAATCATTCGGCTCGGAACAAAAATGCCGTGCGTACTTCCCCATAGAATTACGGACAAATTGTGCTCTATGCTCAAGAAATATCATCCTCTTTATATTAATACTCATTTTAATCATCCTTGGGAAATTACTCCCGAAAGCTCAAAAGCATGTGAGATGTTAGCAAACGCAGGCATTCCTGTTGGTAATCAAATGGTATTGATGAAAGGCGTTAACGACGATCCTGCAACTGTTAAAGAACTAATGCAAAAGCTTCTGCGCATAAGAGTTCGGCCGTATTACATGTACATGGCAGATGAAACTAAAGGAGCAAATCATTTTCGTACTTCAATAGAAACCGGCTTAAATATTGTTGAAAATCTTCGTGGGCATACCAGCGGATTAGCAATTCCACATTTTGTAATTGATGCTCCTGGAGGAGGCGGAAAAATTCCTATTCTTCCAAATTATGTTCTTCATCATGACGAAGATAAAATTGTTTTGAGAAATTACCAGAACAAGGTTTATGCGTATAAAAATTATAAGGATAAGAATAATCCCGCCAAGAAAAACGGTCAAGCTGAAAAGATCCCTTCAAATGGTAAAAATGGAAGATCGAAGGAGAAAATACCTGCAAAGGTAAATGTTAAGATGCCTTCTTTGCAAGAAGTTGAAAACTAGTAAAAACGCCCCTTGAATGGGGCGTTTGAATTTTAAAGGTTTATCGAAGAACGAAAGAGATAAAAACAAAATTAGTGGATTGAGAAAAACCGAAAATCTTATTTTACCATTTAACCATTCCCTGATCTTTTCCTCAAATCAACTCCCCACAGAAGTTTGTTTCTTAAAGTTTCAAAATAGCTGGTGAGAGAAGTGCGGACGAGTTTAAGCGACCTTTTACTTTTTGTTATTTTGATTTGCAATGGCGGCGGAAATGCAAAAACCCTTTGACCATCGCAGTTAACCAATATTTCTTTATGGTGCGAGTCTGCTTTGATTAAAATCTCATGATTGCTTGGTAATACAATTGGACGAACAGTCAAACTGTGGGGAGATATTGGACTTAATGTTATTGCATCTGTTAGCGGGCTTACAATTGGGCCCCCGATAGATAATGAATAGCCCGTTGAACCAGTTGGAGTAGCTACAACAATTCCGTCAGCGCTGAAAGTCGTTACATATTCCTTATTCACAATTAACTCAAGTTCTATCATTTTGGGCCAGCCGCCTTTATCAACAACAATATCGTTAATGGCAAAAAGGCGTTCAACTTTATGTCCAATAACTTCTGCGGTAATTAAAATTCGTTCTTCTATTTTTATTGAGTTGCGTTTTATTTCATCAATAAGAACATCAATCTGGTTGATATTTGCCTCAGCCAGAAAACCTAGCTTGCCATAATTAATTCCGAGAACGGGTTTATCATAAAACTGTGCTTTATATGCAGATGTAAGCATTGTTCCATCACCGCCAATGGAAATTATAAGATCACTATTCTTGCAAAGTTTGTCCTCGGTAACAAATCTGCTTTTTTTAATTTCCTTAGTGATGAATTCCTGATGCTTTAGAAGTGAATTACTTAAAAGAAAATCAAATTTGTTCGCCTTAAGTTTTTTAATTAGTTCTGAAACAACAAGGTTGACATTTTCTTTGGTGGTGTTGGCAATAATACCGATGGTTTTGCAAGTAATTTTATTTTTCATTATGGACTTGAATGCTTTAACTAAAACGTATTGCTTTATTTCTCTGAAGCTTTTTCAGAATTGCTCGCTTCCGGCTTCTGTTCCTTACTCGCCTCATCAACATAGTTAAGCTTTAAATCTTTAATAACCTCGGTTAAAAATTTTTCTTCATACTCCGA
>JBGSOQ010000482.1:0-20988 GCA_041739035.1 Ignavibacteriaceae bacterium | reverse complement strand
TCGTCATAAAAAGAAATTGAGATAATCGGGTTCGCAATCTGTACGGATGCATGGTTGAATGATTGTCCAACGAACTCCAACGGAGAATGGATGAATGATATTGTTGCGGTTCTATTATATCAATTCATTCAATCAAGCTCTCAATTCCATAAGCTATCTTTGCCAACTTAGCTCAGCTGGTAGAGCAGCTCATTCGTAATGAGCAGGTCATCAGTTCGAATCTGATAGTTGGCTCAATAGTAATTCGCCTCAGAAATTTTCAATTCTAAAATATTAATTAAAACTATCAATTTGCCGGTACTCCCAAAGGGACTCCTTGGGAGGATTCCGGCAGTTGGCTCGGAAAACACACTTTTTTTTCCTACCTATTTGATTAAAATTAATATTTCGCTGAACAGTTTACTGAATACTCTCACCGAAAAAAAACTAAAAAATTTTTATTTAAGAGGCTTTCAGTGCAATACGCTGGTGGTTTTTGACTTTTGGCAGAATTAATATTAAACTTTATCAAGTAATTTTACTCAGCCTCGAGAGAGTAAGAATTACAGAGTTTGATTGCTGAATAAAACCCCACAGAGATAACACACCGGATTACTCTCCCGAAGTAGACTGCTGATAAATGATACTTTAATAATTATTTCATTAGGAGGATGCGATGAAAACTTTTCAAAAAATTTCATTACTCTTTTTAATTGTAACACAAATGTGTGTTGCACAAGGATTTTGGACTAAAGTCGGTGATATGCCTGAAATCAGATATGCCCATACAGTTAATGAATTAGATGGGAAGATATATATAGTCGGTGGAGCAAATTCTGAAGGTAGCCCTTTCCCAACAAATACATTGATATATGATCGAGCAACTGGTGTCTGGACACAAATTCCTCTTTTCAACAATCAAATCAGGCAAATGCATGTGAGCTGTGTTGTTGGTAACAAACTTTATGTAGTTGGAGGAAATGATGGCATCAATACAATTGCTACTATGGAAGTGCTGGATCCCTTAACAAATGAGTGGACGCCTAAAACACCGATGCCCACTGATAGAGGTCTTCCAGTATGTGCTTCTGTTGATGGGAAAATTTACGTTATCGGTGGTGTACGAGGTCCGCTAGGTTCCCCAGACTACTCAGGGTTAAAAACAGTTGAGGTCTATGATACTACAAGTAATTCGTGGTCCACTTTAGCAGATATGCCTACTAAAAGATGGGGTAGTTCGGCTGTTGTCTATAATGGTAAAATATATGTTGTTGGTGGTGTTACTTTTTTCCCTACAACTGTTTACAATTCAGTAGAAGTTTATGATCCACAAAATGGTACGTGGAATACAATAACTCAATTAGCTCCAATGCCTACTGCAAGATATTGCTTCACTACCTGTTTATTGGATAACAATATTTATGCAATTGGAGGCTGGTATCATAGTAGCAATGGTCCAATATATGATAAAGTTGAAGTATATAATATTCAAAATGACGAGTGGCATAGTGATAACTCACTTCCAATTCCTATTTGTGCTTCAAGTGTTGTGTATAATGACAAGATATATTTATATGGTGGTACTTATACAACACATCCTAATATTGGGCATTCCGCGATATATGAATTTTCAAACAAAGACATTTTTGCACTACAACCATACATTAATAAAAGCTATGCAAGAAATAACATTGATTCGGTTCTTTTAATAACAAGATTTAAAAATATTTATCAACATCAGTTTATACCACATCTAATTTATTCGGATATAAATAACACACAAATTGATTCCCTATTGTTTTTTGATGACGGCCTGCACGGCGATTCACTTGCAAGTGATGGACTTTACAGTGCAACTATTCCAGCCAGGCAGTCCGAAGATTTCTTCACATTAAGCATTAGCACAGTTGATGCACAAACAAACACATATTATGACACACCAAACCGATGTAGGTTTACCACTGCTGGTCCAATCAAACTGGATAGTGTATCATACAGAAAAGGTTTATTAAATTATCATTACGTAAGACCCTTCGTTCATAATTCGGGGAAAGTTAAAACAATACCCAAGGTTACATTAAAAGTCAGAAGTAATGATCCATGGATTGAAGCAATCGGAAATAGTTCAACTGGAACAGCGATACCTGATATTGCCCCAGATTCAAGTGTGGGCATTTCAACCTGGATTACAATTAAAACGATTGATTCTTTATTTCCAGGATATTTTAATATCAAAGTTGAGGTAGCAAGTAATGGCTGGACTTATTGGGAAGACTCAATTCAAGTAGTAATTACTGGAGTTGAAAACGAAGAAACCGCAGCATTTGACTTCAAGCTCGAGCAGAACTATCCAAATCCATTCAACCCAAGCACAAAAATTAGTTGGCATTCCCCAGAACGCAGTTGGCAAACTTTGAAAATTTATGATGTATTGGGCGATGAAATAGCTACATTGGTAGATGGAGAAAAAGAAGCTGGCTATCACTCAGTAGATTTTAATGGAAGTGATTTGCCGAGCGGAGTTTATTTTTATCAGCTAAGTGCGGGTAATTTTATTGAAACAAAGAAGATGATGTTGTTGAAATAATTAACTCTAAAATAGAATTGAGGTAGAGACCGTCTTAATGGCGGTCTTTTTTTGTACAAAACTTAAAAATGAAAATAAAGCTCATAAAATATTTTATTTTTTTCCCAATAAGTGTTTATAATTACTTTTCGAGAAAACACTAAAAGGTATAACTCCATTCTATAAACTTTACCTCTTATCACGTCTTCTTTTCCATAAATTATCTTAAGAATTCCGTTTCACATGGACGGAGGTTGTATTAATCAAATTCTCAAACTTACCTCGAGCTATGCTAAAGTGGTAAAATAAATAAAAAAAAGCTTGACTTTACGACAAAAATTACATTATTTTGGGACACAGTGGGGAAAAGTGGTGGAAAATTCCAAATTAAGGATTTAGAATATGTTCAGTGGTTCATTTTTATACTCAATGGATTCAAAAAATCGCTTAAGCATTCCGGCGAAACTTAGAAAAAATTTGCTTCCGGAAGCTAATGATTCTTTCATGATTACTCAAGGGTTTGGTAAATGCATCGATCTGTATCCGCTTAATGAATGGCAGCAAATAGAAGTTCGTTTGAGACAATTGAATGCATTTGATCCCAATGAAAGCAAGCTGCGAAGAATGCTTTTATCATCTGCAATCGATGTTGGAATGGATAATCAATCGAGAATTATGCTGCCGCAAGATCATATCAAGTTTGCTGGAATAGAAAAAGAAGTACTCATCCTTGGACATTTAGAAAAAATTGAATTATGGAATCCTCAGATCTTCAAGGACTATGTAAATAATTCACCGGAAAATTATGAAGAGCTCGCAGCTAAGGTTATGATGGGGAAATGAGCAATTACCATATTCCGGTTTTATTGAATGAGAGCTTAGAATATTTAGTTGGAAATAAATCCGGAATCTATTTCGATGGAACAGTTGGCTTTGGGGGTCACTCACAGGAAATTGTCAATTTACTTAGTGAAGATGCTCAATTAATTTCTACTGATGTTGATAATGCAGCATTCGATTATTCCAGGAAAAAATTTTCAAGTGATTCGCGGGTCAAGTTATACAATTTCAATTTCAGCAAAATAGATAGCATAGCAAAAATTGAATCTATTCAATCGTTTGATGGTGTGTTCGCAGATCTAGGAGTGTCATCTTATCAGCTTGATTCTGCCTCGGCTGGATTCACATACAGGCAAGATGCAAAATTGGATTTGAGATTGGATAAGACTATTGCTGTTAATGCTTCGGATATAATTAACTCCTATGCCGAAAAAGATATTGCCGATATCATTTACAAATTTGGTGAAGAAAAAAATTCGAGGAAGATCGCTTCTCGAATTTGTCGAAGCAGAACACAGCGAAAGATTGAAACAACTATCGATTTGTACAATATTATTTCGGAAATCACCTCGCCCAGATATTTGGTTAAAACGTTATCACGTGTATTTCAAGCACTTAGGATTTACATAAATGATGAACTCGAAATTTTAAAAAGTTTCATTCACAAAGCAGTTGAACTATTAAAAAAGGGAGGAAGGATTGTCATTCTATCCTATCATTCTCTTGAAGACGGAATAGTAAAAGATGCCTTCAAGTATGAAGCTCTAGATTGCATTTGTCCGAAAAGTTACCCGGTTTGCAGATGTGATAAGGAAAGTCGGCTAAGAATTTTAACAAGGAAACCAATTATTCCTTCAGAGGAAGAGGTCAATAGAAATCCACGTGCACGAAGTGCAAAATTACGGGCGGCTGAAAGATTATGAAAAGAATTTCGAAACTAAAAAGGATAGCCGGCATTCTATTCATGCTTTTAATTTTCGGAACACTGGTTATTTCTTACGTTGCGCTTAAAAAAAAGTGTGACGATTTAATTAAACTAAAAATCGTAGCTGCAGAAGAATTAATGAATCAAAATATTACTCAAAACAACTTGTTTGCTAAGTACCAAAATCTAATTTCTGAAGAAAGAATTATACCAATTGCTGTCCAAGAATTGGGGATGGTTATTGCTGATCCGCCGATTGCCGTGATCACAATTGAGAAGGAAAAAATTATGGATTTACACGCTCTCTTACAGGAGCAACATGATTAACGGAAGAGCTTTATGGGTTTTAATCGGAGTATCAATCTTTTTTATTCTGCTAATAGTAAAGTTGTTCGATCTTCAAATTTTAAAGAATGAAGAATCTGTTTTTTATGCAAGGCGCCAGCAAAACAAGACAGAAAACATTAAAGCTGAAAGAGGACTCATTTATGATCGAAATGATATCTTATTAGTTTACAATCGGAACGATATATCATTTTTTCTGGATAACAATTATATAAATGTTAAAGAGCTGCCGTCTGTTGCGAATAAGCTTTCATCTTTGTTTAAGAATAAGAGATCATATTATTTAAAAATGATGAAAGAAAAATCCAGCACGGTTTGCATAGAGAAAAAAGCATCAAATGAAAAAGGCCTGCTTGTAAAAAATCTAAAACTGCCCGCATTATATTTTAGGGAAGACCCAACAAGAATTTATCATTATAATAATCTGGCTTCTCACATAATTGGATATGTCGACGATCAGCTGAATGGTGTTGATGGGATCGAAGGGTCATTAAATAGTACTCTTAAAGGTGAAGATGGGATTCGGCTTATTGAGAGAAGTGCTGGCGGTAGAATGATAACGGTGAGCGAGAAAGATACCAAACCAGCCGTACCGGGTTTAAATGTGCATCTGACGATTGATAAAAAGTTACAGGCCATTCTTGAGGAAGAATTAAAGCTTGGTGTTAAGAATTTCAACGCAAGTTCTGCAACCGGAATTTTAATGAATCCGAATAACGGAGAGATATTGGCTCTTGCAAATGTAGGCGATTTTGATCCGAATAATTTTTCCGAGTATAATGATTTCAGAAGGAAAAATCGCTGCATAACAGACGTGTATGAGCCCGGCTCAACAATGAAAGCAATAACTCTTGCCGCATTGCTCGATCAAAATCTATGTTCTGAAAATGAACTTATTAATACTGAGAATGGATCATTTAAGTTCAGAGATAAAACAATTAGGGATTCGCATAAAAACAAAATACTCTCCGTAAAAGGAGTTCTGGAACAATCCAGTAACATTGGAATGGTAAAATTAATACAGAGAATTGATGACGAAACACTTTACAAATATTTACGCGGATTCGGTTTTGGAACTACTACTGGAATTGAACTTCCGGGTGAAGTAAAAGGTACATTAACAAAACCTTCCGAGTGGTCATTAGTAAGCAAAGCATTTATATCTTTTGGATATGAGTTGTCGGTTACGCCAATTCAATTGGCTTCTGCTTTCAGTTCTTTAGTTAATGGCGGAGTTTTATATCAGCCGCAAATTATAAAACGATTAACAAATCCCTCAGGCGAAACTAATTTAGAATATAAACCGAGAGAAGTGAGGCGAGTAATCTCACAAAAAACTTCGGATAGAATGAGGGCTGTGCTAGCATCCGTCGTTAGTAATGGAACAGGTCAGAAAGCAAAGCTTGATATTGTAGATATTGGAGGGAAAACTGGAACATCTAAAATAATAGAGAATGGTAAGTACTCGGAGTCTGACTATTATTCTTCATTTGTTGGTTTTTTTCCTGTTGAAAATCCGCAAGTTGTTTGTCTGATAATATTAAACTCTCCGAAAGTTGAGGGATACGGTGGCCTTGTAGCAGCGCCGATTTTCAAAGAGGTGGCGAAACGAATGCTGGTTTCATTGCAGGAATCATATCAAAATGATTTGCCAAAAGAAAAAGATGAAAGTGAAGATGTTCAGTTCATAAAAACCAAAAATGTTGATGAAGTGAAACCAATCTCCTTAACAACAGATAAAGATTATCCGTCCGTGAAACAAAAAATTGAGGCTAATAACGTTATGCCTGACCTAAAAAACTATTCAATACGCCAGGCTTTAGTTATTCTTACCAAGTTGGGCTTAAAATACAAAGTATCAGGAGCGGGAAAAATCTCGTCACAGAGTATTCAACCCGGAACACAAATTAAAAAAGGCAGCGTCTGTAAAATAATGTGCAGCGAAATCAAAAGTAATCTGTTTGTAAATTGATGGTATTAACAAATTTACTTAATAGTGTAAAAGTCATTCAGGTTACGGGAGAAATTTCTCGTCAACAGATTACCGGAATACATTACGATTCCCGGAAAGTTACTAAAAATTCAATCTTTGTTGCGATAAAAGGATTTAAAACCGATGGGCACAAATTTATTGCAGATGCTATCAGCCAAGGTGCAGCAGCGATTGTAATAGATGATGATACTGCGTTTTCCGATGATGCCATAACACGGCAAAATGCTGTTAAGATTTTAGTAAATAATAGTAGAATTGCATTAGCTGAATTATCAAACTTTTTCTTTAATGAACCTTCAAAAAGAATCAAGTTAATAGGTGTTACAGGAACAAACGGCAAGACAACTACAACATTTTTTATAAAATCCATATTGGAGACTGCTGGTTTTAAAACGGGCTTGATTGGCACAATAACTAACTTAATTGGTGACAAGGAAATTTCTTCATCACTTACAACTCCTGAATCGAATGATCTAAATCTTTTTATCAACAATATGGTTGCTCAAGGATGCAGTCATGCAGTTATGGAAGTTTCATCACATTCGCTAGTTCTTAGTAGGGTTCACAAACTATTCTATTCTTCGGGAGTTTTTACCAACCTTACACAAGAGCATCTTGATTTTCATCAGAGCTTAGACAATTACTTAAATGCAAAGAAGATTTTATTTGATGAGCTCGATAGCTCTGCTTCTGCTATCTATAATGTTGATGATGATTATGGTAAAAAAATCATTCAGAATTCTAAAGCAAAACTATTTTCGTATGGAACTTCTTATTCTGCAGATTTCAGGCTAAAAAATATTCTCTTCGACTTAAATGGAACAAGCTTTACTATCGGTTATAAAGATAGAGAATACAAAGCAGACACATCTCTCGTTGGGGATTTTAATGCTTACAATGCTTGTGCGGCTTTCTCAGCGAGCCATCTGCTAGGAATAGAAACTGACCAAATTCTTGAAGGAATATACAACACCAAACCTGTTCCGGGAAGATTTGAAGTGATAGGATCTGGAAATAAAAAAGTGATTGTTGACTATTCACATACTCCGGATAGTTTGGAAAAAGCATTAACAGCAGTCAGAAAAATTGTTTTAGATAAAAAACCTGTTTATGCAGTTTTTGGCTGCGGTGGAAATAGAGATAAAACCAAACGACCTGTGATGGGTAGAATAGCAAGCGAAATGGCAGATAATGTGTTCATCACATCGGATAATCCTCGATTTGAAGATCCTATGACAATAATAGAAGAAATAAAATCCGGAATATTAAAAAAGAATTTTAAAGTAATCGAAAACAGAGAAGAAGCAATAAAAACTGCCATTGAAAAATCTGAGGATAATGCAGTCATCTTGATTGCCGGAAAAGGTCATGAAGATTATCAGGAAATAAAAGGAGTTAGAAACCATTTTTCAGATAGGGAAGTAACTGAAAAGTATTTGAGCAGATGAAAAAATTATGCTTAAACGTTGAAGATTTCTTTCAGCTTAAAGGCGCTGTGCTTTATGATGCGAATAAAATTAAATCAGTTACAAAGGTTTCTATTGATTCTAGAAATATTCCGGTTGGTTCTTTATTTATTGCGATTAAAGGTGATAAGTTCGACGGACATGATTTTGTTAACATTGCTGAAAAAAAAGGTGCTTCAGTTCTTTTAATTAATGAAGAAAAACTCTCAGCTTTAAAGAAAATTCATGTTCCTATAATTACGGTTGATGATACTACGGCAGCTCTTGGTGAGCTTGCTGCAATCTGGAGAAATAAATTAAGAACTAAAATTATTGGAATTACCGGAAGCGCAGGTAAAACTACAACCAAAGAAATAATCTTTACTTTGCTTAATGGAAAATATAGTGTGAATAAAACTTTAGGAAATATTAATAATCATATTGGTGTTCCTCTGACTTTATTTAGCACGACAAATCGTTATGATTTCCTTGTGTTGGAGCTCGGGACAAATCATTTTGGAGAAATAAAATATACTGCTGAAATCGCCAGACCGGATTTTGCTGTCATCACAAATATTGGAAACTCGCATTTAGAGTTTTTGAAGAATCGACGAGGAGTGTTTAAAGAAAAATCGACTTTATTCAGTGAAACTGTCAAGAATGAAGGAACAATTTTCATCAATAATGATGATCCTTTTCTAACCGTTGCGAATAAAAAATATCAAAAGAGAATCACTTTTGGTTTAGATAAGAAATCAGACGTTAAAGGAAAAATATTGGAGTATGGAGAAGATGGGAAGCCGACAGTCAGAATAAATTATAAAAGCAAAAGTTCAGCCTTTAAAGTTCCGCTTTACGGAGAACAAAGCGCAAAAAACTTTTTAACCGCTGCCGCAATCGCATTAAAAATTGGTTTAAAAAGTGAAGAGATAAAGAGAAGATTGGGAAAAATTCAATCTGTTGATAAAAGATTAAACATTGAACGATTTAAAAATTTTATTCTGATCAATGATACTTACAATGCAAATCCTGAATCAATGCAAATGTCATTACAGCTTTTAAGTAAAATTCATAGATATGAAAATCGGATTGCAATTTTAGGCGATATGTTCGAATTGGGTAGAGAAAGTAAAGTATTGCATGAAAAATTATTTAACGTGATAGTCAGAAATAAAATTAACTCGGTTTACACAATCGGTAACATGATGAAACACTTGTATTCCAATTTAAAATCAAAAAGAATTGATGCAATTCATTTTAAGGATAGAGATTCTCTGCACAATTTTTTAAAAGAAAAATCGTTTAAAGAATCGGTTGTGCTGATTAAAGGCTCCCGCGGAATGAAAATGGAAGAATTCGTTCAAACAATAAAAGCCGTTAATAACTAATGCTTTACTATTTACTTGAATATATCAATAAAGTTTTTAACCCGCCGGGTTTTGATGTTTTCAAATACTTAACCTTTAGATCAGCTCTGGCTGCGATAACGGGGTTAGTGCTAGCTCTATTTTTATCTCCTAAAATTATTGGAATACTTAAAAGCAAGCAGATTGGTGAAGCAAAAAAAAATGATGGACCAAAATCCCATTGGTCAAAGGCAGGAACTCCAACAATGGGGGGAATAATTGTTATCCTTTCTGTACTGATTCCTGTTCTCTTATGGGGCGATGTCAAGAGTATTTACATAATTCTTATTGTATTTGGTACGCTGGTATTAAGTCTTGTAGGATTTTTAGATGATTATTTAAAAGTAGTTAAGAAATACCCTAATGGTTTGATTGCCAGGTATAAGTTGATGGGACAAATATTCGTGGGTTTAGCGATTGGTTCGGTAATTTATTTTTCTCCACAGTTTGCCGGGATAAATTCTTTAACAACCGTACCATTTCTCAAGGATATTAATTTCGATTTTTCGGTTTTCTATATACCTGTTGTGGTTTTTATCGTAACGGGAACATCGAACGCTGTTAACTTAACTGATGGGTTAGACGGTTTAGCGATTGGTGTTATAACGATTGTAATGCTCGCCCTTGCATTTATTAGTTACGTCAGCGGCAATGCAATTTATTCTGATTATCTAAACATCATTTACTTGCCTGGGTCAGGAGAACTTACAGTTTATGTTGCAGCCTTGGTTGGAGCTTCATTAGGATTTCTGTGGTACAATTCGTATCCGGCTCAAATATTTATGGGTGATACAGGCTCACTGGCTCTGGGTGGTGCATTCGGAATTTTGGCGGTTCTTATAAAAAAAGAGCTATTAATCCCAATACTAGGCGGAATATTTTTCATGGAAACTATCTCGGTGATTATGCAAAGATTGTATTTCAAATATACAAAGAATAAATATGGTGAAGGAAAAAGAATTTTTAAAATGGCTCCGATTCATCATCATTTTGAAATGCTCGGCTGGCCTGAACCAAAAATTGTAACACGTTTTTATATCATCGCGATTATTCTTGCAATAATTAGCTTAACATCTTTTAAGATTCGTTAATGAAATACGCTGGGAAAAAAATATCGGTAATTGGTGCAGTCAGAAGTGGAATTGGCGCAGCCAAGCTGATCAAAAAGCTTAACGGAATCCCGTTTGTAAGCGATGCTTCTGAAAACGAAAAAATCAAAAAGTCAGTTGAGATTTTGAAAAATTTAGCCATTGATTACGAAATTGGGAATCATTCTTCGAGAGTTTATGATTGTGATATGATGGTTGTCAGTCCTGGAGTTCCATTAGAAGCTGAAGTTATAAAAACTGCTAAGGTAAAAGGAATCAGAATGATCAGTGAACTTGAGTTAGCTTCTTCAGTTTGCAAAGGACACATTATAGCCATAACCGGTACGAATGGGAAAACCACAACCACCAGCTTATGTGGTCATGTTTTTAACACGTGTGGTGCTAAAACTTATACGGCAGGAAATATAGGATTAGCATTTTCTGAGATAGCTCTCAACGTGAATGAAAAAGAATTTGCTGCTGTTGAAGTATCCAGCTTTCAGCTTGATTTGATTGATGAATTTAAACCGAAAGTTGCAGCAATATTAAATATTACTCCCGATCATTTGAACCGTTACGAAAATAATTATAAGAATTATATCAACTCTAAGATGAAAATATTTGAGAATCAGAGTTACGATGATTATCTGATAATTAATCAAGATAATGAAGTTCTTGTTAATTCATTAACTAAACATAGCAGTGCTGATTATTACTTTTCATTAAATCAAAAAAGTAAAAATGGATGTTTTCTGAAGAAAGATCAAATTGTATTTGTGAAAAATGATAAGGAAGAATTTCGATGTTTCCTATCGGATATTAATCTTCGAGGAGAACATAACTATGCTAATGCGATGGCGGTTATTAATGCAGCGAAGATTTTTAATCTTGATAATTCAAAGATAATTGACGGACTTAGAACCTTTAAAGGAGTTGAGCATCGCCTGGAATTTGTTAGAGAAATTAACGGTGTCAAATATATTAATGATTCAAAAGCGACAAACGTTGATTCAGTTTGGTATGCTTTACGAAGCTTTGATCAACCAATTTACTTGATCCTTGGCGGACAAGACAAAGGTAATAATTACAATCAAATTAAAGATTTAGTTCTGAGTAAGGTTATAAAGATTTTTGCAATTGGTTCCTCAGCAGAAAAAATATTTAATTTTTTTCATCATGATGTTAAAGTAGAAATTAAACTGACTCTTGAAGATGTTATTACCTCAGTTAATAGCGAGGCAAGAGAAAACGAGATAGTACTTTTGTCCCCGGCTTGCGCAAGTTTTGATATGTTCAATGACTATGAGCATCGTGGAAAAATATTTAAGGAAGCAGTGAACAATTTATAAATGAAAAAATCAGCATTCATAATAATTATTGTGAGCGTATTATTTTGTGTACTAGGTTTAGCGTTTGTTATGAGCGCCAGCAGTGCATACAGTAATATAAAATTTGAAAGTCTGTTTCACTTATTTAACTCGCACATTTTCCGTGTTGTATTAGGCTTGCTTTTTTTAATTGTTTTTGCGGTTATTCCTTACGATACATATAAGCACATCAGCAAAGGTTTGATGCTGATAATAACTGTTCTTTTAATTTATACGTTGTTCTTTGCTCCGCAAATAAAAGGTTCCGGGAGATGGATTAGTCTCGGGATAATAAATTTTCAGCCTGCGGATTTAGCGCGGTTATTTTTAATGATTCATTTAGCTGTTTTAATTGAAAGAAAAGGCGCTAATATCCAGAATTTTAAAGAATTATTTCTACATCTTTTCTTTTGGGTGATTATAATATCGGGTTTAATATTTTTTCAACCGAACATTAGCAACGGATTGATAATAATATTTATTTCTCTGTCAATGTTCTTTGTTGGTGGAGCCAAACTTAAACATATACTTGCTACTACATTTGGCAGTTTACTTGGCGCGATTTCTATTACAATGATTTTTGAACATTCTAGAACGAGAATAATGACCTTTGTAAAAAGCATTTTTTATGGCGGTGGAATAAACGACCAGGTAAACCAAGCTTTGCTGGCGCTTGGCAGTGGAGGATTGTTCGGGCAAGGGATAGGAAATGGCAAACAGAGTAATTTATTCCTTCCGGAATCTTATGGCGATTTCATTTTTGCGATCATCGGTGAAGAACTTGGCTTTGTTGGAGCAGTAGTTTTATTAATAGGATATTTTTCAATATTTCTCGCGGGATTAATAATTGCCAAGAAAGCTAGAGACACTTTCGGGCAAATGCTGGCTTTTGGAATTTCTTTTTCAATTATTACAAACGCATTGATAAATATTGCGGTAACAACAGGAATATTTCCTACGACAGGCGTTCCGCTTCCTTTTATTAGTTACGGTGGAACATCGATTATCATTACCTGCATATCCGTTGGGATTCTAGTGAATATTGCTGTATTAAATGCAAAATATATTTTACCGGTCCAGAAGATCAATTATGGTATCACAGAAGAACCGATTTAAATTTTTATTTGCCGGCGGCGGAACCGGAGGTCATTTGTTTCCAGCAGTTGCTGTTGCGGAAAAGATAAGATCAATAGTACCCGAAGCCGATATTTTGTTTGTTGGCACTAAATCAAGAATAGAAGGAAGAGTAGTACCCAAACTGGGATTTAAGTTTAAATCGATTTGGATAAAAGGATTTTCAAGAAAAATTACATTAGAAAATTTATTGTTTCCGTTAAAACTTATGATTTCATTAGTTCAGTCTTTTATAATCAATTTACGATTTCGCCCAAGCGTAGCAATCGGAACAGGCGGTTATGTTGCCGGGCCTGCAATTTGGGGCTCTTCGTTAGTTGGGGCAAAAATCATATTAATTGAACAAAACAGTTATCCGGGAGTAACAACAAAGCTTTTACAAAACTATGCCGATGAAATTCATCTTAGTTATGAGGATTCAAAAAAATATTTTAGGAATTCAAGTAAACTTTTTATGACGGGCAATCCTGTGAGAGAGAATTTAGTTAGAAAAAATAAATTCGATGCATTGGTGACGTTTGGTCTCGACCCTCGAAGACGAACGCTATTAATTATAGGTGGGAGCTTAGGTGCCTCATCAATTAATTCCGCAGTGTCGCATAGTATACAAAAGTTAGCTGAGTTAAACGTACAATTGATTTGGCAGACAGGCAAAACGCATTTTGAGGCTTATAAACATCTGTCATCAGAAGGAATCTGGATTTCGGCATTCATTGAAAATATGAATGATGCATACTCGGCTTGTGACTTAGTTTTAGCCCGTGCCGGTGCAACATCAATAGCTGAGATATTATTTCTTGGCGTTCCTTCGATTTTGGTTCCATCGCCCAATGTAGCTGAGAATCATCAGTTCTATAATGCCAAATCACTTGCCGATAAAGGTGCTGTCATACTTTTGGAAGATAAGGATTTAAAGGAAAAATTTCTGAGTGAAGTAGAATCAAACTTGTTGAATGAAACAAAATTGTTCGAGCTGAGTCGAATTGCAATGCAATTAAGCAAACCTGAGGCAACATCTGTTATTGCTCAAAGGGCAGTAAGCTACGCAAAACGGGAGATGATCAGTTAAAATGAATGATAAAAATAATTTCAAGTATAACATGTCATTCTATTATCAGTCAACTATAATTTACTTTGTTGTGTTTGTCGTTTATTTGGTAATCCGAGGTCAATTTATTGAAGACTCGTACACGCTGGTCACTAAAGATCCGATCATTTATTTTTTAGGATTAATTGTTTTGGTATCGATATTAAGTCTCTTATATAATCTCTTCAAGAATAAACATTTAAACATTACAGATGACGGAATTAATTTTATTGATCGTTTCAAGAAAAGAACATTTCTATTCAGCGAAATGAAAAGCTTAAAGATCTCAAAGTTTAGAAGTGCAAGATTAAGTAATAAAGCACTACAATTGATAAGAATTAAGTTGAACAATCGTCGAAGACCCTTGATTATTAGACCATACGATTATGAAAATCAAAATGAATTATTAAATCGATTTCAGGAAATAAAACAAAAACTAGAAAAAAGCTGATGTTCAAGAATATTAAAAAAGTGCATTTTGTTGGAATTGGTGGAATTGGAATGAGCGGGATTGCTGAGATTCTTCTTAATCAGGGATTTGAAATATCTGGATCTGATAAAAGTCTGTCTGAAATAACCAATCGTTTGAGTCAGCTTGGGATGAAGATTTATGAAGGACACTCGGCTGAAAATTTGAAGGATGCCGATGTTCTCGTTTATTCTTCAGCGGTCACGGTTGGTAATGCCGAAGTTCAGGCGGCCGTAAAAAGAAAAATACCAATCATCAAACGCTCTGAAATGTTAGCTGAATGTATGCGGATGAAATATGGTATTGGTATTGCTGGAACTCATGGAAAAACTACTACGACATCCATGGTTGGTTTAACTTTAACCGAAGGTAAACTAGATCCAACAATAATTGTTGGTGGAAAATTAAGCGGATTAGGCGGAACGAATGCTCGTTTAGGAAATGGAGAATTTATTGTTGTTGAAGCTGATGAATTCGATAGAACTTTTTTGAAACTCACTCCAACAATTGCAGCACTAACTACCTTGGAGAGCGAGCATCTTGATACGTATAAAGACTTGGAAGACATTAAAACCGCGTTTATTGAGTTTGCAAATAAAGTTCCTTTTTATGGCTTTGTAGTTATTTGCCTTGATGAACCGGCCTTGCAGGATATCATTCCTCAGATAAATAAAAAAATTATCACTTATGGATTAACTGTTCAAGCTGACCTTCGTGCTACAGATATCGAATTCAGCGAGTTCACATCCTCTTTTAATGTAAAATATTACGGTGAAGAACTTGGAAGAATATCACTAAAAATTCCGGGTATGCACAATGTAAAAAATTCTCTTGTTGCTGTATGCATTGCCAGAGAATTGGGGGTTTCGTTCAACACAATTAAAAAAGCATTGGAATCATTCACCGGAGTTTACAGAAGATTTGAAGTGAAATACAACAAAGATATTATGGTAATTGATGATTATGCTCATCATCCGACTGAAACAACTGCAACTCTTGCAGGAATTCGTGCAGGCTGGGATCGACGTCTAATTGCAGTGTTTCAACCGCATCTTTATTCAAGAACGCGGGATTTTTATCAGGAATTTGGAAAATCATTTCTAAACTCAGATGTATTTATTTGTACGGATGTTTACCCGGCAAGGGAAGAACCGATTGATGGAGTAAGCGGAAAATTAATTGCAGATGCGGCTCATGCTTTTGGGCATAAAAATGTTTTTTACATCAAAAATAAGAACGATGTTCCGCAAATTCTTAATGAAATGAAAATGGCAGGTGACATAATCGTCACCATGGGAGCAGGAGATATCTGGAAGTTCGGAGAAAAGTTCGTTGAAAAGCTGGAGAAGAATTAATTCATGAGCCAAAGAGGAAGTAAAATATTGGGTCTGCTAATATTCTTGTTAATTTTGTCATCATTATTTTTTATTGCTTTAATGCCCTCAAAAATGAGGGAAGGAAAACACATTAAGTCGATTAATCTGTCAGGTAATCGTTTGCTTCCACAAGTCAGCTACTTAAGTTTTGCTAAGCTTAATGAAGGTCGGAATTTATCGGAAATTACTCTACCAATACTAAAATCTAGATTGGAAAAGCATCCGTTTGTTAGCTCCGCTGAGATTGAGCTTTCTAAATCTAATGATGCAAAAATATATTTGAACGAAAAGAACCCTGATGCAATTATAATTATTAATAATCAGACATTTTTGTTATCTGATGAATTACAACTACTGCCTCTATATTCAAATACAAAGTTTGTTGATCTACCGATTATCAATAATCCAAAACATGCAATTCAATTTCGGATATTGGAGTACTTACATTACGCAGATATTATTGAGGCACATAGTATTCTCTATCTAATAAAAAATCTAAATAAGGAAATGTTCAGGCATCTGTCAGAGATTAATCTAAACAATGGCGATGATATTACACTAACTTTCTCTGGAATTCGCCCAATAATTAAATTCGGGCGAAATGAAGTTGAGAAGAAATTATTAAACCTTAATGCAGTTTGGGTTGAAATTAAAGATGAGGCTAACGAACTGAGCCAAAGTGATTATGTGGATTTAAGATTGACGAATCAAATTTATTTTGGAAAAGCTGAACAACTGAAAAAAGAAATATGAAAAAAAACATTGTTGCAGGGTTAGATTTAGGCACAACTAAAGTCTGTGCGGTTATTGCTGAGCAAATAGACGATGATCATTTTGAAATCCTCGGAAGCGATACATCACCATCTGAAGGATTGCACAAAGGTTTAGTAGCGAATATTTCCAAAACAGCTGATGCAATTAAGGAAGCGATATCAAAGGCATCAAACAAAGCTGGTGTTAGCGTTAATTCCGTTAATGTTGGCGTTGCGGGTGAACATATAACGAGTATGCGTCATAGAAATTACGTTACTATAAGCAGAGAAGATAAAGAAATTACTAAAGATGATTTGAATAGACTTGAAGCTGATGTGCGAACAATTCGAATTCCATCAGACAGACAAATTCTTCACATTATATTTGAAGAATTTTCAATTGATTACCAAGGCGGAATTGAAAATCCTATTGGAATGTCTGGCTCAAGGTTAGAAGCGACTAATCATATTGTGTTGGCATCAATTCCTGCAATTCAAAACATCAAGAAATCAGTTGAACGTGCCGGTTTACGAGTGAACGAATATGTATTACAACCAATTGCTTCGAGTACATCTGTGCTTGATGAAAGCGAAAAAGATCTTGGAGTTGCTTTAATTGATATCGGTGGGGGTACAACGGATATAGCCGTATTTCAAAATAAGAGTATTAAGCATACAAAGGTAATTGGAGTTGCCGGTAATCAAGTAACAAATGATATTCGAGAATCACTAGGGATAGTTACAGAAGAAGCTGAAAAGTTGAAAAAGGAATATGGTTATGCAATTGAAACAGCAATAATCAAAGATGAAGATATTCTCATTCGCGGAGTTGGTGCTAGAGGAAATACTAAAATCCCGATAAGTCTTCTTACTCAAATTATAAGTTTAAGAATGAGGGAACTATTCATTCTTGTTGACAACGAGATAAGAACTGCGGGTTTCAAAAATAAAATTAAAGCAGGCATTGTTTTAACTGGAGGCGGTTCGTTATTGCGCGGTTGTACCGAACTAGCAGAAGATGTATTTGGTTTGCCAACAAGGATCGGTGTTCCCCAAGAAATGGGAGCAAAATTACCAACTGATATTGAAAGCCCTGAATTTGCGACTGTAATGGGATTGCTTTGCGGAGTTCCTGGTAGTAAAACGAGCGATAATCAGAACTTTCTAAAACCAAAAGGTGATAAAAAGAAAAATAAAGTGTCCGTATTCTTTAAAAAAGTACAACAGTTTTTTGATGAAATATAAATTATATAACAAGGAGGTTACTATGTCGCATTTCGCAACATTAGACAGAGGCAAGTCGATGTCCGCAGTATTAAAGGTGGTTGGCGTAGGTGGCGGGGGATGCAACGCCATCGAAAGCATGATTAAGCGAGGATTGCAAGGCGTCGAATATGTCTCAGTCAATACTGATGCACAAGTATTGAGAAGCAGCAACGCTGCGCATAAAATTCAAGTCGGTGCAAATATAACTCGTGGGCTTGGTGCCGGAGCAGATCCCAACGTTGGAAAAAAATCTATTGAAGAAGACCGTGAAAGAATCGCTGAAGTTCTTGCTGGAAGCGACATGGTATTTGTAACTGCGGGAATGGGAGGTGGAACTGGTACTGGTGGAGCACCGATCATAGCCTCAATAGCAAAAAGTATTGGATCTTTGGTTGTGGGAATTGTGACAAAGCCATTCAAATGGGAAGGCAAGAAAAGAATGCTTAATGCTGAGCAGGGAATTCAGGAGTTGAAACAATATGTTGACAGTTTAATCGTTATTCCTAATGAACGCCTTTTAAGTATACTTGACAAATCTACAAATGCTTTTGCAGCCTTTGATAAACCGAACGAAGTTCTTTATGAAGCAACGAGAGGTATTGCAGATATTATAACAGTTGAAGGATTGATTAATGTTGACTTTGCGGATGTTAGAGCAGTTATGAATCAAAGTGGTGAAGCACTGATGGGATGCGGCGTTGCAAGCGGAGAAAATCGTGCAATTGAAGCAGCTCAAAAAGCAATTTCAAGTCCACTACTTGAAGGAGTAAACATAAAGGGTGCAAAGAGTGTTCTTCTTAATGTTACCGGTTCAAGCAGTTTAACCATTCAGGAAGTTAATGAAGGCAACAATATAATTTTTGAAGCTGCCGGTGAAGAAGCGAATGTAATTTTTGGTTGCGTACAAAAAGAAGATATGAACGACTATGTTTCCTATACAGTTATTGCTACAGGATTCGATGGTTCAAGTAGGAGCTTTATCTCAAGAGGGACAAAGAGTCTTAGGCAAAAACATAAAGAACCTGATGTCTTTGCGGGCAAATTTAATTTTGGAGGAGATGCAACGGAGATTGATTCTTCAGACCTTGAAGTTCCAACTATCTATAGAGTGAAAAAACCACTTTCACAATTAGATGTGGACAATGAGGAGGAAAATGTTGATGGCGGATTCATTTTCAACTCGAACAAGTTGAGCTGGCCAAGGGATAAATCTCAAAAAGAAGTGGAACAGCAGAAAGCAAATGATGAAGAAGACAGCTCGTCGTTCCTTCGTATGATAATGGATTAAATAAGCGTTTTATTACTTTTTTACACGCAAAAGTTTCTATTAGCGAGCACATGGTGCTAAAAATGGCTAAAAACGAGGATTTTTCTATTGGTTTAATAGTTGATATTCGTATTCCGAGAAAAGATAGTTTTATGAACTACAGCATAAAGAAAATAATAAATCAACTTTGGTCCGGGGAGGATATATGAGTTTGTTAGAATTATTCGGAATAGTTTTTCTAGCCATGGTAATAATAAATGCTGCCGTTGGGGTATGGGCAGTTAAAACCGCTGGCGATGAAGAAGAGTTTACCGTTTCTTACAGTTCGAGTAAATGATCTCAACAAATATTTTTTCACATTTAATTTTTAATCCGGCTCAGTCCGGATTTTTTTATCCAAATATACCTTAATCAGAATCTCTTAAATACCTCTGAACCCTTCAAAGTAGATTTATTCATCGCTTGGTCTAGCTTCTATAAAAGTCATTTCTTCGTTATCAGTAGTAATTATAATGCGATTTGGCCTGCAGCAAATTCTGCAATCTTCTATAAAGTCCTGCTTACTTCCTGCGGTTAAATCCACCCAAACCACATTGTGAATTCCGCAATACTGGCAAGTCCAAATAAAATCATCATCTGTATTCAAAATTTTCTCCTAAAATTTCGTCTAGTTCTGATGCAAATATAAAGTTTCTTTCACTGATTGTCATTTTCTGTTGGTATCAGAATTTTTCTTCTTGATTTTGAAATAAAAAAATATTATATAGTGTGCAAATGTTCACTATATCATGAACCCATTCATTCAAAATTCAACGGAATACGAACTTTATAAAGCTCCGAAGGAGTGGAGAAATGGTGTGCGCATTTGCAATCTTTACTCTCCAATTCCCCGCAACACTCACAATGTTAATTTTGATATCTATGACTTCGAAATGCTGTTTAATGATCAACTGACATTAGAACTAATTAAAAGTGGGAGAACTATAGGATGTTTTTATATTGAGTCACCGGGAATGCGTTCATTGCTTAGACGGCTTGATGTAGAGACATTTGAGATGTTAACTGCGGCAAGTTCAATTATTCGTCCTGGTGTTGCTGAAAGCGGAATGATGCAGGAATTTATTGCGCGTCACAAAGATCCGTTAAAACGTAAATATTTGGTTCCCGCAATGGAAGAACATCTTAGCGAAACTTACGGTGTAATGATCTACCAGGAAGATGTTATTAAAGTTGCGCATCATATTGCAGGGCTTACGCTGGAGGAAGCCGACTTGTTAAGGCGTGCAATGAGCGGTAAAATGCGTTCCCACAAAGCCATGGAACAAATTACGCATAAGTTTTTCATTTCTTCTAAAAATAAAGGATTGACTGACGAACAAGCAAAGGAGCTTTGGCGCCAGATTGAGTCCTTTGCCGGATATTCTTTTTGTAAAGCACATAGTGCATCATTTGCTCAGCTTTCTTTTCAAGTTGCTTTCTTAAAGGCTCACTATCCGGCAGAGTTTATGGCTAGTGTGCTCAGCAACGGAGGCGGTTTTTACTCGCCTGCAGTTTATGTCCAGGAAAGCAAGAGAATCGGGTTGGAGGTTAAGCTTCCGTGTATAAACAAAAGTGAGTATGAATACACCGGAAGGGAGAAAGTGCTGCTGATTGGATTGATGGCCATAAAAAATCTTTCCAGAA
>JBGSOQ010000452.1:0-2863 GCA_041739035.1 Ignavibacteriaceae bacterium | reverse complement strand
CTTTCAATTTACAGCTTGACTTCAGCAGATTCCGTATTAGTTTTTCCAGATGGAGTTTCTCGGCTTGCGAATAGGGATCTGGCCGATCTGGTGCAAACTCAAATAGTTGACGACATTAGAAAAAAATATGATTTAATTTGGACTCGCCGTGATTTAAGAGAGGCGCAGTATAGCGAATCAGTTCGTCCCAATGTTCCATCACTTTTGCTTGAACTTCTCTCACATCAAAATTTTCTTGATATGAAATTTGTGCTCGATCCTCGTTTCAGATTTGATGTTTCAAGGGCAATCTATAAAGGTATACTGAGATTTTTATCCTCTCAATATAATTTTGATTATGTTGTTCAGCCATTACCGGTTACTCACTTTTCAACTGAGTTTGATAAAAATGGCGATGTAATTCTTAAATGGCAGCCGCAAGCTGATCCAATTGAGCAAACAGCAAGTCCAACCAAATATATTGTTTATACAAGAATTAACGACGGGGGATTTGATAATGGAATTCTTGTCGAAGATAATTCTTACTTAAAACAAATTAACAAAGGAAAGATATACGGATTCAAAATTACGGCCGTAAACGATGGGGGCGAAAGTTTCCCTTCCGAAATTCTATCTGTCTGCAAAATGGGGAACAATAAATACCCAATTTTGATTATTAACGGTTTTGATAGAATTTCTCCTCCGGCAACTGTTGAGGATACTTCATTCATAGGTTTTGCAAATTTCCTCGATGCCGGTGTTCCCGATAAGTACGAAATAAATTTTACCGGCGCTCAACACGATTTCGATCCAAATTCACCATACGGTTCAAATGATGCACCGGGTCATGGTGCAAGTCACGCCGATTATGAAACTAAAATTATAGCCGGCAACACTTTTGATTTTCCTTATGTACACGGATTATCATTTAAAAATGCGGGATTTTCTTTTGTTTCTTCAAGTGATGAAGCAGTGATGGATGGGCAGGTTGATCTTAAAAAATATAAGATGGTGGATTTGATTCTTGGAGAAGAAAAGAAAACTCGCTGGCAAAAATCATATGCTGATTCTTTGAATGAAATTCAGTTTGAAGCTATTCCAATCAAACTTCAGAAGCAGCTAACTGAATATTTAACTGGCGGACGAAATTTATTCGTTTCCGGTGCGTATGTTGGCTCGGATCTTTTTTCAAGTGGCGATGAACAGAGTATAAACTTTGCAAAAAATACTTTACGATTTAGTTTAGTTACGGATCATGCGGCTAAGAACGGAAGTGTAACACCAACAAGATCATCTTTTCTTAAAAACATGTTTAGTTTCCAATTCAGCAGTCAGCTCAATGATTCTATTTACGCTGTAGAAGCGCCCGACGCCATTGCACCGCAAAATGGGGGCGAAACAATTTTACGGTACAGTGAAAATCAATTCAGCGCTGCAATAGGTTACAAGAATAATTATGGAGTTGTTGTATTTGGCTTTCCGTTTGAAACGATATTAAAAACTGAAGTAAGGAATGAGATAATGAAAACAATCATTAAATACTTTGGTTTATGATTTTTGCGCAAACCTTCAAGGTTGCATTGCGGATTGAGCATCGCTAACCTTGAAGGTTATGGATGCACTACAAACTCTCCACGACTTTTCGCAATTTATTCTGAACTTCACTTGCAACTTTACCAAGATTTGGATTACCAACTGCCTGCATTGATGCAATTGGATCAACAGCGGCAACTTCGATTTGTCCCGGGGCCTGTTCAATAACAATCACATTGCACGGAAGCATTGCTCCGATTTTATCTTCTGCTTTCAATGCCTCATAAGCAAATGGAGGATTGCATGCACCAAGGATTTTATATTTCTTAAAATCCACATCAAGTTTTTTCTTTAGGGTTTCTTTTACATCAATCTCTGTGAGAATTCCAAACCCCTCTTTTTTTAGCTCATCGGTTACCTTGTTGATGACATCATCAAAGTTTCCAGAAATCGTTTTATTGAAATAGTAGCTCATAAATAATCCTTTCACTTTTTAGTAATGAGATGATTAAAATTAAGAAGAGTTTCGGATTAAATCCCGCTTATATTTTTGGCAAACTTATTATTATAAATGCAGGCCTGCAAGCTTACGAATCTGACTTCCCTCTTAATAGTCAATAATAAAGTAATAATGTTGAAGAACATTTTCAGGCTAGAGTTACTAAGGTTAATTGCTTTTATAATGTTTACTTCATTTAATTTCTAAGCACCTAATGTATTTTTTGCAATTAAGTAGTCCCTGTTTTATTAGAATTATCGCAAAACCTTATTTACATTTTCTCTAACCTAAGTAATAATCTAAAATGCAGGATTTCGACCTTATTACTTTATCAAATAGATACTAGTATGCAGAATCAAGTTTTGTTTGCCGCCGAAGACTACATCGTGATAATAGCAATAAATATCTTACCAAACTTTTTAATAACTTTGCTTACTGCAAAACAATTTTGTTAAATGAAATTTAATGACAAAGATGAAAACTAAAACAAAAAATCGACCTTCATGGGATGAATATTTTCTTAAGCTTGCAATGCTGGCATCTGAAAGATCCACTTGTCCGAGAATGCATGTTGGTTGTGTTCTTGTAAGAGATAAGTTTGTTCTTGCAACAGGCTACAACGGTTCACTGCCAGGTTTGCCGCACTGCGAAGAGGTTGGATGCTTAATTGTAGATAATCATTGTGTCAGAACAAATCATGCTGAGATAAATGCATTAACTCAAGCTGCAACACATGGAGTTAATCTCAAAGGATCAATTGCTTACATAACTAACATGTCTTGCACAACATGTGCTAAAGCAATGATTGCTGCGGGAATAAAACGGGTAGTTGTTTTCTCGGATTATCACGAT
>JBGSOQ010000481.1:0-16701 GCA_041739035.1 Ignavibacteriaceae bacterium | reverse complement strand
AGGGGGACGAAACTCCTACAGCTTATCAAAACATGAAGTTTACAATCCGATTACAGACAGTTGGAGTACGCAAACACCGCTGCAGCGTGTGAGAACCTCACCGGCAGGCGGTGCAATTGGAAATAAGATCTATATTACTGGGGGTCATGAACAGGGTCCGCCTATGTTGATGTTGAATTCTCTCGAAGAATTTACACCGGAAATAACTGATTTAGATGATAGAATTGATATTCCTAAACCGGCTGAGTTTTCCCTTTTTCAAAATTTTCCCAATCCATTTAATCCAACAACAAAAATTTCTTTCGCTATTCCCCTCTTGGGAGGGGCGAGGGGTGGGTCGGTGACATTAAAAGTTTACGATGTACTTGGCAACGAAATACAAACACAAATTAACAAAGAAATGGAAGCAGGTTATCACTCAATAGATTTTGATGGAAGTAGTTTGCCAAGCGGAGTTTATTTTTATCAATTACAAATTGGAGAGTTAATTGAAACGAAGAAGATGATTCTCATTAAATAAAATAAAGAGGGAGACGAAAATGAATATTTTCATAACAGGAAGCACTGGTTTTATTGGAAAACATACAATTGAATTATTGGCTAAATCAAATCATAAATTAAAGTTGCTGATCAGAAAATCCAGTAAATCTTCTTTTACGGGTAACAAAAACATTACATTAGTACAAGGAGACTTGACCGACAAAAATTCTTTGCTTAATGGTATGAAAGATTGTGACTCCGTAATAAATATTGCGGGACATTACACTTTCTGGGAGCCGGATAAAACCATTTACAGCAAAGTAAACATTGATGGAACCCGGAATGTTATGGAATGTGCCATTGAAAGTAACATCAAGAAAGTTGTTCATGTCAGCACAGCAGGAGTATTTGGAAAACCGAAAGAAGAACCATTTGACGAAAATAGTTCTTTCGGTCCGGTTCAGTATAGCGAATATTTCCGATCTAAATATGAAGGTGAACTAAATGCTTGGGGAGTATACAATACAAAAAAGTTACCGCTGGTTGTAATTTATCCAGTTTGTGTTGTGGGTGCCGGTGACACGAAAGCAAGTGGTCGCTACTTAAATGATTTTATTAATAAGAAACTGCCAGCCGCAGTTTTTAAGAACGAAATATTCTCTTTTGTTTATGTAAAAGATGTTGCACAAGCAATTGTTAATGCTCTCGAAACGGAGAACAACATCGGCGAGAAATATTTAATCGGTAACTATAGATATACATGGGGCGAAATAAATAAAATGATAACTGAGATTTCAGGTGTTCCATCACCAAAGATGAGTTTACCCAATTGGATGACTATGTTAAATGCATATCTTTTAACAGGATTGGCAAACCTAATTAAAAAGCCGCCATTATGGGGTATGGCAATCGATCAGATGAAAGTAATGAAAGCAGGTTTTAATGTAGATGGAAGCAAAGCGGAACGAGAACTTGGGATTAAGTACACACCTATTCATTTTGCGCTTAAGGAAGCAATTGATTCAATTAAAAAATAATAAACAAAGGAGAGAGTTATGAAAAAGAGCATTGGTATTAGTATTATCTGTTTTTTAGCTGTTCTATCAGGAACAATTTTATCTCAGCAAGAAAATAGTAAAGTGCGTATTGGTACTTTTGATTCGCACTGCATAGCCATGGCTTATGGCAGAACTGACTTCTTGAAAGATATTGAGGAACTCAGAACCCAGCATGCCAAGGCAAAAGAGGAAGGCAATCAAGAATTAATTAAAGAGTTGGAACAGCTTGGACCCACAAAACAAGTTCTAATGCATCAGCAGGGATTCAGTACAGGTTCAATAACTAATATTCTAGAAAAGATAAAAGAGAAATTTCCAGCCATAGCAAAGGAAAATAACTTAAAACTGATTGTTTCTAAGTGGGAAGTGATGTTTGCTGATGAATCGCTTGAGCTGGTAGATATCACAGATCAGCTGACGGCATTATTTAATCCGGATGAAGCAACCAGGAAGATAATCGAGAGTGTAAAAGCAATGGAACCGGTACCGATTGAAAAGATTTCAATTAACCCGATGAATTGAATCAAATGTTTTTGATCATTTCTTAGCAATATTAAAGTGAAAAGAATTGTAAGAATCTTTTCAATCTTTGTTAAATATCAAAACAAAGGGATAACAGAATGGAAATAAAGAAACAGAAATTACTTGGTTTACCCAGCTGGGGATTAGCATTATTAACAGCATTTGTATCCATCATTCTTTTAATTCTAATTGCTTCCCTTTTAGGTCCAATTCTCCCAATTGATAAGAATCTCAGTGAGGACATAGGATACATCATTTATGGTATAATAGTGGCAATAGCATGTTTCTTCATTTGTAAGCATAATCCCAAAAGTGTGTGGTATGTACCGATAATCGCTAATATTTTTGGAATTTTTGCAGCAATCGTTGAACCGAATTTCTGGATAACTTATCTATGGATACTAATATGCGGCGGCTGGGTGTTATCAATAATCGCTTCAATTTTGGGAAGAGTTGTCGGGCAGCGTGGTTACGAAATCTCCAAGGTTTGAGGTAATATTTTTTAAAGCCAAAATTGAAATCAATAGAGGTAATTATGGCAGAAATAAATCGAAGTATAAAAATAAATGCTGCTTTAAATAAAGTTTTTGAGTACACTTCTAACTATCGTAACTGGTCAGAATTTTTTGAAGGAGTTTCCGACGTTAAGCCAATAACCGAAACAACCTGTGGTAATGGAACCAAATTTATTTACAAAGTAAAAGTACTGGGTATGAGTGTTACGGTAGGAACTGAAATACATGAATTCAAAGAAGATGAAGGTTGGCGGGGAAAATCATTTAAAGGTATGGAGCATAGCACACAGTGGATTTTTAAGAAAGCAAATGATCATATAGAGTTTACCTATATCTTAAATTATGATTTCCCATGGTACTTTGGAGGGAAGATCATTGATAAAATGTTTGCGACTACTCAATGGATCAAGATAATCGAAAATTCACTGCAAAATGTAAAAAGAATAATGGAAACTGAGCAGCGGTGAAACAATCAATACCTTATCGCCTACGGCGGTGAGTGTTTCATCCCCCAAAACATTCCTCCCCTTTGTGCTTCGACAAGTTCAGCAGACAAAGGGGAGTCCGCCTTTAACGGAGAAGAAGGGATTCGGATAAAAATTTTAAGAAATCTTAAGATATCGCACAACTGCTTCAGCAACATTTTCGCCATCCATAGCGGAGGAAACTATTCCGCCTGCGTAGCCAGCACCTTCACCGCAGGGGAATAATCCAACAACATCAGGATGCATATATGATTCTTTATCCCGTACTACTCTAACCGGACTGCTTGTCCTGCTTTCTGCTGCAACAATTATTGCTTCTTCGGTTACATAGCCCTTCAGCCTTCTATCAAAAATAATTAATGCTTTTCTTAGAGTTTTACTAATTATTGGTGGAACAAGCTTATGAAGAGGTAATGCTGTTAATCCTGGGATGTAAGATGCGCGTGGCAGACTTTCGGAATCTTTTCCTTTTATAAAATCTGTAACCCGCTGTGCCGGAGCTTTTTGTGTTTTATTCGCCCACTCAAATGTATTTCTCTCAAATTCCTGCTGAAATCTTAATCCTGCAAACGGATCACAGGGCTCAGCGCTTTTCCAATCATTGGAATTTACAGATACTACCAAACCTGAATTGGCAAATGGTGAATCTCTTCTTGACATTGACATTCCATTGACCACAATCTCATCATGAGAAGTAGCTGCAGGTAAAATTAATCCTCCGGGACACATACAAAATGAGTACACTCCCCTTCCATCAACCTGAATGCTTAAGCCATAACTTGCGGCTGGTAAAAGTTCATTTTTTTCTTTTGTGTGATATTGAATTTCGTTAATCAATGCCTGCGGATGTTCAATTCTTACACCCATCGCAAAATCTTTGGCTTCAATTTTAATATTCTTTTTGTGAAGCAGATAAAAAATATCTCGTGCTGAATGCCCGGTCGCAAGTATAACACAATCACCTAAGATTTCTTTTTCCTGATTAACAACTACACCCAAGATTTTTTCATTCTCAATTATCAAATCGGTAACTAAAGAATTAAAATGAACCTCCCCGCCATTGTTGATAATTGTTTCACGAACTGATTTAACTATGTTCGGCAGCTTGTTTGATCCAACATGTGGATGCGTATCTATTAATATATCTTCACTTGCACCGTGCTGAAAGAATACTTGCAGTATTTTTCTAATATCCCCTCTCTTTGTGGAACGAGTGTATAATTTTCCATCACTGTACGTGCCAGCCCCGCCTTCGCCAAAACAATAATTGGAATTAGGATTTACAATTTGATCTTGCTGTAGTGCTTTTAAATCTTTCCTTCTTTCTTGAACATCTTTCCCGCGCTCAATAACAATTGGTTTCACACCGAGTTCAATTAATCTTAGCGCAGCAAACATTCCTGCAGGTCCGCTTCCCACAATCACAACCCGTTTTTTGTTTCGAACAGGTTCATAGTTTATTTTAGGGTGAATATCTTGAAGTGGTTCGTTGATGAAAACGCGGACTAATATTTTAAATACTGGTTTGGTGCTTCTAGCATCAATGGATCTTCGGATTGGTAGTACCGCTGTAATCTCATTTAAGTCAAGATTAAGTTTATAAGCAGTCTCCGATGAGAGAAAATTTTTATTGGAAAGTAATTCCGGTGGAACCGATATTTCAATTTCTTTGATCATAATTTTGTCCTCTAACTATGAGGAAGTAACCCAACATTTAAAGGATGGGTTGCTAATCTCTATTAATTTAAAATAATCCCTTCACCCAACCGCCGTCTACGTGAATTGTATTGCCGGTAATGTAACCTGCCTGGCTGGAACAGAGAAAAGTAACTAATGCCCCGATTTCTTCAGGACGTGCGAGCCGATTCATTGGTACCTGCTTGGCCATATCTGCTAAGACCTCTTCGTGAGATAAATTTGAACTTTTTGCACGGCTAACTGCTAAGTCATAAAGTCTGTTTGTTAAAGTAAAACCTGGAGCAACATTGTTAACCGTGATATTATGTTTTGCAAACTCATTACTTAATGATTTTGCAAATCCGATTACTCCGCTTCTAAATGAATTTGATAAAATAAGATTGTCAATTGGCTGCTTAACAGAAACTGAAGTAATATTTACTATTCTTCCCCACTGCTTAGCCACCATTCCAGGTATAACTAAATTACTTAATCTAACTGCACTTAGAAAAACATGTTCAAATGCTGTTACCCATTGTTCTTCAGCAAAATCTCTAAAGAATCCCGAAGGTGGTCCACCGCAGTTATTTATTAGAATATCAATTTTTCCAAATTGCTTCAATACAACCCTAAATGTGTTTTCAATGTCGGGAGATTTGTTCAGATCGCAAACACTCCACAAAACATCAACTTCGTATTTTCTTTTAATATCATCAGCTGTAAGTTCCAAATCCTCTTTAGATCGCGAACAGATTGCAACTTTGCATCCTTCTGATGCAAGCTCTTCAGCAACTGCTTTTCCTATTCCTTTGCTTGAAGCAGTAACTAGGGCAGTTTTACCATTTAATCCTAAGTCCATTGTAAAATTATTAGTTTATTAAGATTAATAAATTACTTATTCATTGCTAAAATATTCAAAACCCCAACTCGAATCATCATTACAGCAATTGCAGCTAAAAAAAGAGAAGCTATTTTAGCAAAAGCTTTAGATCCGCCCTCTCCAATTACTTTCAAAATGAGTTTAGCATTTAGAAGCACAATTAACACAATAATAATATTTAATATCATTGAAAGAATGGTTGGCACATAGCCAAAATTATCCACTAAAATTAAAATTGTTGTTAAGGCAGCCGGTCCCATAATTAATGGAACTCCTAAAGGTACAACGCCAATGTCAGTTCCGGGATTTTTTACTTTTTCTGAAGAAGCAATTATATCATTTATCGAGAGTATAAGAAGAATTATTCCGCCGGCAATTCTGAAATCATCAATTGTAATCCCAAGGAAATTTAAAATTAATTTTCCACCAAAAAGAAAAATTAAAGCCGCGGCAAATGCTGCAAGAACAGCTTCGAGTATCAATTTTTTCTTCGCAGTATCCGAGATAGTATGAGTATAACCAAGAAAAATCGGTGCAGTACCGATAATATCAATAGCAACAAAAAGAGGAATAAATGACAGTAAAAATGTTTCTAAGTTCATTTGAAGAAATACTAATCCAATTCAATATTATTTAATTGTTAGAAAGATGCTGCAGTACCAGCACTTTCTTCAAGAGATGTTACAATTTCACTTGTATCAAGTGCAATAACAAGTTCTTCATTAGTCGGAACTCTGAGAACAGCAACCCTGGAATTTTCCACTGAAATTAGTTCTTGATTATTTTTATTCTTTTCATCATCAAGATGAATTCCAAGAAACTCTAAATTGCTGCACACATCTGCTCTAACCTCTGAAGAATTTTCACCGATTCCGCCAGTAAAAACAAATGCATCTAACCCACCCATAGCGGCTGCATAAGCGCCAAGATATTTCTTAATTCTATAGCAGAAAATTTCAAAAGCATATCTTGCTCGTTTATGATCTTCCTTAACAGCCGATAGAATTTCCCGCATATCGCTACTTTCACCGCTTATCCCAATCAATCCGCTGTGTTTGTTGAGCAGTGTGCCGGCTTCATTAAGCGACAAACCTTCTTTACCCATTATGTAAAGAATCAGCGATGGATCTAAATCACCGCTCCTAGTTCCCATCAGCAGACCTTCAAGTGGTGTAAATCCCATAGTTGTGTCAATTGATCGGCCCTTATCAATAGCTGCCATACTGCAGCCGTTACCAAGATGAGCGGATACTATTTTCAACTCATCAAACTTTTTACCTAAAATTTCAGCCGCACGCTGAGATACAAATCTATGAGAAGTCCCATGAAATCCGTACCGTCTAATCTTATGCTTTTTGTACAATTCATATGGTATTCCGTAAAGAAAAGCTTTAGGAGGCATTTTGAGATGAAACGAGGTATCGAATACACCGACCTGTGGTTTACCGGGAAGTAATCTTGTTACGGCTTGTATACCTTTAATATTAGGTGGATTATGAAGTGGTGCAAGCTCAATATTATCTTGTAAAACATTTACAACCTCGTTAGTGATGAGTACAGATCCGGAGAATGCCTCACCGCCATGTACTACGCGATGACCGATTGCATCAATATCATCCTTATCATCAATTACACCGTGATTCTTGCTGAGCATTACCCCAAGCACGTATTCAATTCCAATCTGGTGATCAAGAATTTCACCAGCAATTTTTATTGTATCGCCATCATACCGTGTATGGCTTAGAACGGCTCCACTCATTCCTATTCGCTCAATATTGCCTTTTGCAAGAGTGAGTTTATCTTCGGTATTAATAAACTGATACTTAATTGACGAACTACCGCAGTTAAGAACTAATACTCTCATTTGAACCTAAAAATTTAAGTTGTTATAAAAAAAAATTAAAGCTAGTAAGAAATTATTTTTCCGTTCTCATCGTACTTATAAAATCCTTCGCCGGTTTTACGCCCCAGTTTCTTTTCTCTAACAAGTTTACGAAGAATAGGACAAGCACGATACCTTGGTTCACCGAGAGTTTTCCAAAGCGTTTCCATCCATGCAAGAACCTCATCAAGCCCCATCATATCAGCCATTTCAAGTGGCCCGTATTGAAAATTGTAACCCAGCTTCATTGCAATGTCAATATCTTTTGCAGTAGCCACGCCTTCAAGTAAAATGTGCATCGCTTCATTCAGCAATGGGACAATTGCACGGGTTGTAACAAATCCAGGATATTCATAAACCTCAACCGGTGTTTTGCCGATTCGGGCAGCAAAAGCTTTAATTGTTTCTACAGTTTTGTTTGACGTGTGAAGGCATTTTACAATTTCAACAACCGGAACTTTTGGCACCGGATTTAAAAAGTGCATCCCAATAATTTTTTCTTGCCTTTGTGTTGCCTCAGCAATTTTAGTTAGACTTAGTGTAGATGTGTTAGATACGAATATTATATCTTTGCGGGCTGTTTGATCTAATTTTTTAAAGATCGAACACTTCAAATCAAAATCTTCATCAACCGCCTCGATGATCAAATCATAGTCATTTATATTTTCATTACTAGTTTCCCACGAAATACGGCTCATGATAGATTTTTTCTCTGAAGATGTCATCGCCCAGCGTTTTATCTCACGATCAATAGATTCACCCAAAGAATGTTTAGCATGACGCAAGTTATCTTTATCTTTTTCTATAATAAGAACATCCATTCCTGAACTGGCAACAGTTTGAGCTATTCCTTGTCCCATAATTCCAGCACCAATTATCACCACACTGTTAATTTGGCTGCCATCGGGAGCTACATAAGTTTTTTCAAGAAGGTCTTCAAGTTTTAAATTTTCATCTGGCATCGTAATACTCAAATTTTTGTTAAACTTTGTTTAAAAATCTTTCCTTTTTAGGATATAATCACAAAAAATCATAACCAAAATTAGAAATAAAAATGACGATATAACAGGCTGAATATTACCTATTGATTTACCCTGCCCAATATTTGAATTAATAGTTCCCATCAACTCGGAAGTTTTAGGTAAAAAGTAATATAACCCATCTACCAGGCTCTTCAGGACTTCTTTTCCGCTAAGTGTTTTTAATTGAAGCCGTGTAAAATCCAACGCAGGGCTTAAAATTAAAAAAATGAAATATGCCGTCATCATACCAGGTACTGAACTCCTGAATATTATTCCGAAAAGAACAACTACTGAATATAAAACAGCGAACGTAAATGTGATAACAAGAATTACTAGCGGAAAATTAAAATTCCAATAAGAAAATTTTAATGAAATTATTATCCACGCTCCAAGAATTAGAAAAGCAATGTTAATAAAGACAACTAGTATTCCGCCAAAATATTTTCCGAGTAATAGTTGTGTCCTTGAGATGGGTTTTGAAAGAAGTAAATCAATATTGCCTTTTTCGAGCATAAGTGGGATAAAACTAGACGAAGCAAAGATTGCTAGCAGCAGGCATAAATTCGAAAGAGGTGCCGTGATCATCAATTGTATTTTTGTAATAACTTCAGCAAGAACATAATTATTGTTTGCTGGATTCATATTTGATAAAATAGAATCCGCGTTTACTAAACTAGAAACAACTGCAAGTCCGATTAAAAAGACAATTGAGATGGCAGCAAAAAAAATAAAAACCTTGCGCGCTAAGGCTTCTCTCAGAGTATACCATGAAATAACTAATATATTTTTCACAAGTTATGCTTCTTTTCTGCTTCATTAATTAGCGAAATGAACATTTCTTCCAGGGTACTTTTCTTCTGAATAATCTCTTTAATAGAAATATTCTTTGATCTAAGCATATCTATTAAACTATTAAGCTCGTGTATATCATTAACTAAAGCAGTATAGTGCTCATCTTTCACATTCACAAAATTAAATTGGGAAGCGAGATTTAAATATTTCTCATCGCCAATTCTATTCTCCAATTCCAAATTATATTCATACTTTTTTTCGGTTAATTCCTTCACTGTTCCTTCACGAATCAGTTTCCCTTTATTCAATATTGCAACCCGGTCGCTTACCAATTCAACCTCAGATAGTAAATGACTATTAAGGAAAACAGTTTTATTTTTTAATTTTAAATCTGAAAGTATGTCTCGTATTTCTTTTCTTCCAATTGGATCTACACCATCAGTTGGTTCATCTAAAAATATTAATTCGGGATCATTAATTATTGCCTGCGCAATTCCTAATCTCTGCATCATACCTTTAGAATAACCTTTTACTTTTAATTTTTTCCATTGAGACATTTTAACCAATTCGAGAATCTCATCAATTCTTTTACTGAGTTGTAAGCCCTGCATTCCACTTAACTTACCGAAGTATTTAAGTACTTCTCCTCCGTTTAAATATGATGGGAATTTATGATTTTCAGGTAAATAACCGATTCTAGACTTGAGATGATAATTTCCCGTATTTTCATTAAATATTTTTGCATTTCCAGAATTTGGAAAACAAATTGATAAGAGAATTTTTATTAAAGTCGTTTTACCTGCACCGTTTGGTCCGAGCAAACCAAAAATTGTTCCTGTAGGAACAGTTAAAGTTAAATTAATTAGAGCATCAACTTTGTTTTTGCGAAAAGCAGAAGTGTAAGTTTTGGAAATGTTAATTACTTCAATTGCATTCATAAATGATACAGTACTGATCAATATTATCTTTTTTCATATTTTCACTTCAAATTTAACTAAAAATGGTTCTATTTATTGATACAAAAAGAAAAAACCTGGCGTGATTAGTTCGGACTTGTTTTTCAATCTCAATTTAATAACATATTTTTGATTGGAATGCTTAATATCAAATATGAAACCATTAGACGCACTTAAAAAATACTTCGATCACTCAAAGTTCCGGCCAGGTCAAGAAGAAATAATTAATACCATTATTAACGGCGAAAACGTACTTGCTGTACTTCCTACCGGAGCAGGCAAATCAATCTGCTTTCAAGTACCAGCGTTAATATCTCAAAACTTTTCAATAGTCATTTCACCGCTTATTGCTTTAATGAAAGACCAGGTAGATTCGCTAAATAAAAACGATGAGGTTGCAGCTTTCATCAACAGCACTTTAGATTTCAATGAATCCGAAGTTATTCTTCAAAAAATTTCTGCAGGAAAAATAAAGCTGCTATATGTTGCACCCGAAAAATTAGAGAATATATCATTTGCTGAAAGGATAAAAACTCTTAATCCCACTTATGTTTTTGTCGATGAGGCACATTGCATAAGTGAATGGGGACACAGTTTTAGACCTAGTTACAGAAATATCAATGATTTTACTGAGTACATATCTGTAAAAAAAATTTCAGCTTTTACGGCAACGGCTACTCCCGAAGTTGTTAAAGATATTGTAGCTCAGCTTGCTTTTAAAAACGCAAAAGTTTTTGTTCGCGGGTTTGAGCGAGATAATCTTCAACTAAATGTCATCATCACTAAAAAGAAAAACGAGCAGTCGCTTACTCTCATAAAAAGATTTTCACCGCCTGCGATCATTTATACTACATCGCGAAAAAGTGCTGAAGAAGCCGCACAATTTCTTAACCTGCACCGCATAAATGCCGCATATTATCATGCCGGATTGGCTGCACAATTAAGAAAAAAAATTCAGGAAGACTTTTTGACGGATAAAGTTCCGATCATAGTTGCAACAAATGCATTCGGTATGGGAATAGATAAGAAAGATATTCGTCTGATAATTCACTATAACACTCCTGGCTCTATTGAAAATTATTATCAGGAGATTGGACGCGCAGGCAGGGATGAAAAAGATTCGTTCATTTTTCTTCTTCACAATGATCGTGATTTAAGAATTCATGATTATTTCCTATCAAACGCACATCCGGACAAAGAACTGATTAAAAAGATTTATACAGGCATTAGTGATTTCGGAAGCGTTGCAGAAGGCAATGTTTCCGGTAGTGAAATTCCAATTGATCAAGATTTTTTATCAAAATATTGTAAACGCGAATTGAACCGCGGTTTAATTTTAGCATCACTTAAAATTTTGGAGGCAGCAGGTTATCTTAAACTTATTTCAGACTACGAAAGGAAATCTGAAATCCAAATAATCATGGAAAAGAATAAGCTTAAGGAATTTATTAAGAATTGCCCTCAAGATAATCTGAAAGATGCCCTTCTAGTTCTACTTCGTGAATTTGGCAGCGAAATCTATTTCAAGAATATTAAAATTTCGCAAGCTGATTTATCCAAAAAATTCGCGGTAAATGAAATAGTGTGCGATGAGATTCTATCCTTGCTCGATATTATGGGAATCCTTACTTACAAGAAAAGTTCAGGTAAGGACAATGTTATAATAAGTTCACCGAGAGTGAATGCAGAAAAGCTAAATTTGAATTATAAAAAAATAAATGAAAGTTTTCTTCATGGGCAGAAAAAAATTGACTCAATGGTGCAATTCGTCTTCACAAAGGATTGCCGCTTCAAATTTATACTCAATTATTTTGGCGAAAATCTCTCCGATTACAAATGTGGAAAGTGTGATGTTTGTACCTCGGGAAAATCTTTTTCAGAAGATACTTCTAATTATCTGGAAGAAATTATTTTAAAAACACTAATTGAAAAAAAGGAAGCGATAACTCAAAGCGAGTTAGTAAAAATTATCCGGGGAACAACTAAAGATGAAAAGAATAGACAAATTTCAACTTTTGGTACATGCAGTAATCATGAAATAAATGATTTGAAGATGGTAATTTTTAATTTACTGGCGAGAGGAAAAATTGTCCGCAATGAATCAAATCCCAGAAAAATTTTTCTTACAAAGTCTACACAAGAAGAGTTGCAACCCTCTTTCTGGGAAGATGAAGAAAAGGCTTTTCATTATGAGGAAGATTTAGAACTGTATAATCTTCTGCGTGAAGTACGAAAAAAAGCATCTCAACGATATTTACAAACAAGCTATCTGATTTGCCCGGATGATTTATTGAAAAAAATTTCAATAACTAAACCACAAACAAAGTCGGAACTGATGAATATTCAAGGCTTCAACATCAGAATGTTCAATAAAATTGGTAATGAGCTGCTTCAAATAATTAATGAGTTTATTTCTAATCGTAAAGAAATTAAAACCGAATTGAGAAAAATTCCGACAAGCATTAAAGAAACTTATGACCTGCTTAGAAAGGGATTTTCGCTGAAAGATATCTCATCGCTTAGAAAATTATCAGAAGAAGTTATTTCAATGCAGATAGAAACCATCTTAGAATATGATCCACAAGTTGAGATCAATAATCTCTTTGATGCCAAACTGAAAGAAGTGATAATGGATGAAATGGGTAAAGGTTTTTCAGACTTAAAAGAACTTAAAAGCAGATTGCCTTTACAAGTAACTTATGCAATGATAAGAATTTGCATCACAAAAAATAGAATTAATTCGCTTGGTTCTTCTTCTGCGCCTCAAGATTAGCTATAGCTTTAGCAAAGAAAATCTGCCAGCGATCTGAATCTTGATTATAATATTGAATCGTTGCCTTATACTCTTCAAGAGTAACATTGTACTTCTTCAAGGTTCTTTTCAAAATAGTTTCGTTAGAGAATGCTGACCCTGAAACAGTATTCTCAGCAACAAGAATATCGGTATATATTTGTATAAATTTTTCTTCCTCAATTATTTTGCTTTCACCGCATCCGGAAGAAACAAAAAATACAAATGCCGGCAATATTGTTAGGAACAGGAAACAGTGCAATTTGTTAAACATTTTATCAATTCATTTTTTTGCTTGCTTCAAAAAGAATTTTCTTCTCTCGGTCGGTTAAATTTTGATATCCGCTTTGGCTTATCTTGTCCAAAATTGCATCAATGTCTGCTTGAGTAATTTCCTTTTCTTCCTTCTTATCATTAATATCATAATATTTTGCTTCTTCAACATCGGTTCGATTTTTCTTAAATCTATCAGCAACTCCCCCAAAGGGATTAAATGGTTTGTTCGTTCTGTATGTCGATTTGCTGAAAAGATTTTTTATCTCAGCATGAGTGTTTTTATCAGCTAAGATGAAGACTAATCCTGCTAATGCTCCACCAAGATGCGCGAGATGAGCTATACTGCTGTTAGCACTATCTACGAGCATGAATTCCATTACAATCATAATTGTTACTAAATACTTTGCTTTGACAGGAATGAAAAAGTACAGAAAGATGAGCCTGTTTGGAAATAAAAGTGCAAAAGCTACAAGCACTCCATAAATTGCTCCGGATGCGCCGATTGTTGGAGCCGCCAATCCACCAAGCAGTGGAGAGAGGAAAAGATGAAATAAACCTGCAGCAACGCCACAAGTTAAGTAGAAGTATAGAAATTTTTTGCTGCCCCAATGATTTTCAATTTCAATTCCGAACATCCAAAGCGAGAACATATTAAAAATGATATGAGAAAAGCTGCCGTGCATAAATTGATAAGTAATTAATTGCCAGGGATAAAATGTCCATTCAACAAGTTCAGCACCTCGAGTTCCGGCTATATATCCACCAATGGGAATTAGTGAAAAATATTTAGTCAGAATGTCAGAAAGCGTTAGTCCCGAGGAAGCAATTATTTTTTCCCCAAGAATTTGAATCATAAAAACAACCGCATTAATTATCAGCAAATTTTTAATAACAGGAGGGAAAAAACTAAATCCGCCTAATCCCGATGGCCTATAATAATCACTCACTAAAAAATTCCTTTACATTAAAATTAAAATTTTTGAATCAATAAGAAATAAGATTAAGCATTTGTTAGAGCATCAACACCGGGTAAAATTTTTCCTTCGAGAAATTCCAGCGAAGCACCGCCGCCTGTTGAAACGTGAGACACTTTATCCTCTAAACCGGCTTTGCTGATTGCAGCTGCGGAATCACCTCCACCAATTATTGTTATAGCATTCTTAGCTGTAACATCAGCTAAAGCTTGAGCTATTGCAAAAGTACCTTTGGCAAAATTATCCATTTCAAAAACACCCATTGGCCCGTTCCAAACAATTGTTTTCGAATTTTCAAGCTCTTGCTTAAATAATTTAATTGATTCGGGTCCTATATCCAATCCCATTTTGCCAGATGGAATATCATCTGCTTTCACAATTGAAGCGGGTGATTCGTTCTTAAATTCATCCGCAACAATAAAGTCAACAGGAAGAAGGAATTTTACTTTTGAATTATTGACCTTATCCAAAACTTCTTTAGCCAAGTCAATTTTTTCCTCTTCCAAAAGTGATTTTCCAATCTCTTTTCCTTGCGCCTTCAAAAAAGTGAAAGCCATTCCGCCGCCAATTAAAAGCTTATCAACTTTACTCAATAGATTTGAAATAACATCAATCTTTCCTGAAATTTTTGCACCGCCCAGAACAGCCGTAAAAGGTCTCTCAGGATTTGCAATTGCATTTCCAAGATAATCCAATTCCTTTTGCATCAAATAACCTGAAGCACACTTACTAATGAATTTTGTAACACCTTCAGTCGAAGCATGTGCACGATGCGCACTTCCAAAAGCATCGTTGACATAAACATCACCAAGCTCTGATAATTTTTTTGCGAATACTTCATCATTCTTTTCTTCCTCTTCATGAAAGCGTAAGTTTTCAAGCATTAAAACATCCCCGCTTTTCATATTATTCACTAATGATTTCACGTCTTCACCAATACAATCCGGGGCAAGTTTTACTTCCTTACTCAAGAGCTGGCTTAGTCTTTCAGCAGCCGGCTTCAAGCTGTACTTAAGATTAACTTTGCCCTTTGGTCTTCCAAGATGGCTCATCAATATTGCTTTACCGCCTTCTGAAATAATCTTTTTAATCGTTGGCAATGATGAGGTGATTCTTATGTCATCGGTAATCTGCAAATTTTCATCGAGAGGAACATTAAAGTCCACTCTTACAAGCACTCGTTTATTTTTAAGATCTACATTGTCTATTGATAGCTTTTTCATTTTTTACCTCATAAAAGAAATTATAAAGAATATTGGTGTGAACAATTTTTGTTGGAAGAATAATGATTTAAATGTGAGACTGAACCATGAGGCTCAGTCTCAACAAAAATACCATAAATTACATTTTTGCAATCTTCATTAAAAGATCAACTACTCTTACTGAATAGCCCCACTCGTTATCATACCAGGAAATCAACTTGAAAAATCTTTTTTCATTTTTGAAATTATTTTCTAGAGTTGCTTTAGAATCATAAATTGATGAACGTTCATCTTTAATAAAATCAGTTGAAACAACTTGCTCATCCGTATATCCTAAAATACCCTTCAAATAGGTTTCGGAAGCCTTTTTCATTAATGCATCAATTTCTTGTATTGAAGTATCCTTCTCCGATCTGAATGTTAGATCAACCACTGAAACATTTGCAGTGGGTACTCTGAAAGACATTCCTGTTAGTTTTCCTTTAACCTGAGGAAGCACTTCTCCAACCGCTTTAGCAGCACCTGTTGATGAAGGGATAATATTAATTGCAGCAGCTCTTCCACCTCTCCAGTCTTTTTTAGAAGGCCCATCAACGGTTTTTTGTGTTGCTGTATAAGAGTGAATAGTTGTCATTATTCCGGTTTCAACACCAATACCCTCTTTCAATAAAACGTGAACTACCGGTGCCAGACAATTAGTTGTGCAGGATGCATTTGAAATTATATTATCGGTTGCAGGATTATACTTCTCATCATTAACACCTAATACAAAAGTTTTAACTTCGCCCTTACCCGGAGCAGTAATTATCACCTTTTTTGCGCCTGCTGTTAAATGTCCCTTTGCTTTTTCTGAATCTGTAAATAAGCCGGTTGATTCAATGACATAGTCAACTCCTAAATCTTTCCACGGAAGCTGAGATGGATCTTTTGATGCCAGTAAACATTTTGTTTTATCACCATTTATTACAAGAATGTCATCTTGATCTAAACCCGGATCACTTTTTTCAGTTGAAAGTGTTCCATCAAATTTGCCATGAATTGAGTCATACTTCAACTGGTAAGCAAAATACTTTGCATCATTTGTGATATCAACGATTGCTACAACATCAACTTCTTTTCCGATTAATTTTTTTTCAGCAATAGCTCGGATCACTAATCTGCCAATTCGTCCAAAACCATTTATACCAAC
>JBGSOQ010000471.1:0-2665 GCA_041739035.1 Ignavibacteriaceae bacterium | reverse complement strand
TGTAGGTACCTTAACCACAATCGAGTCATCTTTAACTGTAACGCTTTCAGTTGGAATTCCTTTTGCTCCTTGGTCGGGGCTGTCCATTGTTGCCGTGTATTTTCCTTCAGCATCTTTTTGAAAATTGAAAATGACTGTAAGCTGCATTGAATTTGGAAGGGAAAGTTTACCGGACCAAATTCCTGAAAGATCAATTTGCTGGGCGTTGAGAGATAAAGATAAAACAAAAATTAGAATGGTTGAGATGAATTGAGTTTTCATTTCTGTGCCTTAATAATTATGCTTGTAAAAGTAATTTTTGTATAAGGAAAAATAGTGATTCTCTGGATAAGTTTTTGAACTTGTGGGGCAATTGAGATAGAAATAATGATGAGTAAAAACTAAATGTAAGGTTGGTACAAGGAGAGTACGAGGAAGCTAATTTTTCGACAAACAACAACGTGTCGTTTGCCACAAATCAAAAGATCAATATTCTTCGCGTTAGTCTGCATATAATGAATACAACAATTATTTATCAACAGGGGGAGTGTATTTATGTGCCGTGTTAGACAACGTGCGCGCTTCAGTGAACATGAAATTCAGCAATTTGTCGAACATCCGATTCCGTTAAGCTTGCTTGTGCATTCAGACTTCTCGGTACTTTTTCTTTTAACTTTAGCAAAAATTCTGCTGTTTCGACAGACAAATTCAAAATCTTAATGATATTTTCAGTGGTCACGCCATACAAATCGGTGATACGCTGGTCATGATATCTCATGAACAGGGTGAAAACTTGTCTTTGGCTATCTGCCGTACGATTAAGCATATACTCACCGTATCTAACCAAATCGAGCCAAATGTTCCCCATCTTGAGTTCCAGATATATTCCTCGCCAGATGCAATCCCAGTAACGTCCTTCTTGGATACTCGCGCCGATTGTTGAGGCAAAATTGCTCTCGTACTTCTGCTTTCCCGAGACCCATTGTCCTCGGAGTAAGGGCAAAGACCGTTGTAAGTGTTCCTCTAACTCCATCCAAGTGGCCATAGATTTCCTCAATATTTTTTTTGTTCATTCCGCCATCAGCGTTGCAATTGCGGAGGTGTTCACAATATCATCCACACTGCAGCCGCGTGAGAGATCAAATACTGGTTTCTTCAATCCTTGCACAACAGGACCAACAGCTTCTGCGCCGCCAATCCGCTGTGCAATTTTGTAACCTATGTTTCCTGCATTCAAATCCGGGAAGATTAATACGTTTGCTTTTCCGGCAATTTCACTTCCAGGTGCTTTGGACTTTCCAACTTTTTCAACAACGGCAGCATCAAATTGAAATTCGCCGTCAACTTTTAAGTCGGGACGTTTTTGCATAACCATTTTTGTGGCGTTTTTAACTTTATCAACCAATTCATGTTCCGCACTTCCTTTTGTTGAGAAGGAAAGCATTGCAACTCTTGCTTCTTCACCAACAAGTTTTTTATAATTATCTGCTGTTGAAATGGCGATATCAGCAAGCTGAACATCGGTTGGATTAGGAACAACGGCGCAATCTGCAAAAGCCCAAACTTTATCCGGCCAAACCATCAAGAAAAAGCTTGATACAATAGATATTCCTTCAGGCATTCCCACGCAATGGATTCCCGCACGCATTACATCTGCAGTTGGAGAAGCTGAACCGCCGACAAATCCATCTGCCAATCCTTCTCTGACCATCATTGCACCAAAAAACAAAACATTCTTCATAGCTTCTTTAGCTTTATCAGGAGTAACTCCTTTTTCTTTGCGCAGATTGTAGTATATATCTGAAAATTTTGAGTGATGTTCTGATTTTACCAGATCAATTATTTTTATTCCTTCAAGATCAACATTAAGTTTTGAAGCATCATCAAGTATTTTTTGTTTATTTCCCAATAAAATTACGTTACAAATTTTCTTGTGATTAAGCTGATAACCGGCTTTTATGACACGTTCGTCATGAGCTTCAGGTAAAACGATTGTTTTATTTCTTTTTGATGATTCGCTAATTATTCGTTCTAATAGATTCATTTGAGTCTCCAAAATTTTTTAAAATTGTCAATCAAATTTAGTAAAAGCACCTATAAGGAGAAATTTGTAGATTTATTTTGGTTTGTAAATTTTATTTAGTCACATCTGTTCAAAATAAAGTCCCGGTTTTTTGAGTTTAAAATATTGTTTTGCATTGAATAAAAAAGAAATAAGCTGATAAGGTTATTTTACTTATTATCCTTTGTTTTACTAAGGTTAAAAAATAAGAGCATGCTTTCTTAGTTAATGATTAAAAACAGCAACCTTAGTAACAGTAAATAAGATAGATTATTTCAACCTTATTAGCTTATTTTATAGAAATGCTGTTGTTATCAAACACTCATTCCTGACACAACAAGGATTTTTCATTCAATACGAAGAGAGAAGCATCTAATAAGAAGAGGATTTAAGCCAGTAACAGTTATAAGGTTTTTATTTTAAATAACTTAGAAGAATATTTTTCTATTTCATATTTATTTTGGACAGCAGTTTGTTTATTATTAATCTTGATAGATAATTGCTGATTTTTTTGATTTTTGAGTAAAAAACCAATAAATTCACACCCTTGATTTTAAATATGATTGCTGAAAATTTACAAATACTAAGAAATAGAATAGATCAGATTTGTTCAAAAGTAAAACG
>JBGSOQ010000428.1:0-2522 GCA_041739035.1 Ignavibacteriaceae bacterium | reverse complement strand
ATATTTAAGAGCATTTATTTCTTTAATCTCCGGCTGCTCATAAATTAATCTTTTCCGGTTTTCGCCAATTCCAATTTCACCAAAAGACATTGATGTTGAATCTGTATTTTGATCAAAAGGAATTAGGTGATAAACTTCTGATACACCTGTCATAAAATCAATAGATATGTAAGCATCCTGCTGGAAGATGCGCATCTTTCTCATTTTCTTTTGAGATATTCTACTTGCTGTAACATTTGCCACTGCCCCATTTTCAAATTCAATTCTTGCGTTGGCAATGTCCAGACTATTTGACACAACCGCTACACCACTAGCATCAATCTTTTTAACTTCACTTTTAATCAAGCTGAGAATAATATCAATGTCATGAATCATTAAATCTAAAACTACTGCAACGTCGGTTCCTCGCGGGTTGAATTGAGCCAGTCGATCAGTCTGAATGAACATTGGCTCGATTATAAATCGTTCAAGAGATATAATTGCCGGATTAAACCTCTCTATGTGTCCAACTTGCAAATTCAGTCTCTTCTCGGAGGAAAGTTTAACTAATTCCTCTGCTTCAGAAATGCTTGCAGTGATGGGCTTTTCTACAAAAACGTGGATTCCCCTCTCCAAACATCTTTTTGCAATCTCATGATGTGCCGTTGTACTAACGGCAATCGATGCCCCTTTAATTATATTTAGAAGATCATCCAAGTTATCAAATACCGCAACACTAAACTCTTGTGCAACATCTTTTGCTGTTTGGTTATTGCTGTCATAAACTCCCATCACCTCGCATTCAGAAATCTGCTTAAACATTTTAACATGCAGCTTTCCAAGATGCCCAGTTCCGATAACGCCAATTTTAAATTTTTCCATTTTTTATCTGCTCAATATTTTATTAAATCCGATTATTCGGTCGTAACCACCGTAATTGGGGTCTTTATAATAAAGAAAAACATGATATTCGGTTGATGTTTCCAAAAAATTTCCTTCTAAATAAATCCAATTTTCATCATTAATTGAATCATTATTCATGTAACCGGTAACAAATTGATAATCATAAATTCCGCGTTTGAGTCGAACTGTCTTAGCAAAAATCTCGCCATTTTTTTCCAGTTTATATTCTCCAGTTGGTTCCCAATTGTTGAAAGAACCGACAAGGAAAATATCTCCTAAATATTCTTCAGGTGGTTTAATGCGAAAATTAACATTTAGATAAGTTGCGAAATCATTTTTATAATTTGTAAGTAAGTAGCTTCCATTCAAATCGCGCCGGGCAAACTTGTAAAAACGAGACATTTCGAATCCCGAAAATTGAGCGTTCACATCTTTAGAGTTATACTTATTTATGTCTCGAATATCAGCCTGCCGATATTCATTTCCAGGGTAAATATCTCTTGCGGTAAATGAAAATTTTCTATCCGCATTCCATGAATATTGACGTGTATTAGTGTTAAAAGTTCTATCAACCACAATTGGCGAGCTTATTCGCGTATTTTGAATGATCTCGACCTGGTCTATAAAACCTGGGAATAATTCTTCCGGGAGATCGAAAGATGCTGTAAGATTTATTATTCTGCCAATTTCCAATGGGCTGTACGACTTTTCCTCAAGCATTTCTTTCTTAAGATTGACATTCATCTTCACTTCATTGTAAACAACGTAAAATTTTCCTAAACCATAAATTAAGGTTGTATCCTGCACATCCGTAATGTAAAACATCCATTTGCCGGAGAATGGAAAATCAACAAAATTATTCTCATTCGGGAATGAACCTTTATAGTGGTAGCGTGCATCTTCACAAGTGAATGGCAGCAGCTCAAAATCAAGATCGTACTCAATATTTTTTCCATTATTGATTAAAAACAAATTGTCATACGGTTTCCAATTCTTGTCACAATATCTAAATACAATATTCAAATTTGGCAGCACATCAGAATTGATATCAAACTCAATAGTTATATAATTATTATCCTCTTCCAGAGGAGTTAAAATTGGGAAGGAAGTTTCCGTTGTGGAATAAACTCTCAAGCTTTTGATACTCAATTTCTGTGGAAGGATATTTATCGCTGATATAGCAATAAGAACAGCCACTAAAAAAAGTCTTTGTAGAGTATTCGCTTTATTAAATGTCAAAAATTTCAACGCATTTTATTGAATTGAATGGAATATAAATTTTTACTATTTGATTTTCTCGTGCAGCTTCAAGAAGTAATGCATCATCGTAAACTTCAACAAGCTTACCGGATTTGAATACAATTTCAAATATGGGTGCATTAGTTTTGGGATCGACAGCTAATCCAAAATTTTCATGCATAGTTATGTACAAAGTTTTACCAATCTGAGAATTCCAGTCCATTTTCATTCTTTTGCCTTTGGAAAGATTAAATCGATAGTTTCTTGTTTGAAGAACTCAATATCATCACACAAATAATACTTTTTTAACATTTGAGTGGCAAGGGATTGTTCTCCCGCATTTAAATAATTTGCATATACCGATGCAACAATACCTTTGTACATCTTTGACACTGAGCAAT
>JBGSOQ010000405.1:0-10412 GCA_041739035.1 Ignavibacteriaceae bacterium | reverse complement strand
TTATTTAGCCAAGCCATATCAATTTCATTATCAAAATGACCAATGTTACAAACAACTGCTTTATCCTTCATAAGCCTAAAATGCTTTTCATTAATTACATTAAGATTGCCGGTGGCTGTTACAATAATGTCTGCTTCGAGAATTGCATCAACCATTTTTTTAACCTCATAACCGCTCATAGCTGCTTGAAGGGCACAGATTGGATCAATTTCAGTCACAATTACTCTAACATTAGCATTGCTCAAAGATTCGGCAGAACCCTTGCCAACATCACCAAACCCAGCAACCACTGCAACTTTACCAGCAAGCATCAAATCGGTTGCTCTTCTAAGTGCATCAACCAAGGATTCGCGGCAGCCATACTTATTGTCAAATTTAGATTTTGTAACCGAGTCATTTACGTTAATTGCAGGAACAGGCAATGTTCCATTATTCATTCTTTCATATAAACGATGAACGCCTGTAGTTGTCTCTTCTGTAATCCCTTTTATACCTGTGACTAATTCCGGATATTTATCCAGAACAAGATTAGTAAGATCACCGCCATCATCTAAAATCATACTCAAGGGTTTTTTATCATCACCAAAAAATAAAGTTTGTTCGATGCACCAATCATATTCTTCTAAGCTCATTCCTTTCCATGCAAAAACTGGAATTCCATTAGCCGCAATTGCAGCAGCGGCATGATCTTGCGTTGAGAAAATATTGCATGATGACCATTGAACATCGGCACCGAGTTCAATCAAAGTTTCAATAAGCACCGCAGTTTGAATCGTCATGTGAAGACAACCGGCAACTCTTGAGCCTTTTAGTGGTTTTGATGGTCCAAACTCTTTTCGGATTGCCATCAACCCGGGCATTTCGGCTTCAGCTAATTTTATCTCTTTTCTTCCCCACTCAGCTAAGGAAATATCTTTTACTTTATAGTTCACTTTTTTTACATCGGTTTTTTCAAGCACTTGAGCCATTATAATTTACCTCACTTTATTACTAAAATTTGTTATATGTACTTCTTGAACAAAGGAACTAGGTCTAAATGTTCCCAACTGAATTCTTTTTCATTCCGACCAAAATGACCATAAGCAGATGTTTTGGCATAAATTGGCCTGAGTAAATTTAATCTGGTGATTATTCCTTTAGGAGTTAAATCAACCTCTTTCTTAATCATTTGGGAAATTTCTATATCGGGAATGACTCCTGTTCCATAAGTGTTTACGTAAACTGAAACGGGCTCTGCAACACCTATAGCATAAGCGACTTGAACAAGACACTCAGTTGCTAACTTGGCTGCAACCACATTTTTTGCAATATGGCGTGCTGCATATGAAGCACTTCTATCAACTTTTGAAGGATCTTTTCCAGAGAAAGCACCGCCGCCATGAGGAGCCCAGCCGCCGTAAGTATCAACAATAATTTTTCTGCCGGTTAATCCGCTGTCTCCATGTGGACCGCCGATCTCAAATCTTCCTGTCGGATTAACATAATACTTGGTTTTTTTATCAAGAAATTTTTCGGGAATAATCTTCTTGATTACGTTTTCAATTACATCTTCTTTAATCGTTTTCTGTTTAGCATCGGCATCATGCTGGGTTGAAACAACAACTGTATCAACGCGTTTTGGTTTATTTCTGCCATCATATTCTATTGTAACTTGAGATTTTGCATCAGGTCGAAGATACGGCATTAATCCGTTATTTCGTTTTCTGATATCAGCTAATTTTTTCACAAGCTTATGAGCATACATAATCGGCATAGGCATTAGTTCGGGAGTTTGATCGCAAGCATAACCGAACATTAACCCTTGATCGCCCGCTCCGCCTGTATCAACTCCCATAGCAATATCAGGAGATTGAGAGTGAATTGCATTCAACACTGAACATGAATCAGCATCAAATTTATAATCAGCGCTTGTGTAACCGATTCTTCTTACAGTTTCTCTTACAACTTCAGGAACTTCGATATAAGCTTTAGTTGTAATTTCGCCGCCAACAAGAACTAAACCTGTTGTTACAAAAGTTTCGCAGGCTACTCTCGCTTTCGGATCTTTTTCTAATATCGCATCCAGAACGCTATCGGAAATAGCATCACATATTTTATCGGGATGACCTTCGGAAACGGATTCTGATGTGAAAAGAAACGACATAATTTATCTTCTACCTTTTTTGTTATTTAAAAAATTTAATAAAAATCTATTTCGGTTGAATCGCCAATGTTCAAACGTTTAAATGCGCCTTTAACAATTGTATTATTCCCAATTATCGAACCATTTAGCATAGCTTTGCTAACCTGTGAATTTGTTCCGACAATTGAATTTTTAATAACGCTTTCTTTTATAACACACCCTTTATCAATTGTAGCATAAGGCCCAATTACCGAGTTTTCGATTTTTGCATCATCAGCTATGTAAACCGGCGAGATAATAACCACATTTTCAAATTTTTTGGTTGAACTTTTTTGATCCAATAAAAACTTGTTTGTAGATAATAGAGTTTCCGGTTTACCGCAATCATACCAGCCATTAACATCAAATGTTGTAATTTTTTCACCATCATCAAGCATCATTTGCAGCGCATCGGTCAATTGTAGTTCCCCTTTTGTTCGAATATCCTTTTTGACAAGGTCATTCAAACTTTTGACTAATGCCTCTGAATTAGCAATGTAATACAGCCCTACTAAAGCCAAGTTAGAAACGAGCGTAGTTGGCTTTTCAACGAGTTTTTTAATATAACCATTTTCCATAACTGCAACACCAAACCGGCTCGGATCGTCAACTTTTTTAACTCCCAATGCTGATTGTTTATTCTTAAAAACATCCTTAAGGTCGACATCAAAAACAGTATCGCCCAGAATGATAAAAATCTCTTTATCATCGAAAGTTGGAATGGCAGTGTAAATTGCGTGACCAAGACCTTCCATTTTCTTCTGCTCGATAAAATCAGCTTTTACTGAAGGATATTCCTTCACGACATATTCTTTTATTTGGTCACCCAAATGACCGATGACAAAAGTCGCTTTGTGAACTCCCTCTTCCAAAAGTTTATCAAGAATATGGCCTAACATTGGTTTACCACCAACGTTAAGCAGCACTTTAGGAGTAGTGTATGTGTGCGGCTTAAGCCGCGTGCCTATTCCGGCAACAGGAATAACTGCGCGCATATTAAAAAAACGTTGATTTTTGAATTAAAGCGACCAAAATTACCGAATACCCCTCTGAATAACAAATAAATCTACCTTTCAATTCGAGAGAAAAACGAAGAATTCAGCTGGAAAATGTGCTTATCTAAACAGGAAAAGTATCCCTAGTTTTTAATCGTAAGAAGGGCAAGAATTAATCCCTTAAAACTGCATTTAGAACTTCTTCCACACTAGCAGAATTTTCAAAAAACGAATGAAGCTTATTTAAAACCTGATCAACCACAGAATCCGGACAGGAAGCCCCGCTTGTTAGGAGAATATTAACCTTTTCTTTTACGGGAATAAATTCTTCCGTAAATAATTCAGTTTTTGAGTAAATATCAAAATGCTTAATTGAATTCTTTGACAATATTTTTTCTGCTGATGAAATGAAATATGTTGGCAGCTTTTCCTCACAAAGTTCTACAATGTGACTCGTGTTTGAACTGTTGTATCCTCCCACAACAATTGCAAAATCTGCGGAACTTTCGAGCAAACCATAGGTCGCCTCCTGATTATCATAGGTTGCATAGCAAAGAGTATCTCTTGTATCCGCAAAATGCTGGTTTAAATTTGTCAGCCCATACTTTTTTATCATTGTAGATTTTAACAGTTCGGCTATTTCTTGAGTTTCTGTTGCAAGCATAGTGGTTTGGTTAACAACACCAATTTTTTCGAGTTCTTTTTCGGGATTAAATCCTTCTGAATATTTTCCCTCGAAGAAAGAATAAAAATCTTCTTTACTTTTCGTTCCTAAAATTATGTCCGCCAGAAAATTTGTTTCTTCCATATTCCTCACAATCAACGAGGGACCATGGATTTTACTATGTGAAAATGTAGCTCTCGTTTCCTCATGAAATTGTTTGCCATGGATGATTATAGTAAAATCTTCCTCGCCAAGTTGAGACGAACGGTTCCAAACCTTCTCAACAAAAGGACAAGTTGTATTAAATTCGTAAGCATCAATCCCGATTTCCTTAAGCTTTTGTTGAATTTCTAAGGTGGTGCCAAAAGCAGGAATTATTACAATATCATCTTTTTTTAATTCGTTCCAATTAATCAGATTGTTCCCAGACGTATCCATTAAAAATTTTATTCCTCTTTTCGACAGATCTTCATTTACTCCGGGATTATGAATCATCTCGCTTAACAAGTAAATTCGTTTATCGGGATTATCCTCAATGGTTTTATAAGCAATCTCAATTGCATTTTCTACACCATAACAAAAACCAAAGTGCCGTGGAATAAAAAAGTTAATGGGGCCAAAATCCAAGGCAATCGGTGAAAGATCTTTTTTTCTCGGATCATTGAGATTTCTAAATTGCTTAATTCTTGAAATTATGGAACTTCGGTAGAACGGCGGAATATTAAATTTTTTCATTGTTGAAAATTCGGATTAAAAAATATTATAAGAAAGTTAAGAAATTATCTCCCTCCGTACATAATTAAAAACGCCTTAAAGTGTGATATTCGACTTAAATCTGCAAATCGAGTTTGGTTAATCGGCAGTTAATTCCTATAATCACTTTACAATTAACACCTTCTAAATCTAATGCAAGAATTACTTTATTATTCGGAGTTCTATTGAAAAACTTATTTTTGTTCTCTGCCATTATTATATCCATTCAACCATCTTTTTCGCAGCCAAATTGGGAAGCATTGCCAACTGCTCCAAATGGACCAAGACATGACGACGGATATTTCATTACTGAAAATCTTGGCTGGGTTGTGAATGGTAATGGACAAATTTGGAAAACAACAAATGGCGGCGGTACATGGATTAAGCAATTTGATAAAGGCACTGTTTATTTTCGGTCAGTTGGTTTTTTAGATTCTCTTTACGGTATCGCGGGTAATCTCGGCACGCAAGAATTTGGCGGACAAACTGACACAAACTTAATTTATCGGACAACAAATGGCGGTGCTTCATGGAATCCCATAAATAATTTTATAGGAACTAAACCTCGCGGAATTTGCGGGCTCAGTGTCGTGAATGATTCTGTAATTTATGGCGTTGGACGAGTTAGAGGTCCGGTTTATTTTCTGAAAAGTACGGATAGAGGTGAAACTTGGTCCACCCAGAGCATGGCACAATATGCTGCAGATCTAATGGATATTTATTTTACTTCGATTGATAACGGATTTATTGTTGGAGGAAATGTTGCACCAAACGAAAATTCAAATGGAATCATTTTGCGAACGACCGATGCAGGGGCAACATGGACGAACGTTTTCACATCATCACAAATTGGTGAATGGTGCTGGAAAATTGATTTCCCAAGTAAGAATATTGGATATGTTTCGCTCCAGCGAAATGCCGGTTTTCCGATTAATTTTATTAAGACAACCAATGGAGGACAAACCTGGTTTGAAAAACGATTCGCGAATTTTAATTATTATGTTCAGGGAATGGGATTTGTTAATGACTCTTTAGGATGGGCAGGCGGCAACAGCTCTTACACAACTTACGAGACAACTGATGGCGGGAATACTTGGCACGATGCAGGATTCGGATACAGAGTTAATAGATTTCGAATGCTGAATGATTCGGTTGGCTATGCAATGGGAAGAACTATTTACAAATTTATAAACAGAACTCCGACTAATATCGGAACTGATCTTCTTAATAACACTTTCGGATTTCAGCTAAAACAAAACTATCCAAACCCATTTAATCCAACTACGATAATTGAATTCTCAATTCCTCATGGAACCAGAGTTAACTCGCTTGTTTTATTAAAAATTTATGATGTTTTGGGTAACGAAATAAAAACTATTTTTGATGAAGTGAAAGAACCCGGTAATTATAAAGTAGCTTTTAATGGAAGCGATCTTCCAAGCGGAGTATATTTTTACAAACTGATGACCGAGAATTTTACTGCAACAAAAAAATTAATGTTGATAAAGTAAAATGAGCATTACTCAGTTATTGCGGTATAGATCAAAAATCTTATCCGCAATTTTCTCTGTTTCACCCTCATTTCTATTTGTCAGAATGATTACCGAAAATTTTTGTGAAGGAACACGGTAAATAACATTTCTAAATCCTTGCGTACTTCCGCCATGATACACAATCTCATTACCATTATAAGTTTTTAAATGCCATCCATACCCATAATCAACTTTTTCTCCATCATTTAAAAGAAAACGAGTTGTAGATTTACTAAGTGATTCTTCAGTTAAAATTATATGCTCATAGAGAGATTGCTCCCATTTATATAAATCCTCAACATTAGAGTAAATTCCACCATCGCCTAAAACTGCACTTGTTATACTTTGATCTTGTCTAACCCAGCCGGAATCTGTTCTTGAGTAACCAACTGCTCTATTCTCAACTACTGAGGTCCCCTCTTCATGAGCAACTGTGCTTGTCATCTCTAACGGCGCAAAAATATTTCCCTTAAGAAATTGAGCAACGCTTTTTCTGCTTAATTTTTCAACTGCCATTGCAAGCACTGCATAACCTGTATTGCTGTATTTAAATTGAGTTCCAGGTTCAAAGTATGTTGATTTCTGTTCATACATCATTTTCAAAACATCTTTATCCTTTACCTGAATTGTTGCGGTATCCGGTATTAAATCTTCATAATCAATTAAACCCGAAGTATGACTCAACAGATTACTGATTGTTATTTTTCTGCCGTAATCCGGAAAATCTTCAAAAATATCTGTGAGTTTCGCATCAAGCGTAACTTTTCCCTTTTGAACTAAAACAAAAATTGATGCGGCTGTGAATTGCTTGGTCACAGATGCTAAACGAAAATTAGTTTTCACCTCAACTAATTTTTTCGCTTCAAGATTTGCATAGCCGTATGATTTATTGAAAATAATTTGTCCGTTCACAGATATCAGAACTGAAGCACCTGGGCAATCTCCAGAATAGTCTGAAAACAAGGAATCAATTCGTTCGGTTTGTGCAGAAGAACTTGTTGATAACATAAAAAATAAAATGATTAATGATAAATATTTCATAATAAATTGCATTTTTTTGTATGATAAATTTAATACAAATGAGTAAAAATATGGATTCAGACCATCTCGTATGCTTTAATCATTAAAAACGTTTGAATAATAACTTTACTAATACAGAAGCCCTTAGACTATCAGCAAGTGCTTTCGTATATTTGCACTCGAATTTTACAAAATAACCATGAATCTTTTAGAAAAACTTCAAAAAATTAAAACCCGGTTTGATCAGGTAAATGAGGAATTGTCAGACCCGGCAAATCAAAATAACCGCGAAAAGATAATTAACCTCAGCCGGGAGAGGATAAATCTTTCTGAAATTGTGACTGCCTATGAAAGCTACAAACAGCTAATTTCTAATATTGAAGGAAATAGGGAGATCATAGATACCTCATCTGACAAAGAACTAAATGATCTTGCGAATGCTGAATTAAAAGAACTGCTGGCGAGAAAAGATTCAATTGAAGAAGAGATTAAAATCCTGATAATACCTAAAGATCCCAACGATGATAAAAATATTATCGTTGAAATAAGAGCCGGAACAGGGGGCGAAGAAGCAGCCCTGTTTGCCGGTGATCTTTTTAGGATGTATTCTCGTCATGCTGAAGTTCGCGGTTGGAAAGTGGAATTAATTGATTTAAGCGAAGCGGGGCTGGGTGGAATTAAAGAGGTCATTTTCACAGTAAGCGGCGAAAATGTTTTTGGCGATCTCAAATATGAGAGCGGGGTGCACAGGGTTCAGCGTGTTCCAGAAACTGAAGGAAGCGGAAGAGTTCATACTTCTGCTGCAACAGTTGCGGTTTTACCTGAAGTTGAAGATGTTCAAGTCGAGATCAATCCAAGTGAACTTAAAATAGATGTGTTTCGTTCCGGAGGAGCTGGCGGGCAAAACGTTAACAAGGTTGAAACTGCAATTAGAATAACTCATCTGCCAACAGGTTTAGTTGTGCAATGCCAGGATGAAAGATCTCAATTGAAGAACCGGCAAAAGGCGATGAAAGTTTTACGTGCACGACTTTTTGATATTAAAGTAAAACAGCAGAATGACGAGATATCGGCTAAGAGAAAAAATATGGTTGGAAGCGGTGACAGAAGCGATAAAATCAGAACATACAATTTCCCTCAAAACAGAGTTACAGATCATAGAATCGGATTAACTCTATATAATCTTGCAAATATCATAGAAGGTGATTTAGGAGAATTGATTGAACAGCTTAAGCTAGCTGATAGAGCTGAAAAACTTCAAGCTAATTCTGAGAATTAGAGCCGATAATTAATGAATTATCTCTTACCGTGCAGGCTTTCTAAAAATTTCCCTCCAAACACTAATACAAATCCAACGAGCGCAGTGGCTATATCAAGTATACTAATCATCTTGACTGAGCGCGCATGAACTATACTTGTGAAATAATTTAAAATACCCAGTATTACTAAAAATGCCACAAACGCAACAAAACCTTGTTTCAATGAATCAACTAATGGTTTTTTAAAATTGTCAATATTTTGTAATTGATTCCGAAGTAATATTCGACAAGTGCCGATTAACTGTTTCACCCACCCTCCATAATTTGTCTTGTAAATATACACATGATATTGCCAGGAGGATATGAGCCAAGTCACAAACTATATTAAGAAATTGTTAATGAATCAAAATGAGAAATAATATAAACCTAGGGAAGTTTGATATTAATCATGCTAATATCATCATCGAATTGACCGCCGGTAAAAGACTCAAAGTCAGCCTTAATTTTTTCGAAATCATCATCATGCGAATTAGTAGTGCTTAGTACTTGATAAAATTTCTGTTCGCCATAAGTTTCACCTTTGGGGCTTCTTGAATCCAACAATCCATCAGTAACTATAAAAATTGAATCGCCGCTATTAAGATTGATTGCTGCATCCTCAAATTTCCCATCTTCAGAAAAACCTAGTAAGGAACTTTGAGAAATGATTTTTTCAATTTTCGTTGTAGATTTTGTTTTGTAAAGTAAAGGGAGATCACCTGCACCTGAATATTTTAGTGTCTTATTATTTTTATTCAGAATTACAATTGAAAGCGTTGTAAACACTTCGGCAATTTTAGAATCTTGGTAAACAGATTTATTAACCTGTTTTAAAATTTTGCTCGGCACAAAGTCTTCAGTATTCTGAAGAACCATTCTTATTGAACTTCGTATATAACCCGCATAAGCAAACGTAAAATACCATGCTCCCCACTTTTTGCCCATTACATCACCCAGAACAATTACGAGATTATCCTCATTCAATCGAAAATAATCTATAAAATCACCTCCGGGTATTCCTTGGAAAGGTTGATGCCACTGTTTAATTATAAAGTCACCAAACTCCGGGCTTTTATCAGGCACAACTTTAACCCGCATATTATCAACCGCAGAATTCAGCTCTGATACTATCTTTTGTCTTTCTTTTCCGATATTCTTAATAATAGCATTAACTTTAGCAACCATTACTTTTGCACCGACTGTTTTTTGTATATAATCTGTAATATCTAAATTATAACCATCAAGAATATCTTGTTCAGTGCTTTTAGAGGTAAGAAAAACAAAGGGAATTGATTTTAACTGCGAATCATCAAGAAGCATCTTCCGAAAATTGAAACCATCAATATTCGGCATCATTACATCGGAGATAATAATGTCGGGCACAAAGCCTTTGGCAATTTTATATCCCTCTTCCGCCGAGTTTGCAATTGCGCATTCATAAGATTCTTTTTCTAAAAAATGTGAAAACAAGCGTGTGAGAGAAGGGTCATCATCAACTAAAAGTGCTTTATAAGTTTGCTTAGAAAATGATTTGGTTATGTTTTTCTTAGACCCGTGAACTTTAAAGATTTCTGCTCTCCGCAATAAAGTTCTGATTCTTAGTAAGAGATCTTGCATCTCGAACGGTTTTGTAACTAATTCATCACCACCAACCTCGAGCGCTTTTGATCTATCTTCATGACTATTTCGAGCGGTAACAAAAATAAAGGGAAGTACTTCATAAATTTCTTCTTTGCGAACATTCTTACAGAAAGTAAAACCATCAATTCCTTCCATTGTGACATCACAAAGAACAAGGTCCATATCAGTTTTACCTAGCTGCTCATAACCCTCGGTTGCATTGGTCGCTTCAAAAACATCATAATCGTTTTTAACTAGGTGGTGCTTAATAAGTTTGCGGATGGTCAGATCATCATCTACAACGAGTATTTTTTTCTTTTCATCAGGTAACATTGGTTCTCATGAGTTATAACAGTACTTAAGGCAACT
>JBGSOQ010000148.1:0-19233 GCA_041739035.1 Ignavibacteriaceae bacterium | reverse complement strand
ATTGAAGTGCGTAATCAGGAGTTTAAAGGAACTTATTTGATAATAGACGATTGATGATATTTAAATTTAAACGTTGCTTAAACAAGCTACAGTAAGAAATATTTGAGATGAATAGAGTTGCCATAATCATATTTTTATTGGCGAGTCCGCTTATCTTTTCGCAAGTAATTTTGGACGCGGATGGACCAGGCAATACAAATGAATTGATCAATACTGCGCTGGCTCCAGGCTGCAATGTCGTGGAGAATCCAGAGTGTGTCCATTCTTAATTCGGCAGGCAAATAGCTGAAGTTTGGGATAGCGTTCTAAATAAATATGTTTTTGAGTTTTATGTGCACGTTACACCGGACAATGATCGCACTATAAATTATGATAGACAGAGAGCTGAAATAAAAACATATGATCAATCACCGGATAGTTTTATAGGTGTGGAAGGCGAAATTATTACTTACAGATGGAAATTCAAACTACCGGTTGGCTTCCGGCAATCCAGCAGTTTTACGCACATCCATCAAATTAAAGCAGTTGGCAGTCAGCGATTGGCAGCAAACAAATTTTGAAAATTTATGATGTATTAGGAAATGAGGTTACAATACTTGTCGATGAGTGGAAAGAATCTGGGAATCACTCGGTTAACTCTAATGCAAGCGGCTTATCATCGGGCATTTATTATTACAAACTAGTTGCTGGTGATTTTATAGGAATAAGAAAGATGATTTTTGCTTCGGTAAAATCTGTCCTATAAAATGTGAAGGTTTGGAACCGTATTCTGTTCCGATTCAAAAATATCGCGGTTTTATTATCGTTTAAAATGATATTTTACTTGACAATAATTCCCTTTAATTACTAACTTTTTACCAGTAATTCTACTCTACTCCGAGGGAGTGAATGGCAGAGCTAGGTTACATGCACATCTGAGAAAATAAAGTAAGTACTCTCCCGAAGCAGAAATTTTATAACTAGATAATTTCTATTTCTTCGGAGGCGTTATGGACATTAGATCATTAGTCTCCTTTCTCTTTTTACTTCTATTTTCGGGCATAATTTTACCCCAAGAAATCACAGGAAATTTAGAAGGTCGAGTAGTTGACTCTCTTGGTATTCCAATTCCAGGCGTGAACATTGCTATACAAAGTGAAAACCTACAAGGGATTAAAGGGGCAGTCACAAATGATAAAGGGTACTTCAGAGTTTTACGACTGCCTATTGGAAGCTATAATGTAAAAGTCAGCAGCGTTGGTTATAGCCAGGTAACAATTGAAAACGTACAGATAGGTTTGGGAAAAACCACTTCCTTAAGTGAAGTAAAACTACAGCAACAAACGTATAACTTACCCGAAATCACTATCTCAGGTGCAAAACAAATTATTGATCCCACTTCAACTAAATATGGAGGCAATCTTCGATCAAAAGATTTTGAAGAGTTACCAGTTAACAGGGATTATAAAAGTATTGTAACTTTGCTGCCACAAGCCAATACCAGTTACTTTGGAGATGGATCAAATATTGGCGGCGCAACAGGCTTCGAAAATAAATATTTTGTTGATGGTATTGAAGTAACCGATCCGCTAATCGGTTCAACTGGCACAAACCTTCCTTATAATTTTATTAAAGAGGTTCAGCTTAGTACAGGAAGCTATAATGCAGATACTCGTGGATCTCTTGGCGGACTAATCAATGTTGTTACAAATTCTGGTACTAATGAATTTCATGGCTCAGTCTTTGGATTTTACACAAGCAATAAGCTAACTGAAAATAAGAAAATGGGTTTGCTGGATGTTCAGCAGGGAGATTTCTTAAATTATGATGCTGGAGTGGGAATCGGTGGTCCAATCATTCGTGATAAACTGTGGTTTTATGCCGCGTACAATCCAACATTTGAGCAAAGAGATGTAGAAGTTCCAGGTTTTGGTAATTATGTAGATAAAACACTTATTCATTCCCTTGCAGCAAAGTTAAATTGGAGAGCTTCTGAAAATTTAAATTTTAATTTTACTGTAACAGGGGATCCTACTCGGCGTGATGCTGTTGATTTCACTCTATTTGGTGTTCCTCCCTCAAGCGTTGAAAACTCAGATATGTATTTCATGAATATTTATGCTGGAGGAATTAATCTGTCGCTGAACGGACTTTACAATTTTGGTAAAAACTTTTTCATTGAGGGTTCTGTATCTAGAATTAACCGGCATGATACAGGAGAACCATCAACTGAGCGAGGTAAAAGTGAAGTTTTATTTTGGGATCAAACTGTAAACTCAGTCTCTGGAGGACCACTCTCTAGCTGGGATTCTTTCCGGAAAAGTACATTTGGAAAAGTTGTAGCAACTGTGCTTCTCGGTGATCACATTCTTAATGCCGGCATTGAATACAAGACAAATAATGTAAATAATATTTTTGAAAATCACGCCTACCTTAAACAAGATACCAATGTTTACTATGAATATTTTGGGAATGGATTTGGTGAAGTAAGTAATCGAATTCCAGCAATTTTTATCCAGGATAGTTGGAGAATTCTGCCCGGATTAACCATCAATTTGGGTGCTCGGTGGGACAATCAGACAATTATTGGATCTGACGGTAATGTAGCTCAAAAAATTTATGTTCCGATACAGCCAAGAGTTGGAATTGTATTTCTCCCTGATAATAATGGCTCTCAAAAATTCTTTGCATCGTACGGACGCTTCTCTCAGGAATTCGGTTTGTTTCAATCTGTAAATTATCATTCAAAAGATGGTTTGGAATATTATATTTATTTTGATCATGATCCGCGAGCCTATAAATCCGGAGGATTAGCAGTTTTCAACAGCGCAAAAAGTATAAGTCCTGAGGTTGAGGATTTACGTGGACAATATTATGATGAATTGACAATGGGTTATGGGAGGTTAATTGGCTGGAATATTAAATTGAGCATTCAAGGATTATATCGGACTCTGCGCGAGGCAATTGATGATATTTGGTCAGCATCAGAAAGTAGGCATGCGTTAGGCAATCCGGGAAGAGGAATATTTTCAGAATATCCGCGGCCTCAGCGCGATTACACTGCACTGATTTGTGCGATTGAACGCCGTTTGGATGAAAGATTTAATTTCCTCGCTTCTTATGTCCTTTCAAGTGATTATGGAAATTATGAAGGACTTTTCGATGCATTTAGCCATTCATCTTTTCCCAACAATAATTTTAGTTTCAATGACCCATTAACCGCACGTGAGAATGCTACCGGACTTCTGCCAAATGATCGTACACACGTCTTCAAATTTTCCGGATCATATAAATTTCCGTTTGGGTTAAGTACTGGTATATCCTTCATAGCCCAAAGCGGTACCCCACTTAGCGAATACGCAGGAACAATCTTTGATGGAATAAAATTTCTTTCAAAAAGAGGTTCATCAGGAAGAACTCCTGCTATTTGGGATCTTAATGTAAGATTAATGTATGAGCTTCACTTTCAATCTACTTGGCAAACAAAATTAATCCTAGATTTATTTCATATTGCCAGTCAGCGTAAACCAGTTGATATAGATCAGCGGCGTTATAACGAGCTTGCTTCAACTAAAAATCCGACTTACGGTCATGCATACAGGTATCAGCCGTCAATGTCAGTGCGATTAGGGATGGAAGTGAATTTTTAAAAAGATGTGTTACCCTGTGAAAATATGTATGCAGAATTTTAAGAGGGACTCGCTCCGAGTTCTATTACTAATTATTTTGTACTTTTCTATTCTATCACCGTACATCCTCGCTCAACAAGATAATCTGCCTTTCCAAATTATTCCCTTCGAAAAGGGTATACAAACTAGAGTTAATTACATCCTACAAGATAAAACCGGGTATTTATGGTTTGCAACAAATAATGGTTTATTTAAATATGATGGTTACAGCTTTGTATCTTTTAATCATGACCTTGATAATCCTACAAGCATAATTGATAACACAATATCAACACTTTACGAAGATAAGGTGGGAGTTTTATGGATTGGGACGTGGCTTGGACTTGAGAAGTTTAACCAAACAACAAAAACATTTACACATTACTCACCTAATACATCCAGTACAGGAAAAGATGAAAGTAATCATGTTAATGCAATTTGTGAGGATAAATATGGTGTGATGTGGGTTGGAACAGGAGAAGGGTTATATCATTTTGATAGAATTAAAAACAAGTTTGTATCCGTACAAAACGAGGTTGATGGTTCTGGAAATCTTAATAGTAATTATGTAAACGCAATATATGAAGATAGAACCGGTTCATTGTGGTTCGGTACAAGTGTAGGGCTTGATAGATTGGATAGGAAAACCGGGAAGTTCATTCATTACTGGCTAAATCCAGATATTAAAAATGAATGGACAGAGTATTGGATAAATACAATTTTTGAAGATAAATCTGGAATTTTGTGGTTAGGAACCCGTAATGGTATAATTGCGTTTGATCAAAAAAACAGCTCTTTTAATGTTTATGCGAACATTAAAAATCAGATCAATTCTATCTCATCAATTGCGGAGGATGCAAATGGAATTATTTGGTTTGGCTCATGGGATTCAGGACTGTATTCGTTCGACAGGGAATCAAAAAAAATATCAAGATATTTACTTGATGATAAGAATCGGATTAGCAAAAGCACTCATGTGATTCCAGCTATATATTGTGAGCGATCTGGTACATTGTGGATTGGGACAAATACAGATATCAGAAAACTTAATCTTACAAAACAGCCTTTCAAAAAATACCCAATGAATTATATAGCTTGTGCCATTGCGAATGGGAATGAAGGAATACTATGGATTTTTACATATGAGGATTGGTGGAAAAAATTTGACATAAGAAAAGAGCAATTTGTACCACAATCTTTTGGTAAAGGTAATAAACTATATTATGTCTATCCAGGAGCTGAATTAATTATTCTAACGGAAAAGGGTAGCTGCTACAGAATTGATAGTCTTGGAAACATTAAACCTTTATTACATGATTCTTTAAAACAGTTCAATAATTCTCTCTCTTGGGGGTGGAGAACTAAAAAGGGGTATTGGCTTGGAACCCATCAAGGCAGTTTCAGTTTTCTTGATCCGAACACATACCGCGTTACAGAAATTAGAAATTTAAAGCTTGATATCAATTATATCTATGAAGATTCCTTTGGGCTGCTTTGGATTTCTACTTATATGGGCAAAGTCTATTGCTATAATCCAGAACGTGATTCATTGAATGAATTTCTTTCAGATTTAGAAAATAGATCAAGCATAAGCGGGAGAATCATCACTCAAATTTATGAGGATAAAAAAGGAAGTCTGTGGTTCTCTACAAATAACGGCTTGAATAGATTAGAACGCTCGACAAACAGCTTTAGTCATTTTACGGAATCAAACGGTTTGCCGAGTAATAATGTACGAGGTATTCTTGAGGACGAACACGGTTATCTATGGCTTAATACAAGCTTAGGTATATCAAGGTTTGATTCCGAAAAAATCCAATTTAAAAATTATGATATTTCTTATGGTTTGGAATTAGTATCAGATGTGTATTACGGATTTGGATGTAAAACAAGTAATGGCGAAATGTATTTTGGAGGTGCTGGCGGGTTTACACGTTTTCACCCTGATAGCGTTAAAGATAATTCTTTCATTCCGCCAATTGTATTCACTTCCTTCAAAAAGTTTGATAAACCATTTCCATTTTCAAATGAAATTCATTTACCGTATAATGAAAATTTCCTTTCTTTTGAATTTGCTGCTCTTAGCTACATCAGTCCGGAAAGAAATCAGTATGCTTATAAAATGGAAGGATTGGATAAGGATTGGATTCATGCCGGAACCAGACGTTATGCCGCATATCAAAATTTGGATCCGGGCAACTACGTATTCAGAGTCAAAGGATCAAATAATGATGGTGTATGGAACGAAGCTGGGGCATCACTTTTAATAATTATTTCACCTCCGTGGTGGAAAACTATATGGGCTTATATTTTGTATTCGATACTAATTCTTAGCCTAATTTACACAACGTGGAAAATGCAAGTTAAACAGATAAGGATGAGTCATGAATATGAAATGAGTAAATTCGAAACACAGAAGATGCACGAAGTAGATGAATTGAAATCCAGATTCTTTGCTAACATATCTCATGAATTTAGAACTCCGCTTACTTTGATAATTGGACCCGTAAAGCAAATTATGGAAAGGATTAAAGATGAAAAAATGAAAGATGAACTTAAAATTGTTCATAAAAATGCGAACAGACTGCTCGGACTTGTAAACCAATTACTCGACATATCCAAGCTTGAATCTGGAAATATGAAGCTGCAAACAGGCCCGCGAAATATTGTTCCGCTAATAAAAGCATTGGTTCTGTCATTTACTTCATACGCAGAAAGAAAAAACATTACTCTGAGACTTAATGCTTCGGTAGATGAAATAATTGCTTACATAGACAAGGATAAGATTGAGAAAATAATTACAAATGTGCTTTCGAATGCATTTAAGTTTACTCCCGAAGGTGGTAAGATTGAGGTTTCTGTATCTAAGACCGGAGCTATTTCCCCTCTTGAGAGGGGAACGGAAGGGGTGTGTACATACGCCGAGATAAAAATTTCTGACACCGGCATCGGCATTCCAAATGAAAAGCTTCCCAAAATTTTTAATCGTTTCTACCAGGTGGATGGAAGTCATACCAGGGAACAAGAAGGAACTGGCATCGGACTTTCGCTTACAAAAGAACTTGTTGAATTGCACAAAGGGAAAATTGAAGTCGATAGTGAAGAAGGAAAAGGAACCATGGTCAGGATCAGTATTCCTCTTGGAAAAGAGCACTTAAAGCCGGAGGAGATCATTAAAATAGATGAAGATGAAGCGAAAGAGTACGAGAAAGATGAAAATTATGATAAAGAAAAAGTCATAGTGGAAGAAGATGATATTTTTAAAGAAAAGAAAGAGAAAATTGATTTTGGAATATTTGAAAAAGAATCATTGCCTTTATTGTTAATAGTTGAAGATAACTCCGATGTGAGAAATTATATCAAAGATAATTTGACTAAAGATTACAGAATACTTGAAGCAGTTGATGGAGAAGATGGCTGGAAAAAATCAATTGAACAGATACCGGATTTAGTTGTGAGTGATGTAATGATGCCTAAAATGGATGGTTTACAGCTTTGCGAAAGGTTAAAAACAGATGAAAGAACAAGTCACATACCAATAATTTTATTAACTGCTAAAGCTGCAGTTATCGATAAAATCACGGGTTTAGAAATAGGAGCAGATGATTACATTTATAAACCATTTGAACCTGCGGAGCTGAAAGCGAGAATCAAAAATCTTATTGAACAGAGAAAAAGGATTCACGAACATTTTAAGAAACACGGACTCTTTGAATTAGCCGAAAAAAATATTACTCCGGTTGATCAGAAATTTTTGCAAAAGGTTTACGATTTAATAAATAAAAACATCTCTGATTCCTTATTTAATGTTGATTCATTTGCTGAGAATTTATCAGTCAGCAAATCTCTTTTACATAAAAAGCTTGTTGCATTAACTGGGGAATCTCCGGGGGGACTAGTTAGAGCACTCAGACTTAAAAAAGCCGCAGATCTGATAGAAAAAAAGTTTGGAAATTTATCTGAAATCGCACTCGAAGTTGGCTTTAATAATCCAGCTTTTTTTTCCGAGAGTTTTAAAAAACAATTTGGAGTATCACCTTCAGAGTATAAGCAGAAATTTTTCGATCAAAGCAACCAGTAGTAACATTCTCAAACCGAATTACAGAAAAGTGTAAGTTTTTTACAGAATTCTGGTAGATAAACCTTCCCTCAAAACATACCTTAGCAGTAGTAAAATAATCGCAAAAACCTTCGAGGTTACATTACGAAATAAGCTTTGTGTAAACCTCGAAGGTTTGGGTAGAAAATTAAAATTCTCCTTCCTCGACTCGTGTCCATAAGCGGATTTTCCTCCTGCTGTCTTCACTACCGAGTTTAGGGAGGCAATAAACCAATAAATTATTTATTATAAAAGGAGGTTCTTATGAAAGCGTTCAAATCTGTTATCGTTCTGTTCACTTTTGTGGGTTTTATATTTGTTGGTTGCTCTGATGAATCGCAGTCACCAATCTCACCTGCGGATCAGGGCTCACTAGCAAAGGATAAGAAGAATGCTGAGTTCACAATCACTAGCGTGCCTTTTTTATTAGATCCAACTATTGTTGGAGATTACATGAAAATTGCAGGCAGAACAATTCATCTAAAAGATTTTCCTGTAATAGATGCGGTATCTGGTTCCGATCCTCGAATGACAGGAAAAATGGCACACGAACTAAGTCTTAAATTGGACTTAATTACTGGTGAGGGTCCATGCATTGGCAAGTGGGTCTTAACACCTGATGATTTGAGTACAACAGGGGGTGGTGTTTGGGAAGGTATATACGAGGGATTTAGGTCTAAAACTGATAATCCTAACATATTTACTTTGCCCTTAAAGATGGTTGGACATGGTAAAGGCGGAACCATTAACGGCTGGCAATCATTTACTGAAGTTAATCTGACCGTTTATACTGTACCTGAATCACACCAACTACCAGTTTATTGGTTTGCAACGGGAACAGGTGTAATAAAAGAGCGTTGATCTTTTATTAAGAAATGGCAGTCATTATTATTTGGCAGGATGACTGCCATATAAAATAGTTCCTGAATAGGAATAAAAATCTTAGGAGTTATTTATGAAAGAAACCGAGTTTTTTATGAACCTAACAAAAGATACAATTATTAATAATTTGACTCCTACAGAGTTTTATCTATGTCAAAACTATCCAAATCCATTTAGCGAAAAAACGACAATAAAATTTTGTGTGGCCTATAAAACTAAAGTGAGATTAGAAGTTTTCAACGCTGAAGGAGAGATGATAAAAGTACTTGTGGATGAAGAAAAAGAACCAGGTACTTATGAAGCTGAATTTTATCCAGCATCCAGTATCCAGCATCCAGTATCCGGAACATATTTCTATCAACTTCAAGCAGGAGATTTTTCATCAACAAAGGAAATGAATTTACTCCAATAGTAATGGGTGGAAATCCATTTCTCAAAGGCAGTAAACATTTAATTAACATTATTATCAATAATCGGAGGTCTTATGTTACATGGAACAGTTTCTTTCAATTCAGGGGAAAAGTTATACTTCAGGAAATTCTGTTTAATCATTATTTCCTTGGCTTTAGTTTTTACAGTATCAGGTATTGCACAAACAAATATTCCTGCGGGTAATGTAAGCGGAACCTGGGCAAAAGCAAACTCTCCCTACTACATTAATGGAGAGATAACAGTTCCGAATGGAGAAACACTTACAATAGAGCCGGGAGTGGAAGTTGTTTTCAAGGGGCATTACAAATTTAATGTACAGGGTCGGTTACTTGCTGTTGGGACTCAGCAAGATTCAATTAGCTTTACTGCTGAAAATACAGGAACAGGCTGGCATGGAATACGGTTTATCAACACCCCAAATACAAACGATCTTTCAAACATTGTCTTTTGCTCATTTAAATACGGAAAGGCAAATACAGGTTCAGGGCTTGATAGAAGTGGTGGGGCGATTATGATTAATGGGTTTGATGAAGTTTTAATATCTGACTGTCTGTTTGAATATAACATGACTAGTGGTGACATTTCTACGACAGGCGGTCCCGGTGTTTGTATTTTTAATGGATCCCCAACTGTAACAAAAAGTACTTTTAGAAATAATGCAGGTACTTCTGCGGGCGCCATTAAAATTGATTTTAAATCAGATGCTATTATATCAAATAACTTCATTGTAAATAATACAAGTTATTGTGGGGCAGTTCTTTGTGCATATCAAAGCGATAACCGGCCAACTATATCTGGCAATTTTATTTCTAACAATACAGCCAGTGGAGGTGGAGGCGGAATTTTTGTCTTTAGTTATTCAAATCCACTCATAGAAAATAATGTCATAGTACATAATCAATCTCCAACGGGTGGAGGAATTTATTGTTTTACTAATGCCAAACCTGTACTTATTAACAATACTATTGCTTATAACACTGCAAGCATCGGAGGAGGTATTTCTTGTGAAGATAATTCCGATCCTATCCTGATAAATAACATTTTATATGGAAATACGGCTGCTACAGGAAATCAAGTATATTTATTGGATAATGCATCAGATCCTATTTTTACATATTGCGATATTCAGGGAGGGAAGGAAGGCTTTGGGGGTAGCGGTGCTGGAGCTAATTATACCGGGCTTTATGAAAATAGCATAGATTCTAATCCTTTATTTACAAGCGCTGTAATAGATGATTATACTCTTACCAATTATTCGTTGTGTATTGGTGCTGGTATTAGCTCAGCACAAATTGCAGGAGTTACTTATTCGGTGCCCCCATTTTGCTATGTAGGAAATCCTCGTCCCAGCCCATCTGGCACCGACCCCGATATTGGTGCTTGTGAAAGTCTTTTTGCTCTTCCGGTTCCAGTTGAGCTAACATCATTCACAGCAACTACAAACGGAAAGGAAGTAACACTTAACTGGTCAACTGCAACAGAGCTGAACAACCAGGGATTTGAAGTACAGAGAAAATTTGGAAGTAATGATTTTGTGAGCGTTGGTTCGGTTAAAGGGCACGGTACGACTACATCTCCTAAGCAATATACTTACGTTGATAAACTTGCTGATGCTGGAAAATATTTTTATCGCCTCAAACAAATAGACTTTGGAGGAAAGTATGAATACTCACAAGTTGTAGAAGTAAATTGGAGTCCATTTACCACTTACAAGCTTGAGCAGAACTATCCAAATCCGTTTAATCCAGTTACAACGATAGGATATATGCTTCAAGAAAAAAGCAACACAAAACTCACATTGTTAAATGCACTTGGTGAGGAAGTAGCTATACTCGCAAATGAAGAACAAGATAAAGGATATCACAAAGTAGAGTTTAGTGGATCAAAGTTAACAAGTGGAGTTTATTTGTATAGACTACAAGCTGGGAACTTCGTTGAAACGAAGAAGATGATATTAATGCGATAATTTAACTAATTTAATTAAAGTCAAGGAGGCATTTTAATCGACGCCTTCTATCATTATTTCGGAGGTTCTCATGATGAAGTTTAATTTAATTGCTACCGTTATTTTCTCGGTAGTTTTTTATTCTTTATCTTTTTCGCAATACACACCAACTTCTCCATATCTCCAAAACCCCGATTTGGCAATTGGTTACACCGATAGCTGTGCACATTTCTGGCTGCAAACATGGGATGAACAACTTGGAGGATTTTTTACTAACATTGATAAATTTGGAAATGTTATCACTAATTGGGGAACAAACAAAAATATGCTGACACAATCGAGAAACGCGTATGGAATGGCACGGGCATATATGCTCACAGGCGATACTACATTTCTTGGTTATGCTAGAAAATCATTGAATTGGATGTATACTCATGCATGGGATACTACATACGGCGGATGGTTTCAAGATATAGATATTAATGGAAATTCGACAAATTCATTTGGGGATAAAACAGCATTTTACCAGCATTATGCAATGCTCGGAATAGCCGCATACTACGAGGCAACAAGAGATACTGCAGCATGGAATTGGTTAATAAAAAGTTATCAGCATCTTGAAAATTATTTTTGGGACAGCCGTGCTTCATATCATGGTTACTTTGATAACACAAGCTACAATAATCAAAATGCTCAGAATAAAAGCTTTAACGCAACTGTTGATGCCATAACCACTCATCTGCTATATCTTTATCTGATGACTAAAGAAGAAATATATAAAAATCGATTACTAGAAATTGCAGAAGAAATAAAACTTCATTTAGTTACTAGTTTACACCAGCAGGCAATAGGCTTTGTTGAAGAATTTGACTCAGATTGGAATTGGAATAATGGACAAACTATGACAATAATGGGCCATGTATTAAAAGCAGGATGGTGCTTGGCAAGAATATATCAATTGTTTCCCGATACCAGCTACGTTAGCGCGGCTGAACTATTAATAAATAATGTTTGGCAAAGAGGATACGATCATGTTTACGGCGGGCCTTACAAAGATTTTGATCGGATAACCGGGCAAATGCTTTTATGGGGATTGCAGGATTCAGCCAAAGCGTGGTGGCAAATGGAACAAGCAATTGTAGCCGGTCTGCAAATGTACAATCTAAAGGGGGAGTCCTCGTATTTACAAATGGCCGATGAGACAATTAGCTTCTTTATGAATTATTTTGTTGATCATCAAAATGGAGAAATATATGCGGATCGCACACGGCGCGGTGGAATTGCATGGAACGAGGCAAAGGGTAATTCAAGTAAAGCGGGATACCATTCAACAGAGACAGGCTACTACACTTATTTATATGGAAATCTTTTTTATACTCATCAGCCGGTCGTATTACATTACAGTTTTGATCCTTTGTCGTATAATAGAGAAATATTGCTAACACCGATCGCTATAAAAGATAGTCATTTGGTTATCTCGGAGGTTAAACTTGCACAACAGACATATTCAAATTATAATCCAACATCTCGCGTTCTTCAGCTCCCATCTGGAATAGGTGGACATTTTGAAATTACTTACCAGCCAGTGATTACAAGAATAGCTTTGGATGAAATAGAGATTGTAGGTGAGTTTATACTATTTCAGAACTATCCAAATCCATTCAACCCAAGTACGAAGATCAGTTGTCAGTCGCCAGTAAGCGGTCGGCAAGTTCTTAAAGTCTTTGATATCCTTGGAAATGAGGTTGCGACACTTGTAGATGAAGAAAAGTCTGCGGGGACTTATGAAGTGACATGGGATGCAGCTAAACTACCAAGCGGAGTGTATTTCTATCGCTTGCAAGCGGGCACTTATGTTGAAACGAAGAAGATGATACTACTCAGATAAATTTTAACTGTAGGGGCATGATGCATCATGCCCCCATCTAAAATAAAATAATAGGAGGAGTTATGAAAGCTTTAATAACAATTTTGTTTTTCTTTTTACTGGTAACACAAATATGTTTTGGGCAATGGGATCAGACGAATAATCTTATCAGCAGGCAATTACCGCACCATCCTTTAATTGGCACGAAAGTCTTACAGGAGACACAGCGCGGGTTGTTCGGTCACCCAACCCAAAATCAACAGCAGGCGGAATTCATAAGTCGTCTTGATTCTCTGCAGGCGAGCCGTATGCAGTTACCACACTCCGATGGAAAGTTATTCTCAAACGATATTCAAAACGGTCTTCATCCCATTTCAAAGATGCTTTCTCAACAATCACAAATTTATGTAATTGACACAGCGATTGTTCTGAGCACTATAGACACAACAAGGCATCTATATTTATTCAATTCTAACGCCAAGAAAACCTCTGATTTAACACAGAAATTGACAGATGGTCTCTGGATGGATACACTACGCGAGACCAATACCTATGATGCAAACAACAATATGCTTACCTATTTGAATGAACAATGGTTGAACGGTCAATGGGTGAATTCTTACCGTTACACGAACACGTATGATGCAAACAACAATGTGCTTACCTATTTGTATGAACAATGGTCGAACGGTCAATGGGTGAATTCTTACCGTATCACCTACACGTATGATGCAAACAACAATGTGCTTACCTATTTGTATGAACAATGGTCGAGCGGTCAATTGGAATATTCTTACAGTTACACCTACACGTATGATGCAAACAACAATATGCTTACCCATTTGTATGAACTATGGTTGAATGGTCAATTGGAATATTCTTACAGTTACACGTACACGTATGATGCACAAGGGGGTCTGACTTCGGCTTCGTTTTTTGAGTGTGTCAATTCCTCTTGGTCACCAATGGATTTTTACACTCGGGGGGGGTATTGGGTTTCTGACAATGCGGGGAATATCTATAATTTTGAAAGAGGTTACAATTTTACCTTCATACGCAAAGTCATAGTTACAGGGGTTGCATCTGAAATCGGGAACATTGCAGCAACCTACTCTTTGTCACAGAACTACCCCAACCCATTTAACCCAAGTACTAAAATCAGTTGGCAATTACCAGTCGGCAGTCAGGCAACATTAAAAGTTTATGATGTTCTGGGAAAAGAGGTTGCAACGCTTATTGATGAATATGAACCGGCAGGCAAATATGAGGTTGAATTTGATGCCACTGGATTATCCAGCGGAATGTATTTCTATAAGTTGGAGGCGGGAATATTTTCAAGCATTAAGAAGATGATTCTCATTCGTTAATTCTTTAAGGCTTTAATAATTTAGGGATACAGTGCGCTGTGTCCCTGCCGAAAGCAAAATTTAAAATGTCCTCCACGTGTTGAAATTTATAATAACCCGTCCTATCTTTCTATTAGATTTACCTTCTCAAATATTATTAAGATTTTTTTCAACAATAAATCCTTACAGGAGATAAAATGAAAATGTACTTCATTTTTTTATGGTTCATTGTTTCCTCATTTATGTTTTGTGCTGCTCAGCAGTATAAATCCGATTCACCTTTTGCCCATACATATTCAATTGTTGCTTTCGATCCGGAGACTGGTGATATGGGTGTTGCTGTGCAATCACATTGGTTTTCTGTGGGAACAGTTGTAAGCTGGGGAGAGGCTGGCGTAGGAGTTATTGCTACACAATCATTTGTAAATGTTTCGTTTGGTCCCCGCGGATTGGAATTGTTAAGGAAAGGAAAAACTCCGCAAGAAGTAGTTGATGAATTGATTAAATCTGATGAAGGAAGAGAATTTCGTCAGCTTGCGGTGTTAGATGCAAATGGTAATGCTGCATCTTTCACAGGAAAGAATTGCATTCAGCCAGCAGGAAATATTGTTGGTGATGGATTTTCAGTTCAAGCAAATTTAATGGCTAGTGATAAAGTTTGGCCCGCAATGGCAGAAGCGTTTAAAAAATCAAAAGGACCATTGGCGGAAAGAATGCTTGCTGCACTTGAAGCTGCTGAAAATGCCGGCGGAGATATCCGAGGAAGACAATCTGCGGTTTTACTTGTAGTTCGAGGTAAATCAACGGGAAAAATATGGGAAGATAAATTAGTTGATCTTCGTGTTGATGATAGTGCTGAGCCGTCAGTTGAATTGAGAAGATTGCTTAAAGTTCACCGTGCTTATGAACACATGAACAATGGTGATCTTGCAGTAGAAAAGAAGGATATGCAAAAAGCAATGTTTGAATATTCAGCGGCTATGAAAATGTTTCCCGACAATTTGGAGATGAAATATTGGACAGCAATAACTCTTGCAAACAATGGAAAGTTTGATGAAGCATTGCCAATGCTTAAAGACATTTTTGCCATAGATAAAAATTGGAAAGAGCTAACACCAAGATTAATCCCGAGCGGATTGTTGAACGTGAGCGAAGAACAGTTAAAGGAAATCATGAGGTAGCGACAATTTCATTAAATGTAACCTTCAAGGTTTGAGATGCTCTGTCGGGTTGTAACCTCGAAGGTTTCTTACGATCAATCTCGCAAAATCAATATTGCACCAATCAAAATTAAAATTGCGGCTATGCTTCTTTTCAACATATCTTTATCGCTGAACAGTTTACCGCCAATAATCGTTGCCCAAAATACAGATGTTCTCTTTACCGCAAGCACTAAAGCAACAGATGCAAGTCCAATTGCAACGACTTGCGTGTAACGGTATCCAATAGTCAAAACAGATATCAAAGCAATCCAGCCAAAATTGTTTTTTGAAACATTTATTGCAATTGGTTCGGATTTTTTTCGGAAAAAGAAATAGATAATAGAAAATAATAAAGCGAAGTAAATATGCTGAAAAGCTGTTAATGAGACCGGTGATAGCTTTAGCTTAATCAGCAGCAACTTGTCGAGAATTGATGAGGCCGTAAAAAGAAGCAATGCTAAAACGACAAATCGATGATACTTAGATTTTATGAATACACTAAATGGATAGAAAATTTCTTTTAAGCTTTGACTCTCAAGTAAATAAGTGCCGATGATTAAAACAACTAGCCCAATAACTTCCATCGTTTTCAACGATTCACCAAGAAAAATAAAAGCAAACACAGCAATAAATCCCGGTGTGAGAGCAAGTAACGGCAGCGCGTTACTTATCTCAAGATTTTTAAGCGAAAGCATCACACAGAAAAATGCACCGACTCCAATAACTGATTTAATAAAAAGTATCGTGAGGTTGAACGAGTTGATAGTATTGTAATCAATGAAGAAGAAAAATGGGATAGAGAATACAAGATTTACTATCGAGAGCAAAAATGAAAACTGTAACGCACCAAGATTAAAAAGTACTTTCTTTTGTGTGATTGCTGCAAATGCAGAAAGGAAAGCTGATAATAGAGCAATTGCAAACCATGTCATCTTAATTTCTCAAGAGAGTCGTATTCAGATCGTGAGGTTTGTGGCTAAAGCCAGAGTGATGGTGGCGATCGTTTAACCCCAGCTTTAAAGCTAGGGTTAGGAAAGCGCCGCTGCGGTTGCGGACTTTGGTCATGATATACATTATTTCCTTCTAATGCTAAAATGCAAAATTAGTTCTTATAAAAAAGTTTCTGCCCGGCTCGCTGAGTATTTGTCCTCTGTTTGTTGAAAGATGATTTCTGAAATCCTTATTGAAAATATTTTCCACACCGGCGAATAATTTGACTGTCGCAAAATCAAGATCAAACATCATTGAGCTTAAATAAACATCAAATAGGACATAGCCTGGTGTTGTTCTTTCGCCAAAAGCGACCTTGTTCTGTTCTCCAAAAATAGTTGAAGCAAACTCAAACGAAAAATATTTAAGCAAAACGGATTTAATTCCAATTCTTCCATTGAATGGAGGTATTTGCGGAAGATCGGTTTCATTATCGGTATCTTCTCCACGAACAAATGAAACGGATGCAAAGCAAATCAATCGATTCATGACATTATATTCTAACCCCAAATCAAATCCGAATAATCTTGCTTTCCCAACATTCGCCTTTTGATATAAGCTGTCAACAATAATCGGTTTATCTATCACAAGATCATTAAATGAATTGTAAAAGAAATTTGTTTTTAGTGAGATGTTATCATTCCAAATTCTGAATCCAACATCAATAAAGTTTCCTCTTTCGGATTTTAGGTTCGGATTTCCAAGATAAACATCCCCACCAAGGTTTATGTACTGAAATCTTTCCTCAAGAACCGGTGAACGAAACGCATGCGCAAAGTTGAAAGTGACATCAACCTCTTCGAATAATGAATAAAGTAATCCAATGTTGCCGCTCCAGGATTGATCATCATATTTGCCAGCAGAGAAAGATGCGAGCGGATTTTTAGGCGGATATGTAATTACTCCGTTTGTATTTACATAAGCCGGATTTCGAGTTTCATCATTAGTAACTTTTATTACGTCGAATCTTCCTCCAACAGTAATTACTAATTTGTTTTCAAACATTCTCGATTCATTTTGCGCAAAAAATCCTGTACTGGCATATTTTGAATTGGGAACAGGATAATCTGTAGTAATTTTAGTTGTAGTGCCAGTTTTAACTATCGCTTCTCTAAAGCCGCTGTACTTGCGCTGCCAGAAATCGATTCCAGCTGCAAGCTGATTGAAATCATTCAGCATCCAATTGGTTTGAAGTTGAATTCCATTCGTTTTGTGTATTGCTCTTGGCAAAGTTGTCGCGGCTGCATTCGGTTTTAATTCGACACTTCTTTCAATTTCCTGATTGAAATATTTGATGGAAGTGTTTACTAGAAAAGGAAGTAAATTCGTGAGTCGATATTCGGCGCTGTACATTATTCTTTCTGCAAAAAGATAACGAGCAATCGCTGTTTGAGGCAATGATTTCCCTCCAGGAATCCCAATATCTTTCCCGCTAAAGTTTTGAAAACTAATTTTTAACTCTTGATTTTCCCTCGGAATGACTCCTGCCATTCCAGAAAAATAATTATCGTTAAATTGACTATTGGGCAAAATACCTTGAGGAGTTTGAGTATTGATTGCTGAACGGGCAGTTCCACTTATCTTAATAAATGCCTTATCGCTTGTAGCGGTAAGTGAAAGGTTACCTATTCCTCCCTCATTTACAGAACTGTATCCGCTTGATAGTGTTCCAGAAAGCTGAAGAGCATCGGTGTAAGTCGGGGTTTTGGTTGTTAGATTTATTACTCCGCCGGTTGCACCAGTTCCATATAAAGATGAAACTCCTCCCTTAATCACTTCAATCCTTTGAATGTCGAACATATCAATTAACGATAAACCGGCAGCTAAATTAGTTGCTGTTTCGATTCTGTTGCCATCTACGAGGGTTACAACATTTTGCCTGCTTAATCCTCTTATGCTGATGTCTGTTCCCCAAACTCCATCCCGTATAACAGCAATTCCCGGTTCATTTTTAAGGGCATCCGGAACACTGATTGATAGATATTTTTCTAACTTTTCAGCACTCACAACTTCAAGCGGAAGAGCAACATCTCTCTCTAATTTAGAATACCGAGAGCTTGTAACTATAACCTCACCAAGAGTTATATCAGCCGGATTTAGTCTAATTTCTAAATGCAAATCTTGGGATTGATCAATGCTTAACCTGTAAGTTTTGTAACCAATTCGTGAAAAAACAATTTGACTATTATTTTCTGATATAAATGAGAATTCAAAATTTCCCAATCGGTCGGTAACCAGAATTGGCTGACTTTCAGAAATTACAACATTAACTCCTTCAAGCGGCAATCCGGTCTCAGCATCTAGGACAACACCGGTAATCTTAATGGTTTGTGCAAACAAAGCGATTGAAGTTAAAATCGTAAACAATAAAACTTTGAATAATAATTTCATGTAATTACTCTATACTTTAATTAAATCAGCAGATACTTTGACATTTTTTATTTGTCCGAGTTTTCCGCTTAATGCGCCGAGTTCATCGCCGGTCATTTCAACGATCAGAAAAATTATTGCGATATTCTTTTCTTTTATGGGATAACCGGTACGAAGCAGAATTTTGTCGGCGTAATCATGAAGAAGATCGCCAACCTGCTTATAAACTGCATCGCGGTTGTAAATTGTGATAGTTATTGTGTGGAGTCTGTTTTCCATGATCTCCCTCCCTTTGAGTTTGCGAGCAGAGATGGAGATAGACTGAAATGTTGAAGAAAATTTAAGTGTGTCATCCATCCCTTAATGTTAGATAATTCCTTCATCTTAGGATAAATTTTTATTTTAACCAATTAAAAACTACCAAAAGAGTCAATCAACCTCAATGCAGTTTAT
>JBGSOQ010000351.1:0-24375 GCA_041739035.1 Ignavibacteriaceae bacterium | reverse complement strand
TTGTTACATAAGACAAAATATTAATGGAAAGCTTTATTCAATAGGTTACGGAAGACCAACTGGTTTTGCAATTGATCCAATTGAAAAAAAACCGCTTAATCATTTCCTCCCTGGCTCAACAATTTTAAGTTTTGGAACTGCCGGCTGCAATTTGGGATGTAAGTTTTGCCAAAACTGGTCAATAAGCAAAGCAAAACTTGATGATGAAAATGCGCTATCAGTTTCACCGGAAGAAGTGGTCGCATTAGCTATCAAAAACCACACGCCCTCAATTGCTTTCACATACAATGATCCGACAATCTTTGGTGAATATGTTATTGATATTTCACGCATTACAAGAGAAGAAGGATTGAAATCCGTAATGGTAACAGCAGGCTACATTGATAAGCAAGCCCGCAAAGATGTTTACAAATTTATTGATGCAGCAAACGTTGACCTGAAAGCATTCAGTGAGGATTTTTATCATAAAATTACATTTTCCCACCTGAATTATGTTCTTGATACTTTAGTCTGGTTAAAAAATGAAACTGATGTTTGGATTGAAATAACTACATTATTAATTCCGGGAGAGAATGATTCCGATACAGAGATAAAACAAGAATGTGATTGGATATTAAAGAATCTTGGCGATGAAGTCCCATTGCACTTCACCGCATTTCATCCTGATTTCAAAATGTTAAACAAATCTCGAACACCTGAATCAACTTTGCTAAACGCAAGAAAGATTGCTTTGAGCGCCGGTATAAAATATTGTTATGTTGGAAATATTTTTCATTCCGAGGGGCACGCTACATTTTGCCACAACTGCAACGCGCCATTAATAAAAAGAGATTGGCATGATGTGCTGACTAATCATTTAAAAGATGGAAAATGCCCGAAATGTTTTACAATAATTCCCGGTATTTTCAAATAATCAATAACAACAAAATATTTTTAATCATTTCTTCTTCTAATAAATAAATTTATCCGAAGATTAAGTTTTTGTAAAAATATTTTTAACTTAATCATCAAAAAAAAATCTGTTTCTCTTAATCTGGAATTATCATGAAGAAGCTATTTCTATTCTTTTCCTTGTTATTAATAACCAACATTCTAAGCGGTCAAACAATGGATCTACAGATCGTTCCAACTCCAAAATTAGTCAGATTTCTCGATGGTGTTTTTCACTTGAAAAATGATTTGACAATATCACCTTCAAATTTGGCAAATGAAAATTCTTATGCTGTCCAATTAATTCAACAGACGCTCAAAGAGTATAATAATTTGAATTTAAGCATTAAAAGCGCTGGTGATATACAAATCAGCTACTTCGGAAATGAAGAAGAAAACCACATTATCAAGAATTTAAGCGATGAGGGTTATCTCCTAAGAATATCGGAAAACAAAATTGAACTCCAGGCTAGAACTCCCAAAGGAATTTACTACGCTGCAATGAGTCTAATTCAGCTTCTGGAAAAAGCAGAGAAGAAACTTCGTTCAATTGAAATAATTGATTGGCCAGATATGAAAATGCGAGGAATTTCAGATGATATTAGCCGGGGTCAAGTTTCTAATCTCGAGAATTTCAAGAAAATAATTTCTCATATCGCCAGATATAAAATGAACACTTACATGCCTTATCTGGAAGATATGCTTGAGTTTGAAAAATATCCAACAATAGGAAAAAACCGCGGATCTTTAACCAAAAATGAGGTAAAAGAAATTTTAAATTTTGCTAAAAGGAATTTTGTTGAAGTTATTCCCATTTTTCAAACGCTTGGTCACTATGAAAATATTCTTTCTCAAAAAGAATTTTTAAAGTACGCTGAATTCCCGGGCGCAGCATCTTTAAATGTTTCGAATGATTCTACGTATGTTTTTCTTGAAGAATTGCTGAAAGCAGTGTTTGAACTTTTCCCGTCAGAATATTTTCACATGGGTGCAGATGAAAGTTACGACGTTGGATTAGGGGAAAGTAAAAAATTGGTAGATGAGACTAACATTGCTGTCGTGCATGCAAATCATTACAAAAAAGTATATGATATTTGTAATAAGTACAATAAAAAAGTGATGATGTACGGAGACATACTGCTTGATCATCCAGAGATTCTTTCACTAATTCCAAAAGACATTATTATCGTTGATTGGCATTATCGTGCCGATGATAATTATCCTTCTACAAAAATAATTCGAGATGCTGGTTTTAAATATTTAGTCTCACCAACAGCTTGGAACTTTTTGTCTACTTTTCCCGCAAATATTAATTCACTTCCAAATATAAAGTATATCGTAAAATCCGGATTAGAAAATGAATCGCTTGGGATGATAAACTCAAACTGGGGTGATTACGGAGCAGAGACTTTCAAAGAATTTATTCTTTTCAACTATGCTTGGTCGGCACAATGTTCGTGGAATTATTCGCAAAGTGATTTGAGTAAATTCAGCAAAGAATACTTTTATGATTTTTTCGGAATTGATGAGGCAAGGTTAACTAATATTTATACAACTTTAAGCGAACCGCTTAATCAAATAATCTGGCACGAAGTGTGGCGGCATCCATTATTAAATTTCAAGGAACCTGCCTGGTGGGAAACTAAAACCTCAAAAGCCGTACGGATAAGCTGGAATGAATTAACTCTTCCGCAAGTGGAAAAGGATATTGACAACCTAAAATTAAAAGTAAAGAAAAATTCTGATCATTTTGAATTACTTCAATTCATCCTCAATTTGAATAAATGGTACAAATTGAAGTTGGAAACGCAACTTCTGCTTCGAAAAGTATTGAAAGAAAAAAACATTGGAAGTGAGAATCAAATCACCAGCTTGATTCATGAAAATATTGAAGTTCTTAATTCTCTGAAGCAAGATTTTCGCAAGTTATGGTTGAAATACTACAAAGAATCTAATTTGAATATGATTGAAGATAAGTTCGATAGATTAATTTCATACTTTAAGGAAATTAAAGAAAATCTCCTCTCGCTAAATATTTTAAGTTTTAATCCGCTGCTGGAAAGTAAGTGGCTCTATTTAAAGAATGAAGATTCATCTTTTGCCTCTAAAATAGAATTTAAAACGTCATTCGACCTGAAAGATTTACCCAACGAGGCGTACCTGCAATTACTTGGCGATACTTACGTTAAACTTTATATCAACGAAAATTTTGTGGATGAAGTTTATGCAAGACGCAGCCTCTCGCTCTTAGTTGATTATAAAAGGATTAAGTTTATTGACATCAAACCTTTCTTAGTCGATGGAAAGAATTCATTTAGAATAATAGTGGAAAGTTTTAGTAAAAAAAATGGCGCTGGTTTTAATTTAATCGCAAACATTAGATATGGCAATGAGGAATTTATCATTAAAAGTGATGATTCAGAATCCACGGGTATAAAATGGTTAGGCCGTCAAAATGGAGATGCTTCTTGGAAGGAAGTTGTATCAAAACCTTATCCGTTCGAGATTATCGCTCCAAATTTTAATACAAAAAGAACAAGCTGGATAGAGCGATGATTGTTCGGAAACATAAAATTATATTCACACAATTCAAGGATTGATCATGGCAAGTCTTAAGAATAAAATAGTTTTTATTACTGGAGCTTCATCGGGAATTGGTAAAGCTTGTGCAGAAGCATTTGCAAGCAAAGGATCAAATTTAATTTTGTCTGCCCGCCGGATAGAAAGATTAAATGATTTGAAAAAATCATTGGTAAAAAAAAATAAAGTTAAAATACTCGTTGTAGAGCTTGATGTTAGAAAATTACGCAATGTAAAGACAGTAATCAGTTCACTGTCTAAAGAATGGGAGCAAATTGATATTCTGCTTAACAATGCGGGCCTTGCTCGTGGTTTAAATAAAGTCTACGATGCCGATATCACTCATTGGGAAGAGATGATTGATACTAATGTGAAAGGGCTATTGTATGTTACTCGCACTATCTTACCAAAAATGGTCAATAGGAAAAGCGGGCATGTGATAAATATTGGTTCAACTGCCGGGCATGAAGTCTATCCAATGGGCAATGTTTACTGCGCTACAAAATATGCTGTAAAAGCTCTTTCTCAATCTATCCGTGTGGATGTAATAGATAAAAACATCAAGGTAACTTCTGTCGATCCGGGAATGGTATTAACCGAATTTGCCAAAGTTAGATTTTCTTGGGATGATTCACGAGCAGACAAAGTATACGATGGCGTCACACCACTTTCCCCTAAGGATGTAGCTGAAGCAGTTGTTTTTGCGGCATCTCGGCCCGCAAATGTGAATATAAATGAAATTATTCTGACCCCAATTTGTCAAGCGTCTTCAACACAGATTTTTAGAAAAAAAATTTAATGGCTGCATATTTAGGGCAAGAACAAACTAACATCTCCAGCACCTTCTCTAACAACTTCTGGTGTTTCACCGCTAAGATCAACGATGCTTGAGGGTTTCCCAGCTAATGCTCCTTGCGAGAGCATGAGATCTACTTGAGATTGAAAAATACTTTTTATTTCAGCAGGGTCTAGTATCAGCTCACCTTTCCTATTTGTTGTGCTCGTGCTTATAATTGGATTTCCTAATTCCGCTACAAGATCGAGAGTAACAACATGTTTAGGAATTCGAATCCCAACTGTTTTTCTTTTGCTCCAAAGTTTTTTGGGAACATGCTTAGCAGCTGGTAAAATAAAAGTATATGGACCGGGTAGCAAGTGCTTCATAGTTCTATATGCATAATCAGATACCTTTGCATATTTAGCTATGTCCTTCAAATCCGAGCAAACAAAACTAAATAGTTTAGTAATCCCATCATTTTTAATTGCGAAGATTCTTTCCAGTGCATCTTTGTTAAATATATCGCAGCCAATTCCATAAACAGTATCGGTAGGATAAATTATTACTCCACCTTCTCTCAAAACGTTTACAGCTTTATTGATATATCTTTGTTGTGGAGTGTCGGGATGCAGTTCGTAATATTCCATTGTTATAACTCCTTCATAATCTGTCTATAAAAATTTTTTATATCCTTCGTTGGCTATTTTCTAAAACTAAATACAAAAAAAAAGGCTTAATTTCAATCAAAACCGGCTTTATTATTAGAATTTCTAACCAAATTGGATCCGATTTTTTCTATTTTTTTAAGAATTAATTGCTATATTTACACCTCATTTTGAATATATATTTATTGGAGAAATCATGTCCAGAGTTTGTCAATTAACCGGGAAAAAACCGGCTTACGGTAATAGTGTGTCGCATGCCCATAATCGGACGAAAAGAAGATTTTTACCTAACTTACAAAAGAAACGTATTTGGGTTCAAGAATTAAATAGATTCGTAACTCTTCAACTCTCAACTGAAGCTATTAAAAATATTGCAAAAAATGGCACTTCTCAAATCGCCAAGCTGGTAAATACTAAAAAGGTAAGAGCTAGATAACTTTCATTAGTTTAAAAATAAAAAAGGAAAGCAAACTCGCTTTCCTTTTTTTATACTTAAAATTCCCTCGGCTATTCTCTAACAACCCACACTTTAATTTTAGCATTTATCTTTGCATGCAGTTTAATATTAACTCCGTAAATGCCTAAAGATTTAATTGGTTCTTCAATTTCAATCTTCCTTTTATCTATTTCATATCCTTTTTCAGTTAAGGCATCAGCTATCATTTGATTCGTTACTGTACCAAAAATCTTATCTTCTTCACCAACTTGAACTGGAATAGTGACGGAGACTTTTTCTAACTCACCAGCAAGCTTTTCAGACTTAACTAATTCCTGCTGTTCTTTCTTTACATGTACTTTCTTTTCTTCCTCGAGTGCCTTCAAATTGCCGGCTAAAGCTGCATAAGCAATTTTTCTTGGAAGTAAAAAATTTCGAGCAAAGCCGGATTTTACCTCGACAACCTCTCCAATCTTGCCAAGAGATTCATAATCTTTTCTTAGTATAACTTTCATTTAATCCTCCAGATAATTATCTCGCGCTTTCAGAAACATATGGTAAAAGCGCCATATGTCTTGCACGTTTTATTGCTAAGCTTAATTGTCTTTGATATTTAGACGAGGTTCCGGTAATTCTTTTAGGAATAATTTTACCTTGTTCCGAAATAAATTTTTGCAAAAGTTTTACATCCTTAAAATCGATGTACTTAATATTATTTTGGGTGAACCTGCAAACTCTTTTTGTTCTAATTTCTTTCTTCATTCAATTTCCATTTAATTATTTAATAAGATTTGATTCTTCGTTGGATAAAAACTTATCGAACGAGTCATTATTGAAACTAGCTGGTTCGTCTTCCGAGAATGTTTCCGGTTCGTCAACTTCAGCAATGTGCCCATTATCGTCGTCAGCTTTCAATCTTCTATTTAAGAACTGAATCCTACGGGCCTTAATTTCAACAATACTTCTATTATGCCCATCATCCGATTTCCAGCTTCTGCTCTGCAACTCACCATCAACTAAAACAGCCGACCCTTTTCTTAATTTTTCACGACAGCTCTCAGCTAATTTATTCCAAGCAACAACGCCAACATAACAAACATCTTCCTGCCAATTGTTTAAGCTATCCCTGTATTTTCTATTTGAGGCTATTGAAAAATTCGCAACAGGGGTATTGTTAGTTGTTTGTCTAAAAATCGGATCCTTAGTCAGGTTCCCGGCAACAATTACGTAGTTGATTTCGGGCATTCTCAAGTCAGCCATTTTTTGTTCCTCCATGCTTAGTCACAATTTTTTTTGATAACAATTAATTATTCATCCTCTGGTTCGGCAATTTTAACAGGCGGTATAATTTCATCAGGTACTGGTTCAATGAGCGGAATAGGCGCAACCTTATTTCTTTCCAGTTGTTCTAAGGCAATAGCATCCAGTTTAATATTTAAAAACCTTAGGATATGATCATCAAGAGTATAAAATCTTTCTAACTTGGAGATAATCGTGGTAGGAGCATCGAATCTAAAAATGGCATAATATCCAATTTTACTCTTATTAACCACGTAAGCTAATCGTTTTCTTCCCCAATTTTCAACCTCCCTAATCTCACCCCCATTATTGGCAATAGTCTCTTTTATCTTTGATATTATTCCCTCAATCTGAGGATCGTCGAGAGTTGCATTAATTAAAACAGCACTCTCATAAGTCTGATTTGTCATTTTATTTCCCTTCGGATAATATAGCCCTCTTAAAGAAGGGCAGGGTTAAACATGTTAAATTAAAAGCGTTCAAATTTATTTAATTAAAGGTGCAATTACAAGCGAAACAACGGCCATTAATTTTAATAAAATATTTAAAGATGGGCCTGAAGTATCTTTAAAAGGATCACCTACTGTATCGCCTACAACAGCGGCTTTGTGGGCATCCGATCCCTTGTAATATTTTTGGCCGTTTACTTCAATTCCCTCTTCACACATTTTTTTTGCATTATCCCATGCGCCTCCGGCATTTGCCTGGAAAATTGCCATCAGCACTCCGGTAACAGTTACTCCTGCAATTAATCCACCGAGCATCTCTTTTCCGCCAAGAAAACCAGTTGCAACCGGAACAATTACAGCCATAAGACCTGGTATAACCATTTGCCTAATTGCAGCTTTTGTTGAGATTTCAACACATTTTCCATATTCCGCCTTACCATCAGCAGCATGAAAGGTCTGTTGATCTTCCGCACTCCAATCATTCATTTCCTTGCCTTGGTTTTTTCGCATAACATCAAGTGCAGCTTTAAGTGATGGAATTGAATTAAATTGGCGTCTAACTTCTTCTATCATAGACATTGCAGCGCGGCCAACAGATCGCATGGCCATTGCAGAGAATAGGAATGGAATCATTGAACCAATTAATAATCCAGCCATTACCACAGCTTTGGAAATATCTATTGATTTCAAATGAGCAGACACCATAAATGCTCCAAACAATGCTAAAGCTGTTAATGCAGCAGAACCTATTGCAAATCCCTTTCCAATTGCCGCTGTAGTGTTTCCAACCGCATCCAGTTTATCAGTTCTTGACCGAACTTCTTTTGGTAATTCAGACATTTCCGCAATACCACCCGCATTATCTGAAATTGGCCCGTAGGCGTCAACTGCAAGTTGAATCCCTAATATCGATAACATTCCAACCGCTGAAATTGCAATGCCATATAATCCGCCAAAGTAGAATGACAAAATAATTGCCGAGGCAAGAACCAGAACCGGTAATGCGGTAGACATCATTCCCACGCTTAAGCCTGAAATAATATTTGTCGCTGCTCCAGTTACTGATTGGCGGGCAATGCTCAATACCGGGCCTTTACCACTGCCGGTATAATATTCCGTAATCATTCCAATCAAAGCACCGGATAAAATTCCAATTACTGTAGCAAAGAAAATATTTGTAGAGCTGTAAAAATTTCCTTCCCCACTGAATTCATAAAGCGGATCTTTAAAGAGCCATGATTCTGGCAGTAACCATTTTATTAAAAACCAAGATGAAATAATCATCAAAACTCCAGCGACAATGTTTCCGAGGTTCAATGCTTTTTGAGGATCACCACCCTCTTTTACACGAACAAAGAAAGTTCCTATGATAGACATGACAATTCCAATTCCAGCGATCATCAAAGGAAGAAGAACAGCGCCAAGTCCTGCCGTGCTCTCTTGAAATGCGGGAATCATAAAAAATGACGCTCCCAAAACCATAGTCCCAACGATTGAACCAACGTAAGATTCAAATAAATCAGCACCCATTCCGGCAACATCGCCTACATTATCGCCCACATTATCTGCTATAGTCGCAGGATTTAGAGGATGATCTTCAGGAATTCCAGCTTCGACCTTACCGACAAGATCAGCACCGACATCAGCAGCCTTAGTATAAATTCCCCCTCCTACTCTTGCAAATAAAGCGATAGAAGAAGCGCCAAATGAAAAACCTGTAATAACGACTATTACTTTATCTAAGCCGGATTGAGAATTCAAACCATACATTGAGCTATAAATGAGGAACAAAGTGCCTAGTCCTAAAACTCCTAAACCAACTACACCCATTCCCATAACTGATCCGCCAGTAAATGCTATTTTTAGAGCTTCTGCAAGACCTGTTCGTGCCGCATTTGTTGTACGTACATTAGCTTTAGTTGCTACTCTCATACCTATGAAACCAGCTAAAGCTGAACAGAATGCACCCACCACAAATGAAACACCAACTAACGGGGAAGAATTTTCAGAATTGAATCCACTATAAGCAAGCAGCAAAGCAACAAAAAGAACAAATATGGCTAGAACTCTATATTCTGCTTTAAGAAACGCCATGGCGCCCTCTGAAATTCGCTGAGATATCTTTTGCATTTTCTCTGTGCCGGGATCCTGTTTATTTACCCAGGAAGATTTCCAGAATGTATAAAGTAGTGCGAGTATCCCGAACAAGGGAATAATTTGAAAACCTAAGTTCATATTTTTCTCCAATATTGCATTTATAAATTATTTCCCGAATTGCTAATTGGTTTGGCTAATTTGCTGTTAGTGTCCAGTAGCTGCTTCTTCCCACCAACAATGAATGATTCAACTAAAGTAAAACAATTTTTAAACACTTCACTTAATTTTTTCTCATCATCAAGACTAAAATCTGAAAGTACGTATTCTGCAATGCTATCTTGTGAAAAATCTTCACCACCAACTCCTATTCGAATTCGAATAATTTCCTCAGAGGAGAGATGATAGATCATCGAGCTGACTCCTTTGTGACCACCATCTCCGCCATTTACTTTCAACCGGAAACTACCGGTTGGTAAATATACATCATCATATATTACAAGCAGGTCATCTAAAGTAGCATGATAGTGTGAAATTGCTTGCAATGCGGAAAATCCACTATTATTAACGTAACATGATGGTTTAATTAAGCTAAGACGATTCTCCCCTATCTTATGCTCGGAATAATAATATTCGTTTCTGGAGGGAATGAAAGAAATGGAGTATTTATCGGCCAAATAATCTAAAAGCATGAATCCAACATTATGTCTATTATTTTTATAACGCAACCCCGGATTGCCAATTCCTAAAATCAACCGCACTTAAGTTTTATTCTTTTTCTTCTTCTTCCTCAACGGCTTTGCCCTTACTAATTACTTCAGGTTCTGCTGGTGCTTCTTCTGGTGTTTCACCTACAACAGGTTCTTTCTCAACTTTTGGATGAACAACTGCAACTACAACTGATTCGGGTGGAGTTAATATTGTAATATTTTCGTATGAAAGATCGTTTGGATGAATTGATTCTCCAAGTTTTAAGTTTGTTATATCAATACTTAGAAATTGAGGAATGTCTTTCGGAAAGCATTCAATTTCTAATTTGTGCAGAACCTGCTGGACTATTCCGCCTTCTTTAATACCAATTGCAGTTCCCTGATACTGTATCGGAACTTCCAATTGAAACATTTCACCTTCGATTAACCCGAGCAAATCAAAGTGAACAATTGATTCAGTTACAGGATCAAATTGAACATCCTTCACGACACAATCATAATTTTTATCATTTTCAACTTCAAGCGAAATAAGATGAGTTTTAGCTGTGAACACAAAAGGTTTAATCGCTTTTTCAGAAACTTCAATCGAAAGTGGTTTATTTACTCTAGAATAAAAAATTCCGGGGACTTTTCCATTTTTTCGTAAATTACTTCTTGAGGTTTTATTTATTTCGGTTCGGATATTTGCTTTAAGGGCTTGTTTTTCCATAATTACTCCAATATTAAAAAATTATCCTTTATCTATATCAAACAATGAACTTATCGACTCATTATCATGAGTTCTTATAATTGCTTCTGCAAAAATCTCAGCTGCAGAAATAACTGAAATCTTTTCCAAATTATCATTGTGCTTAAAATTTATTGAATCCGAAACCATCAAATTGGTAATTTGTGAGTTCCGAATTCTTTCAATGGCCGGGCCGGAAAACAGCGGATGTGTAACGGCTCCATAAATGTTACGTGCACCTTCTTTTTTTAATGCATCAATTGCACCAACAAAAGTCCCGGCTGTATCAATCAAATCATCAACTATAAGAACATCTTTATCTTGCACACTTCCTATAATGTGCACTATTTCTGCAACATTTTGCTTCGGCCTTCTCTTATCAATCACAACTAAACTTGCATTAAGCCGTTTTGCGTATGATCTTGCAATCTTAATACCACCAACATCTGGTGAAACAACAACCAAATTTTCTTTAATATCATTAAAGAGACCACTAAAAATAGATGATCCGTACAAGTGATCAAAAGGAATATCAAAGAAACCTTGTATTTGAGCAGCATGTAAATCCATTGTGATTACACGATCCGCCCCGGCAATAGTTATTAAATTTGCAACAAGTTTTGCCGTAATTGAAACTCTGGGCTGATCTTTTCTGTCTTGCCTTGAATAACCAAAATACGGAATTACAGCTGTAATTCTATTTGCCGAAGCCCTTTTTGCTGCATCAACCATTATCAATAACTCAAGCAGATTTTCTGCCGGAGGATTTGTCGATTGAACTATAAATATATCCGAACCCCGAATATTTTCAAGAAACTTAACCCAAATTTCGCCGTCGCTAAACCGTTTTAGTTCAATTAAACCCAATGGTTTGTTAAGCTTTTTAGCAATTTTTTCAGCAAGCGGAAGATTCGAGCTTCCCGAAAAAATCTTAAGGTTTTCGCTGACCATTTTTTAGGTTATTTGCTTTTATTTTTACAGAAAAGAGTCACAAATATATGTATTTCGACCTGGTATGTCAATAAAATTAACTGCTGAATATCGTTGAAAAACAAGATTATTCTAATCCTTTTTCTTTCTGAAAAGGAAAATAATGACAACAAGTAGAACAATGCCTGAGAGAATGTAAATCCAATAGGGGGTTTGTTTGATCTTGAATGGTTTGAAGGTCACCAAAATTGTTTTACCACTGCCAATATCATCAAGAGTATAATTCCACACTAACGTCCGCCCTTCATTATCCTGAGCATTATGTGTAATTATCTCTCCTCCAAACGTGTATTTGTATTGAATGTTGAAATCACTTCTATTAACCCCGAACCCAGTTGCAACCGGCGGAATGAACTGCGTAAAAATTTTCTGACCGGCAGCACCGTCTTTTAACGAAAATTTATATTCCTTGAATGATTTATGATTATTAAGTGAATCAATACTTGGGAAAGTGAGCTCGACTATCGCATGCATTGTGCTGTCCGTGGAATCAGTATAAACTTCTATGTCTTCAATAGAATTATACTGAGATTGAAAAGAGCTTCTGAGGGAGTCTGCATTAAACAGACCAATTTTTTCAACAATTACTGAATTTTCATTTCCCAGTGATTTCATCCAGTAACTTATTTTCATTACACCTGAACCATCTGCGTATAAGTTTACATCCTGAATATAATTCAAACAGCCGATACTGATGAGAGGTAATAACACAAGAAAAAAATTTTTGATTGTCTTTAAACTGTTCATTGAGATTATAATTAGGTGATTTATAGAGTAATGAAAATTTGACTAAAACAATTTATAGAATTATTTCCTTTTTTTCATTAAGTTAAGCACTAATTTTCTAGGAATAAATCATGCCAACATATGAATATAAGTGTTTAGCTTGTGGTCACGACTTCGAAATATATCAGAAGATGAATGACGAGCAAATTAAAGAATGCCCTAAATGTAAGGGAAAAGTAAAAAGATTACTTGGCGCCGGGGCCGGTACAATTTTTAAAGGAAGCGGTTTTTATCATACTGATTATAAAAATGCCAAGTCCGAAAGCAAATCCTCAAAACCAAAACCCCCAGATTCAAAGTAGATATACCAGATTTTCACAGCACAAAGACAATTTCCAAATCTGGCATATCTAATATTTTAACACATGTTAAAAATCTGCTCCAAGCGACAAATAAAACTTTGGTTTTGTAAATCCATCAACATTGTATGCCCATGCAACATCGAACCGCATTAGGAAATAAAGGAAGAAAACCCTTGCTCCAACACCGGTTCCCATTAACAAATCTTTTGTAATAACGTTACCATTCTGATTGCGATCAAAAAGTTTTAGGTCTTTATCTTTTGTCCATGCAGCACCGGCATCAATAAAAACAACTCCTAAAATATTTCTAAATAGAAATGGAAGAGCGCCTGTAACCAAATATCTGATTAAAGGAAACCTGAATTCCATGTTAACCAGTGAGTATCTCGTTCCAATTCTTTCTGCGTAATCAAAACCTCTCAAGGGCAACGCAGCAGTTAAGAATGCAAAATCGGAAGCTGATTCAAGCGGTATATCTGTTGTTGCGAAAGATCGATTTATCCAGTTTTCAATACCGCCAATAAAAAATCTTTGCGGATTACTTCCGGCAGAATATCCACCCGAATATCTGAATACAAATGAGTAATCAGTCCAAAATCTTAAATATCTTCTATAATCACCAAGGACGGAATAGAAGCTTAATTTTTTATTTGATAAACCTGGATTGCCGTAAATGTCAAATCGATAACGTGAACCATCAATTGGCGAGGTATAACCCCATAAAACATTATCATGAACAAACCCTAATGATGGAATTATATAGGAAACCTTATCCGTTGTTTCATTTGGGTTGTCTAAATTTTCTTGTGAAATATTAAGCCAGCTTAATCCGAAATCAAATCTCTTAAATCTGTTTAAAGGATAGCTGATTGATCCTACAGCACCAAAGTTTCGGAATCTGATCAAGTCAGCAAAAATTCCCCTGGACAAATAAACAAATCTTGCTGTGTGAAATGCTTCAATTCCAAAATCCATTCTTTCAGGAAGATAGTAGTATGCTAAACCATAATCGCTGTTCTTCAAATCAATTTGAAGGCTTGTTACGCCTATCAAACGATGATTACCCAAAACATCACTAAAGGAAATTACCGTTGTTCCCTGCAAACCGTATAATGAACTGTAGCCGGCGTTTGCATAAACTATATCGGGTGAAAAAGAAATTTTGTACTTATTGACTTTGTAGTTGCCTTGCTTATCAAGATTATTTGCAAGGTTAAATTTTGAATTATCAACACTGCTTGTATCTTTTGGCAAATTGAAATCAGTGCCAAAAACATAATTACTGAAATCTATTTCAACTGAATCACCGTAAACTTTTGATGTATCAACAATATTTCCAATATAAATTTGTAACGAATCATCATTGGAATTCTTTAGTGCAACCGAGCTATCCCGATCAATGAACTCTTCTCCATTTTCCTTTTTCAATAAACTTGAGATGTAAAGTGTCGGTTCAAGTTTTTTCTCATCTAAAGCCAGCTCAAAAGGATTATTCATTAAAAAGATGTTGAAAGCAGATTGATACAAGGATGTGAATGATAATTTTTTGCCATCTTTTGAAGCAGACAACTGATACAAACCATTTAGCGAATTTGTAACTGGCAAAAGATCATCTTCACTGTTATCTGAAAAGCTTTTCTTAAAAATATTGTTTATTCCATTTATATCTGAAATAAATAATAGATAGTTCCCATCAGGGCTTGCAATTGGTGATACTTCATCACTAAACGGAAGTGAAGTAACTCTTTCAATTTTTTTATCACTCAAATTAAAAGAATAAATATCCAGCTGGTTGTAGTCATGTTTATAAATCTTAAAGTTTTCCGGTAAAATTTCTTTTGATAGAATGTCAGTTCGATCTGAAGAGAAAAATATTTTATCTCCATCAAATGACCATGCCGGATCACTGTCTGTGAAAAGATCGTCTGTTAAATTCTCAAGCTGTTTACTTTCTAAGTTATAGAGATAAATATCAGATTTTTCAGCCGTATGACCAACGAACGCTAAATTTTTTCCATCCAGAGACCATGTAACACTTTTAACTCCTTCAAGTGAAAGAGGAATTGTTTCTCGATCTTCCGATTCCACATCAATTAAATAAACTACGTCGTAACCGCTGCTTTTAGCACCGAGCGCAATTTTCTTTCCATCCGGTGACCAGGTTAAACTTGGAGTAAGAATATTCAACTCCTCAAAATCCGCTGTTCGATTGCCCTTAATAAGTTTTTTAATAATTTGTCCATCAATTGCACTCATGAGGTACAGATCGAAATAAAAATCCCTGTTTGAGAGAAAAGCAATCTTATCGCCCTGAGGTGAGATTGCAGGACTCGTGTTATAGGAACCCCCATCTTTTTTATGATCCGTCAGCCTTTTCGCAAATTCATCAGGATCTTTTCTCTTTGCAATATCAGGCCAGTAAATTCTCTTAATCTCTTTTTTCCAGCGTTCGTTCAGTTCTTCGATATTCAGACCAATTGCCTCTTTAAACCCAGTTTCAACATTTCCGGAGTTTCTAATTTTGCCAATTAACTCACCTATTTTTTCCTTGCCATATTTCCTATCAATGTAGTAAAAAACAGATTGCCCGCCTCTGTAAGCAAAATAACCTCCTAAACCTGGAATGTCAGGCAAATATTCATTAATTGCGGCGTCGCGCATAAACATATCCGTATCAACATCCCACCCTAATGCTTGATATTCTGCCATACCTTCACTAAACCACATAGGAATGTTTATTGAAATATTGTTTGAAATAATATTCTGAATTGAACCTCCGTAAAACATATCATTCATAACAGCATGCACAAGCTCGTGGTGGATTAGGTGCCTGAACTTCTTGTAGGAACCCATAAATTGTACAACTACCCGATTTTTAAACAGTTCAGTAAACCCTTCAATGCCTTCACTAAGATATTGATCAATAACATTTGTTTCCTGGAAATCGTTTTGAGAATTATAAATGATTAGAGTAATTCGGTTATTAATCTTGTAGTTAAAGCTTTTTTGAATTGAAGCCAGAGCATTCTCTGCTGCTTTTGAGCTAAACTCTGCAAGGGCTTCGCCGTTTTGGTTAAAGTAAATATCAAAATGCTCAGTTTGAATATAATACCAGTCAAAATCTTTATACTGAACTTTATTCTTTCCAAATTGCCCGAATAATATTGAGGGTATGAAAGATAAAAGCAAAACAAATTTAAGTGTTAATTTTTCCATTATAATTATTTTTTATTGTTCTGTAATAATAAAATCTAGCTCGGATTTTTCTTTATCGACACGGATAAGCTTAACCCAGACTTTATCGCCAAGCCGATACTGTTTTTTAGTTCTCCTCCCAATTAAGGAATATTTTTTCTCATCGTAAACATAAAAATCTCCCTCCAAATCCCGCACTCTAATTAAACCTTCTGCCAAGATATCCAGTATTTTAACAAATAATCCGAAATGTGTCACTCCTGAAATTACCGCATGGAAAGATTCGCCTATATGATTCTCAAGAAATTCGATCTGTTTAATTTTAATTGATAACCTTTCAGCCTCAACTGCACTTCTTTCAGTAATGGAAATATGAGCCGCTATTTCCTCCAACCTTACATGTGAGTATAAATTTTTGTTATTTACTTCAAGATAATGAAATAGTATCCTATGCACTATCAAGTCAGAATATCTTCTTATCGGAGAAGTAAAATGAGTATAATGTTTGAAACCAAGACCGTAGTGACCGATATTCTTTGTGGAATATACCGCTTTCGCCATCGATCTGATTGCCAATTCATTAATCAATGCTTCCTCTTCTTTTCCTTTAATTTGAAGCAAAAGTGAATGAAATTGTTTTGTGTTTTTAGATCCAGCCGGGTCAAAAGAAAAACCAAGCGATTTTACAAACTTGGAAAATTCAACAATTTTATCAGTATCCGGCAAATCATGTATTCTGTAAACAAAAGGTTTAGCCAATTCGTTCTTGGATGTAGATATATGTGCTGCACAAATTTTATTGGCAAGCAGCATAAATTCCTCAACGAGCATGTTGCTTTGCTTAGCATCTTTACGATAAATAGAAATTGGTATGTTATTCTCATCAAGGTCAAATCTAATTTCGGGTGTCGAAAATTCAATTCCGCCGTCACGAAATCTCCTCTTTCTCAATGTCTCCGCAATATTATTAAGCAGCAAAACCTCTTGTTTAAAATCACCGTTACCATTCTCAATAATATCTTGAACTTCATCGTAAGTAAATCTTCTCTTGCTGTTTATCACCGTTTTCTTAATCTGATAGTCTACTAGCTTACCTCGTTTGCTCAATTCAGCAATAACCGAATAAGTCAATCTGTCTTTATTGGGAACCAACGAACAAATATTGTTCGATAGTCTTTCCGGAAGCATTGGAATAACACTTCCAACGAGATAAACACTATTCCCTCTCTCATAAGCTTCTTTATCAAGGTTCGAATTTACTGGAACATAATGTGAAACATCTGCAATGTGAATTCCTATACGGTAATTTTCATTATCAAGTATCTCTATTGAGAGAGCATCATCAAAATCCTTTGCATCAACAGGGTCAATTGTAAAAACATTTTTGCTTCTGAAATCAATTCTGTCTTTCAAATCAGAGTCTGAAAAATATTCGGTTATGCTTTCCGCCTCTTCCAAAGTCTTAGAAGAAAACTTTAATGGTAAACTGAACTCATGAGCAAGCGAAGTTATTTCTGCTTCTTTTGTTCCGGATTTTCCAATAACCTTTACTATTTCACCTTCGGGATTAAGCAGCGAAGTATCCCAGAATATATTTCCTACAATTACCTTATCACCTTCTTTAGCTCCTTTTAGATTATCTTTATCAACATAAATATCACGGTGAATTTCCGGTTCATCGGGCTTTATAAAATAAGAAACATGTGATTTTCTGAGAGTTCCAACAATGTTCTTTCTTTTCTTCGAAATAACATTTACAATTTGCCCCTCAATGTTTTTGCCTTTGCGTTTGGCAAAAAGAGCGACCTCAACGGTATCGCCGCTGAATGCTGTAGAAAGATTTCGAGAAGCTATAAAAATATCGCCAAGTTTCGTATCCTTTGATATCACAAATCCAAAACCGCCGGGACTTATTTGCAGTTGGCCGATTATTTTTCCGGTAGACACATTTTGGTTCATTTTATATCTTTTTCCGTTTCTGGTTAGAAAGTTCTCTTCATAAAGTTGATGTAAAAAATGTTTTAGAGACACTATCTCATCTTCTGAATTAAGTTTAAGCCGCTTAGCAATTTCCGTGCTTTTATAGGAACTTTTAGAATTCTTTTTAAAGAATGAAATAATTTTCTTTTTCATTAAAATTCAAACCTATATTTGAGTCCCAGTTCATTAATCATTTCGTTTATATATTTTGTTTCACTTAAAGCTTCTTTTCTTTCGAGACGCATAAAAAAACTTTGGGTGATAGGATATTCAATTTTTACGTTGGCAAGTCCGAGATCCTGAAATACAGCAGTCGAGCCGCCAATTGAGTAACGGAATTTACCAGCTCTGCCAGCCAAAATAAATTTTGTGTCCGTTGCTGATTGTCTTATATCCAGGCTTTTTACATAATCTCCAAGCTGACGGTTAAGAAATCCACCAACAATTGACCCGGCAAAGCTTGTAGCATAAGTTGAAACCATACTTCTTTCTTGTTGAGTCACGTTGTCATTAAATTTATTGAGAATCATGAACATCACAGCATCAGAAGCATCTTTTGTTTGATCAGGAATGTTATTCGCAATATTGTTTGTACCCACATAAACTGTTAGCTTCTCTGATTGCTGAGCAAGATTTTTATCCAATTCCTTAAGTGCACCTTTAACTTTCATTTTAATTGCGACTTCAACTTCATCGCTGCCGGTTTGATCTCCTTCTCCATTTGAAGAATTTTCGATGGGATAATAGTAACTTTTATAAGTCGCAATTATATCTAAATAAGGATTGCTTAGTTCACTTTCAAACCTAATTTTGCCTTCAGCACTAAAAGTTTTTATAAATTCTAAGGTAGAGCCTTCAAGCAATTCTAACTCGCCTTGTGCAACAGGTTTGCCGCCAATACTCTCATATTGAAAATTTCCGCGCAGAACTGCAACTAAGTTTTGATTGAATTCTCTTGAAAGTATAAAAGTCAGAGTAGCTTCATCCTCAACTTTAACGTCTATGCTGTAATCAAACTTACTTGGCTTGGAAATTTTCTCTATCTCCTCCGCCTCATTTAATTTTGATAAATTAACTAACGCCTCAAAATCCATGGCATCGAGATTTTTAGTAATTGTATCTTCAATAAACTTATAAATAAAATTTTCCGATGAGCTGGAATAAGCCCCCTGAACTTGTGAATAGGTTAGCTTGGCAACATCAATGTTTATCGGGGCATAAAGATTAGCTCCGTTTTTATCGAACTTAAGCTCAAAATTTCCATTTGTAGAAATTACTAAATCGCCGTATAGATTTGGACTTACGTATTTTGATTCTTCACTTAAAACCTGAAGGCTGCCATTCAAAACAAATTGAGATGAAGTCATATTCAGATTGTCAAGCTCAGCAGTTCCTCCGCCTGTAATTTTTTTATTGATTTGAGTTTCATCAGCGTTTGCCAAAAGAAGGCTATCGAGAGATAAAAAATCCTTGGTGACTGTAATTTTTATTCCTGCTTTGTACTCCAAATTATTGTACTTTAAAAGAAATGACGAGTTGTCAAGCTTAATGTAACCATCTGGGTATGGTTCTTGAATTGTACCAATGATCTGAAGATTACTGTTAAGATTTCCTTTAAATTTACTTACACCGGGAAATAATTCTCCAAACGGGGTGAGATCGAGATTGTTTGATGAAAAATTAATCTCTATTTCCTCATCATCAATTAGTCTTTTTCCAGAATCAGTGAACGAAAAATTTATCGGAATGTTTCCAATTAATTTTAATGCCGGTACAGCAGAATTGCTGTAGGAATCGAAAAACTTTATATCCGATGAAAAATTTTTATTGGAATAATTGAATTTGCTAGCGAGATTTCCAAAGTTTTTTTCTTTATACTTCAAACTATCGCCAGTTAATGTTATTGTCATTTCAGGACTTGCATAGCTACCTGTAATTACTGCATCGAGATTTAGATTTATATCTAACAAGCTTAATCCGTTTGCATTAGAAAAACTTTGAAAAAGATCTTTGCCTTGCAGGTTTTTAATCTCCAGATTTAATTTTTGATTTTCATTTGCGGCAAGAAATCCGTTTGCTGTAATTTTTCCATTTGAATGAAACAATTGAAAATTATTAAAGTCAATTCGATTCTCAGAAATTGATAAATTGAGATTATCTCTGTTTTTTATGTCAAAACCTTTGTAATTAAGATCAAGTTTGCTCACATCAAGATTTATTGTTGAAGTTTGCAAATCCGCTTTAAAATTTAGAGCGGCGGATGCGTAATCTTCAAATTGAGAGGATAATTTTATCTCGGCTAAATTATCTCTCATTTTCAAACTAAGAGAAATATTATTCAAATCCGTTCCAGCAAAAACGCGATTTATTTTGGCATTCAAATTTAGGTCAACATCTTCTGTCGAATTAACATTAAAACTATTGGCAGTATTCATGTCCAAATTCAGTTTGGAAAGAAAATAGACATCTGTTTTTCCCCAATATTTAAGGTAGTTTAAGTCGGATTGTAAGGTAATGTAAATGCTGTCACTGTTGTAGAGAATATTCCCCATCATATCACCATCAATTTCCAATCTTTTATCATTGAGGAAGGGACTGATAATCCCGAAATCCTTCAGGTCAATAAGATAAAGCATGGAAACATTTTCGTTTCGTTTTAATTTTGATTTCGAAACTGTTTTTCCCAACTTTTTTTCAACAAGTAAATTTTCTTGTATTTTATTAGCTGGAAGTATTTCATCGATCTTATTCATAAAAGCATTTATTAATAAGCCTGATTCCTCGCTTATCACTGATATTGCATCAGGAAGTGAAAACTCACCTTTAATCGTAACATCCGCAATATCCGAAATAAAATTAATTACTCTCTCTTCGTTGTTATCTGTAAAAATATCTGTAATTGTTCGAGTGCTGTCTACCTTAATTCCATTTATTGTTGAAGGTGATAGATCAAGAGTTAGAAACATGTTCATTTTATCAATATCAAAATTTTCTCCCTCGGTCCTGAATTTGAAATTTAGATCAGTTACAGTTGCGGTGTCTTGCATTAATTTGCCTAAATCGAGGTTGCGGACTTTCCCACTGGCTTTGTAACCCAAATTTTCCTGCAAAAAATCAAACGAACCTTCAATTTCTGCTTTTGCATTATTAGAAACAGTAAAGATAGAATAATCAACTATTCCCTCTTTTGCTTTTGCGGCTAAGGATAATGAATCCAGTTTAATTCCCTCAACACTCGATCCATCACCAACAAGCAGAATATTGGCGTCCATTTCTTTCGGTGAAAATCCTTTCCCGACGAAATTTCCCCGGATATTGAGATCAGAAGGCAGGCCTGTAATCGATGATAAATTAAAACCAGTAGAAGCTAAACTGATGTCGTACTCAGCGATAGGTTTTTCCAAATCCATTTTCACAATCGATGACACATTCCCCTCGTTGGTCGAAAGGAGAATTCTCGATTTAAAATTTAATGGCCGCCCATCAAACGTAAGTGAATCAATTTTCACCACGCCTAATTTCTCATAAATTGGAATGCCAAATTCCGGAAGCAATTTATTTATATCGGGCTGATTGATAAATGAATTTCTGAAATCCGCTGATATTGTCATCTCATCCATATTGTCAATGTTACGAATAGTCGCTTTGGTTTCGAGATGAGTTTTTTCATAATCAAGAACAATTCTATCTATATTGAACTGAAGCATGTTGCCTGACGCCTGAAGCTGAACACCTACATTGCCTTTGAGCATAGCAATTGGAGGTACAAACGAGGAAATATCATCAAAGTTAAACTTGGGACTGTTTAAGGATATATCAATGACAGCATACTTTAAATTTTCCGTCATTGTTGTATCAAATATGTCTAATCCATTCACTTTGGCATTTAAGTTTATATTTGAATTTGCTGTGTTTATAACCAAATTATTTGCAATTATTTCTTTAGGATTAACTCCAAATTCACCGGAAAAAGACTTTAGGTTGAATGCTAACAAGTTTGGATTTAATAAGAGGTACTCGATTTTGGTTTCGTAAGAATTGTTCTTAATATCTGCAAATGCTGAAAGCGATAGAAAAATGTCTTCGATCCTGAAATCATCCATGTTCATAGAGGAATACCGTGCGGTGCTTCCCACCTTATCATAATTCTGCAGAGAGAAATCAACGTTTGTCAGCTTAAGATCGGCAACTTCAATCCTAAACGGAAAAGTTGATTTTGAAGTATCTTCTTCTTCTGCTGAGGGAGGAAACAACTTTGCAATATTAAGATCACCAAAGCTGTCCTTAATAAAAGCTATTCGCGTATCTTTAATTTCTGCTTTTCTCACATAGATTTTCTTTAGAAAGATTTTTAACGGGCTTATTCGCAGTTCAATCATTCCGGCATTTAACAGCGTGTCTTTTTCCATTGTGATAACCGTATTTTGTAGAATCAATGAGGTGAAAATTGTACCTTGGATCTCTCCAATAGAAATTTTTCCATTCAGATTATCATTTACCTGCTCAACGGTAAAGTCCCGCAGCCAATTTCTAAATGTTGATGTTTGACTGAATCCAAAGAGTAATATAAGGAGTGCAAAAGTTACCAAGCCAATGTATAGGAATACATTAACAATCTTCTGAAACAGAGTACGCCGTCTCTTTGGTTTTTCTTCGGTTTGTGTTACTTCAGTATCTGACAATTTTTTCTAACGAAAAGAAATTATTATTTGGTAAACTTTCGCGTAAGGATATTGATTTTATTCAATTAATAAAATATCGAAACAAGCTAACTGCAGTATTTGTTCTTAATTGACTCTATGATCTTAGATGTTGACTGCTGATTTACAAACTTTATGGTTTTAACTTCACCGCCATATTTTTCAACGGTTTCCCGACCAACAATTTTATCGATTGACCAATCTGCGCCTTTAACTAAAATATCGGGAATGATCTCATCTATAATCTCTTTTGGTGTGTCTTCATCAAAAAGAACAACATAATCAACCGACTTCAAATTCGAGATTATAAATGCTCTCTCCTCTTCGTTTAGAATTGGACGTTTATCGCTTTTTATTCTTCTAACTGAGGCATCAGTATTCATTCCAACAATTAAAATATCGCCCAAAGCTTTTGCTTTGGTTAGATAATCAACATGGCCTGCATGAATCAGATCGAATACACCGTTGCTAAAAACAACTTTTTTATTTTGTTGCTTGAATTGCTTACGCAGTGATTTTATTTCCTGTAACGATTTTAATCCGTTCATTTGTGATCTTCTCTTATCACCTGAAATAATCGATCTATCTCAATAGGCACTATGCCAACTTCGCCGCATACAATTCCCGCTGCATAATTTGCAAGATAACATGCTTCCAAAATATTTCCTTTGGCAGCAAGTGCCATAGTTAAAGTAGAAATTACTGTGTCACCAGCACCAGAAACGTCCGCGACTTTAATTGCTTTAGTAGGCATTCGTTTTTCTGCTTGATGCTCCTCGAACACAGCAATACCTTCCTCGCCAAGTGTCAAGAGTACATTACTCGCTTTTACTCTTTCCAAAATTATTTTCCCGGCAGATGAAACATCTGAAGCAGATTTGATTTTCATTCCGAGAACATCTTCAGCTTCTTTACGGTTCGGTTTGAAAACTGTTACATTCTTGTATGAAAAAAAGTTGTTGAACTTAGGATCAACAGTTATAAGAATATCGTTATTATTTGCGAGATGAATGATCTTATCAATGAGTTCCGGAGTTAGCACGCCTTTGTTATAATCTTGAAGAATAATTCCATCAATCTTTTTCAAGTGAGAATCGAGGTACGAAAGAATTTTCTTCCTCATTTCCTCATTAATATACTCCTTACTCTCTTTATCAATTCTAACAACATGCTGGTTGTGTGCAATCACTCTTGTTTTTGATGTTGTTGGTCGTGTATCATCAACAAAAATGCCATCAGCCTGCATTTTATTTTCATTGATCAACGAAGTAAAAATTTTACCATCGTTATCGTGGCCAATTACGCCAATTGGAAAAGGAGTGCCGCCAAGTTTAAGTACATTCAGTGCAACATTTGCTGCCCCGCCGAATCTGTAAAATTCATCGCCAACTTCAACGACAGGAACGGGCGCCTCAGGTGAAATTCTCTTCACATCGCCCCAGAAGTAGCAATCGAGCATCATATCGCCAATTACTGCGATTTTCTTCCCGGCAAAATTATTTTTTAGCTCATCTAAACGATGAGTTGAAATGCTAACCATTGTTTTCCTTAATCATTAAAAATTACAGCTAAAAATAACGATAATAATGAAGCGGTGAAAGGAGGAAGGTGTAGGGGCACAATGCATTGTGCCCTAATCAATGAGAGGATTCTTCTTTGCGGTAATACTCATCTATTTCCCATTGAAGAGTATTCAGTTCAATATATTTTCTAATGTTGTATAAATCCTTTTCATTGTGGATGATGTGTTCGTA
>JBGSOQ010000327.1:0-5607 GCA_041739035.1 Ignavibacteriaceae bacterium | reverse complement strand
TATTAATCCAACAATAATAAACAGTACATAAGAAATAAAATGAGTTAAAAACGCATATGATAGGCTTATCACCTCGCTAAATCCAAATAGCATTACCAAAGCTGTTTTTATTAAAGTATGATATGATCCTGTTCCATTGGGCGTGGGAATTAAAACTCCAATACCACTGATGCTCATGAGAATCCATGCCATTTCGTAAGAAACTGGTTTTATTGTATTCATTCCTACAGTAAAAAATCCGACATAAGATGTATACGCATACAATAACATGATAATAATACTCAGAAGAAACGTCATAATATAATTCTTTGTACCTCTTAAGCTTTTAAAACCTTCTATAAGCATCTCGAAAATGTGGGCCGCTTTGTGAGATAACCTATCAGATATTTTGCCCATGAATTTAATCAATACACCATAAAATTTTTCTTTGTAACGAATCACCAAAAAAAGAAAAATCACGACTGCAACAATACCAAAAAGTGAAACATACAAGCTTGTTCTAAGCCAAGGCAGCTTGAAGTAAAGGTCTTCGCTCCAAATTAATGCCGAAATAAAAATTGAAAGACAGAGAAACAGAACATCAATAATCCGCTCAAGAATGATAGCTCCAAACATTGATGAGCGTGATAAGTTCTCCCATCTTCCTATGAGAACTGCCCTTGCAACTTCACCAAGCCGCGGCACCACACAATTTACAGCATAGCCAACCATCAGCGAGCCGAATAAATTTTTCATCGAAATGTCGGGTTTAGTTGAACTTAGAATTATTTTCCAGCGGTAAGCCCGTAAATAGTGCGCCAAAAGGGAAGAGACAATCAGTATTATGATCCAAAAAATGGATGCATTTGAGACTACCTCAAGCACATCTCCAAAATTCACATTGTGAAATGCAATGTAAAGAAAAATTATGCTGAGTAAAAAAGAGAATATGTAGCTTAAAGATCTCTTCGACAGAAAAGACTTATTGTTTTCACCTGAGGTCAATAACCTTACTTCCTTCCGGTGGTGTGAAGTTGAACTTATTGTCCGCAATATTTCGATTGAGTTTGTAATTAGAGAATTCAATCTGGATTAAATTATCGGCTTTATCTTTTAATGAAATGCGGTTTATCAGATTTTCTCTGCTCATCCAGATTTTAATAAAGCTATAACCAATTGTAGATTCTTTATTTGGGGTTAAAACTAAGATTTCAGTATCGTCATCTAACTCAGAAGTTATTGTGCATTCTTTAGGATATTCATAAACAACTTTTCGAAGCGAAAATGGTGAATTGTTTCCTTTCTCATTTGTGCTGATTATTACCTTCTGCTCTTTTTGATTGTAGCTCCAGTTTGTTGCACCGTCTGATACAAGAGTAGAATTTTTAAATTCTATTCGATATTTATCCTCTTTTTTAAATAATAACTTGCCGCTAATTATGGCTCTATTGTTAGTGGATTGTTTAAAATCTGTAGAAAGATCTTTGACATTATCGAACTTATCTTGAAGATTTTTAAGAAGTTTATCTCCAACATCATCAAGTGTCAAGCTGAAAGTAAACAATAATAGAAGGGATATTATGTTAATCATTGCCTTAACTGGTTTTATTAAAAATATACTTGGAAATGAAAAAGTTGTTTCAAATTTAAGAATAAACTGGGTTAGATAAAATTAATCGTAGCAGTACACCTACTTAGCCGCTACTATATTTCGGTTTGTATTATGCGTGTCATCTTTAAAAAGCGAACTGGAGAACGTTACGTCTAACGTCTCCAGTTCTGGTCTTTTCGAGGTATTTTATAATACTCTAACCGGACGGAGGGTGTCCGTTCGGAAACAAACATAAGCAAATATGTTAATTTCGATTTCTCTACTCAGTCCGCCTCCTTTTTTTAGTTTAGAAAGACAGCTATTGATGATAAATGTGTCATACCTCACCGAATGCCCGTGCGCATCCATGAGGCGCGCCTTTCGGGGCGCAACATAAAAAACAAATGATTAATGCGCAAGGGAAATCTTTAAAAAGTTGCTAAACACTAAGTTTTTGCTTTTGTCAATTTTTAAAACTTAGATATCAATTCCGCTTCCTAATTTAGCTTGGTAAACTCGTACACCGTTAAAATCTTTCAAAATTCGGTTTCCCATCCAACCAATTGCGTCCTCCTCACCATGGATTAAAATTACTTTTTCGGGTTTCATTTTTTTTACTATCCTTTTTTGAGTCAATTGATTGTATTCAAATTAAAGGAATAAATCCCATCGTTGGTTCCAATAAATAATTTGCTTTTACCATTATCTAATTCTAAAGAAATAATTGTTTCATAAGGTAGTTGTGTAATTAAATAAATCTTTGAAGTCCCATCTTTAGAATAAAATACTTCATTCAGTCCTCCCATAAATAAAACCCCTGTTTATTTTTTTCCTATGATTATTTTTGCTTTACTGTTACTGCTCCCAACGCAAAAAATATTGTTGGGAAACAAAAAGACATCAAAATATGTGGTATTATCTGTTGTAATCTGTTTTTTAAAGGATTTCCATGTTTTACCATTATAAATATGAATGCCATCTAGAACCCCACATGCTACTATTTCTCCAGTTTGTCTGTTATAAGCCATGTCCCAAACCACGTAGCCTGTGCTAACTATTTTGGAGAATCCATTTTGCTTCCACTCAAAAATTCCATCCCCTCCGAAATAAATATGTTTAGGATTCACGATGCTAGCTGAATTTATTGCATAGTCATTATTGACATTTGGGAGATCTTTCCACGTCTGACCATTATAATAAATTGCAAGCGAGGGGGGAATAAAATTTACACCAACAGCCACAATAAAATCTTTTGAGTAGCCATCGATATCTTTCAATGTTTCTCCATTCCTTGAAAATACCAATTCTGTTTTAGTGCCATTCCAATGAACGACTCTTCCCAATGAACTTGTAAAATAAACATCATTTCTGTTAGCTCCCCATATGCTTCTGTAGTTAGTATTGTTAAAAAAAACTGTATCAAGTGGGAATCTTTGATTTCCAATTGCGTATGAGTCTAATTGTTTCCATCTAAGCCCATCATAATGAAACACACTACCACCGGCAACCCAAATATCATTTGGACTAAAACCCCAAATGGAATAACCTCCTATACTATCCACCGGAGTCCAACTTGCACCATCATAGTGCAGCGCTCCATATATATTTCCGTTTAAATGTATTTCACCCACAGCAAATACATTGTTTTCTTCAGTTCCCCAAATACCATAAAGCCCACTACCGTTATCTCCGATGGTAAACTCCTGCCAAGTGTAATTAAAACCTGTCGTATCCAATGTTTTTATTTCAAGAAGGTTGCTGCTGTCTTTTCTTCCACCTGTGCTATCTATTCTAATTCCATAATAGTTGTATGAAGAATTGAATTGCAAACCCAAACTATTTTCATCATCAATAATAATTGTATCTTTAACTTTGATATTATACTCTGCGATTATTTTTTCTGAAGTATAATCTATTCTAATTAACCTAATTAGAGAATTTAAATTATTTGCTGTATTATTTACCCGAATAGAAATACTTCTTTGTGTAACTTGATCTAGACTAAGTGTAATGGTGTCTTTTGGTGTAGTCGGTTGTGGTGGCGGAGTAGCCATAGGATTTTCTTTGCAACTGTAAAAAATTATTACGTACATTATATAAGCGAAAAGCATTTTTAATATTTTTATTTTCATATTAATGGTTTCCTTTTGATCATTTAAGTAGTTTTTATTTTTTTTGTGCTATGTAAAACCGGGGGAGAAATCGTACGAGGTGAAACGAGAAACGTCAAATGTGAGGGGTGAGAGGTAAGAAAGATGTTTTTTATTAAAATCTTCACATCTTAATTTAAACAGGAATAAAGTAAAGGATAGGTTTAAAAATAACATGTCTCGCCCCCCCCATTAAAGCTGGGGACCTTAATTTGAATTAAGAATTTACCGCTTATGAAATCACTTGTTTTAATTGCTCGCCCTGTAGAAGATTTAGTCCCTAACTTAAAATATACATGAAATTCGCTACTGTCAAGAAGAAATTTGGTATGCAGGATTATTCTAAAGCTATGTTTTTAACTTAATTCAAATTTCAATTTGCTTTCCGGTTTCAGCTTGAAAAACTTTTGGGGTTTTAAATTCCTTTAAGATTTGATTACCAACCCAGTTTATTGCTTGCTCTTCTCCATGAACTAGAATTACATTGGATGGCTTTAGTTTTCTTACAATCTCAATCAGCCCTTCTCTATTTGAGTGTGCAGAAAACTTAAAATGTTTTGTTGAACATTTAACATCAATTGCTTCACTAAAATCGGACATTTTTATTTTATCATTTTTCTTTGCATTTGATATTTTGAATCCGGGAGTATTTTCATCCATGTAACCAACAATAAATATTGAACAATCTTTTTGCTTCAACCAGCTTTTTGCCAAATTGAAAGATGCTGTTCCCTCTATCATCATTCCACTTGACGCAACTGCTATACACGGATATTTAAAAAAATCTTCGGGATTTTCAACTTCATTTAGATTTTTAATTGGTATAGATTTCAGCTGAAATTCGGGATCCATCACGTTCACAAGATATCTGTTTATATCGTAAAGCCGGTTTATTTTAGTGCCGATTCCTCCTGCGTAAATATCAGTTGCAGTAAGTTTATTCCTTTCCATCAATTTCCATATCGTGGATAGGATTTCCTGCATTTTACCTAAAGCAAAAACCGGGATTAAAATTGATCCGCCCTGGTTTAATATCTTGTTTGCTTCAAGCGCAAACCTGTTAGCTTCTTTTGACCAATTTAAAATAGCCGATGAGTCCGTGGCACCGTAAGTGCTTTCCAAAATTAATGCATCAATTTTTTTCTTTGGAAGTTCACAACCCTTAAGTAAGGTTTGATTTGTAGTGTTGATATCACCAGTGTAGAAAATCTTCTTTCCGACATGCTCAATCAATATGCCTACCGAGCCGAGTATATGCCCCGCATCATGAAATGAAACCTTAACCGGTTCCCTGCTTTTGTGTTTGTAACCCTCTATCTCAAACACTTCATTTACCGGTTTGAAATCAATGGTCTGAGATAAGAGATCTATTTCTTCGTGTGTGTAGATTTGAAAACTATTATCCTTCTCCAATTCCTTCTTCATTATTGAAACTGAATTGTGAAGAGTAAGTTCGGCAAGTTCTCTTGTCTGACGGGACGTAATTATTTTAATATAAGGGTGTTTCTTCACTAAGAACGGAAGCGATGTCAAATGATCTTGATGGGCATGAGAAATTAGCACAAAATCAACCGGCTGGTTTTCAATTAAGCTGAACTGTGGTAGAGAATCCAATCCGGTTTTTTTAGGATGCATCCCGCAATCGAGAATAATTCCCGTTCCAGCGATATTTAGATAATAACAGTTAGCGCCGATTTCTCCAGCACCGCCTAAAGGAAGAAATTTAATCATAGTGTAAAATTACTTCTTTAAAATAAAAATGGCGATCTAACAATCGCCATCCTTAAAAATTTGCAAACATTAAAAGTAATTTATTTCAGCAGAGTCATCTTTACACTTCGTGTAAAACTATTTGAGGTCAACCTGGCTATATAAATTCCGCTTTGC
>JBGSOQ010000300.1:0-17242 GCA_041739035.1 Ignavibacteriaceae bacterium | reverse complement strand
AAAACAGCAGAATGTTCGATCGCACTTGAAACAATATGTTTGCCTTTAGCTTGATAAGCTTCAGCTATACCTTTTATTGCTAAATTAATTGATTCAGTTGCTCCGCTTGTGAAAATAATTTCATTCGGCTCTGCATTAATTATATTGGCAGCTTGTTTCCGTGCGAGTTCCACGGCACTTTCAGCTTCCCACCCGAATCTATGATTTTTACTTGATGCATTTCCAAACTTCTCAAGAAAATACGGTCTCATTGCCTCAAATACTTGCGGATCCATTGGAGTCGTTGCGTGGTTATCTAAATAAATTGGGAGTATCATACTGCAAAATAAAAAATAATAAGTACAAACTGTGTGATGATACACACCAATCTCTCATCGATTAACATCTCAACTATAAGAAATTGGGTTTGTAATAAGGTGACTATCGAAAAATTTTGACAACAAAGTAGAAAAATCACTAAGTAAAATCAATGAATCTATTGGGTATTAAAAACCAAGAAGAGCTATCGAATTCCTTGCGAGATTAACGATTGGTGTGAAATATAATCCGAAAACGAAAACCGGAATTAGAAGAGCTAATAAGATTAATGTATCTGAAAAACTAATGGAAATTTTCTCTTCCTCATTTTTTGGCTTTGTTAAAAACATGTGCTTAAGAACTCTAACATAATAATAAAGTGATACGACTGTATTCAATAAAGCTATGATGGCGACTGCAATCATTTTTGCATCAACTAGAGCAATGAAGAGATAAAGTTTTGCAATAAAACCAGCTGTTGGTGGCAGCCCGGTAAGTGAAACCAAAAATACAGCTAATGAAACGCCAAGCAAGGGCGATTTATATCCTATTCCATCATACTCATCAATTTCTTCGCTGCCGATTTTGTTTGCAATTAACATAACGACAAAGAATGCTCCCAAATTCATGAATAAGTAGATTAAGAAATAGATCAAGATTGCCATGATACCTTGATCTGAGAAAACCGCAATTCCTAACAGCAGATATCCTGCATGTGCAATACTCGAATAAGCTAGCATTCTTTTTAGATTATCCTGCCAAAGAGCAGAAAAGTTGCCGAGCGTCATGGTCAGTATAGAAATCATTATCAAGAAACTCTTCCAATCAATAACACTGAGCAGCTGCCAATAACCATCTGAACTGATACTCTGAATGAACGTGACTTTAATAAATCTGATTAGTAACGCAAAGCCTGCTGCTTTACTGGCGATTGACAAATAAGCTGTGATTGCGATTGGAGCACCTTCATAAACATCGGGTGTCCAAAAATGAAAAGGTGCAACGGAAATTTTGAATCCGAATCCGGTGAAAATCAATATACAAGAAACGATCAATGCCAATGGCTGGAATGCCCCATTCTGTAAAATTGTGTTGATCGCATATAGATTAGTTGTTCCCATAATGCCGTAAAGGATTGAAATTCCAAACAGCATGATGCCGGAAGCAGTACCTCCATAAATAATATATTTAAGAGATGCTTCGCTGTTTCGAAGCGATTGTTTTGTAAATCCGGCAAGTACATATGAAGATAAAGAAACAAGTTCAATGGAAAGATAAATGAGAATTAGATCCGCAGATGAAACCATCAGCATCATTCCGAGAATCATTCCGAAAATCAAGGAATAATATTCTCCGTGGCGATCAAATGCCTGCTTAATCTCACTTGATGATATTGAGAACAATACCACAAAAATGGATGATAGTATTATGATCAGTTTGAAGTAATTTCCAAAAGAATCGACAGCGATCAGTCCAAAATTGCCAATGTTATTTTGAACAGATGCAAACGCTGATGTACTGAATTGTTGAATTACGAAAAATCCGGTGACTAATAGTCCCGCTAAAGCGATAAATGGGAGAACTTGCTTGTTCCTTTTTCCTAAAATTAAATCTACAGTAACTAAGATGACCAAGAAAACAGCAACCGTAATTTCAGGTTTAAGAAATTTAAGACTCTCGAAAATGTATGTAAGGTTAAATTCCACTTTATTTAACTTCTATCTTATGCTGCCGAGAAACTTACTTGATTCACTTAGGAGTTGAACCATCGAGTTAACTGATGAATTCATCAGATCAAGCATTGCTGAAGGATAAACGCCCAAGAAAATAATTATTAAGCTCAATGGAACAAGCATAGCGTACTCTCTCAAATCCATATCAGGCAGCGATGCCCATTTTTCGTTTAGCTTACCGAGATATATTCTTTGAAGAGTCCACAGCATATAGCCTGCTCCCAAAAGAATTCCGAGAGTTGAAATGATTGCGATAACTCTGATAGTTTCAAACCCAAAGCTTCCGAGAAAGACAAATGCTTCAGAAACGAAACCGCTTAATCCCGGCAAACCGATTGCGGCAAAGAAAGCTAAGGTCGTAAATCCTGTATAGATTGGCATTTGAACAGCTAAACCGCCAAATCCATCAATATCTCTTGTATGTGCTCGATCATAAACAACCCCTACAATCAAGAAGAGCATTGCTGTGATAGTGCCGTGGTTGAACATCTGAAGTACAGCGCCAGAAATTCCTAATGTGTTCAAGGATGCCATCCCAAGTAAAACAAATCCCATATGTGAGATGGATGAATAAGCAATTAACTTTTTAAAATCCTTTTGAGCCATTGCGGTAAGCGCACCGTAAATTATATTTATCATTCCAAACAATGCGATGTACCAAATAACCTGCTTGGTAATTTCGGGAAACATTGGGAAATTAATTCGAAGAATACCATAAGTTCCCATCTTCAGTAAGACACCTGCAAGTATAACACTGATAGCCGTTGGCGCTTCAACATGCGCATCGGGGAGCCATGTGTGGAAGGGGAACATAGGAATTTTTATAGCAAAGCCAACGAATAATCCCATAAAGGCTAGAAAACGCAGGTTGTCTGGATTTAGCGGAGATAAAATTCCAGTAGTTGTATAATTAGCTGAATTCATCATAGTTAACATATTGAAAGTAAATACTTTACTGCCATCAGCTAAAGTTTCTGCTGTGCTGAAATATAACCCGATAATTGCCAATAAAATGAATATACTTCCGAGTAATGTGTAGAGGAAAAACTTAATAGCAGCATACTCTTTTCGTGGTCCGCCCCAAATACCAATTAAAAAGTACATCGGTAGAAGCATCAATTCCCAGAAAATGTAGAATAGGAAGAAGTCTAATGCCACAAAAACTCCCATCATTCCAGTATCAAGTAAAAGGAACATTGCAAAATATCCCTTAACGGATTTATTAATACTAAATGAAGAAATGGTCGAGATAAAACATATAATTGCCGTCAACAAAACGAGCGGAACACTTATTCCATCAATTCCCAAGAAATAATCAATTTTGATTCTTCCAATCCAGGAAAATCCCTCGATGTCAATCCATCTGAATTTTTCGATGAACTGGAATGAACTTGCATCGAATACTCCGCCTTTGGAGTAATCAAAAAATGCGAGGATAATAATTGAGAGAATAACTTGTAATCCCGTGATCAACAAAGTTAATCCCTTAATCACCTTCTCTTGGTTTTTGGGAATGAATAAAATTATCACCATACCGAGAATCGGCAGTAGTGTTATCCATGAAAGAATTGGAAAGCTTGCCATTTTGTTACCTAGAATGACTTAAATAAAAATAATAGTATCAATAAGGAAAAGATTACAAGCACGATATAGGTTTGTACTTTTCCAGTTTGAAATTTTCTAAATATAAGACCAATGAACCCGCTGAAGTAAGCTGTGAAATTTACTAACCCGTCAACTACACCGCTGTCGAATTTTCCGCTTAAAGTTGAAAGACCTCTTGTCAATGCTGCAGATCCGTTTACAATTCCATCAATAATTGTGTTATCAAACCATCTTAAAAAATTACATAATGCTAAAGTGCCGCCGACAAAAACGGTATTATAAAATTCATCAAAGTACCATTTATTGTATGAGAGATTGTAAAGCGGTTTTATCTTGGCTGCAAGCTTATCGGGATCATATTTTTTCCATTGGTAAAACATAAACGCGAAAAATATTCCCGATAAAGCAAGAATATCTGAAATTATAATTGTAGGTACATGAGCACTATGCATTGCATGTGTGTATTCTTCCGAAAAAGTAATTTCAGTATCATGCTGCATTATGCTTTCTTCTTTTGGTGCCTCAACCATGAAAGAATATCTCGATGTTTCCGGGACCATAATTTCAGGCGCCTTAACCCATTTTGATAAGAACCAGCCGCCGTCAGCATTAAACGGATTTGCTGTGTACCAAATGAAAATCGATAATCCTGAAAGAAGTATCAAAGGCATAATCATCAAGAATGGAGATTCATGAGCATGATCAAACTTCTCTTTATTTCTTGGCTCACCATGAAAAGTGAGGATAATAAGGCGAAACATATAGAAAGCGGTAAGGGCCGCTACCGTAAATCCAATGAGAGGAAAGAACCAATTTCCGGTTAATGAAGTAAACGCTAATGTTCCCACCAATATTCCGTCTTTACTTAAAAATCCTGAAGTAAGTGGAATTCCTGAAAGCGCAAGTGAAGCCAGTAAAAACGTCGCGTAAGTAATTGGCATTTTCTTTCTTAAGCCGCCCATTTTTTGTATGTCCTGCTCATGATGCATCGAATGAATTACAGAACCGGAACCAAGAAATAAACATGCTTTGAAAAATGCGTGAGTAATCAAATGGAAGAAGGCAAAAACATATGCGCCAATTCCTAAGGCCATTATCATGTACCCGAGCTGACTTACGGTTGAATAAGCCAAAACTCTTTTTATATCATTTTGAGTTAATGCGATTGTAGCTGGAATGAATGCCGATATTGCCCCAATTATTGCAATGATAAGTAAAGCATCTCCCGATAAAATTGGGAATATTCTGACGACGAAATAAACTCCTGCTGCAACCATTGTAGCTGCATGAATCAAGGCGCTTACCGGTGTTGGGCCTTCCATTGCATCTGGCAGCCAAACATGAAGAGGGAACTGTGCTGATTTTCCAATCGCTCCGCAGAACAAAAGTAAACCGGTAATCGTCAACCAAAATTCACTGTTAAATGGTAATTGTCCGGCAGCCACTGCATTAAATATTTCCTGGAAGGAAAACGTTTTGTAAGTAATGAATAAAATTAAAATCCCTGCAAACATTCCTAAGTCGCCAATTCGATTTACGATGAATGCTTTTTTTGCAGCATCGGATGCGGTTTTCTTTTCAAACCAAAAACCAATTAACAAGTAAGATGATAAACCAACTAATTCCCAAAAGATGTACATCATCAGAACGTTATGAGTGAAAACGATACCTGTCATTGAGAAAGTGAAAATTCCGAGATAGGCAAAATATCTATTGTATCTTTTATCGCCCTTCATGTAATCTATTGAGAACAAATGAACAACCATGCTTATCAGGAATACTGTGAAGTTCATTATCACGGTTATGTTATCTAACTTTATCCCAAGCTTAATAACTATTTCACCGAAGAAAGGAATCACGCCAAAGTTTATCCAACTGAATTCCGAAACGATATCCGTTCCTAAATAACCCGAAAGCTTTGAATAAAGTAGAAAGACAGAAAGCAAAAATCCGATTACAATAATTGCATTTTCAAGGAGGAATGCCCATTTGAATTTCATTCCGGCAAATAGAGTTACGATGAATCCTAAAAGCGGAAGAAATAAAATTACGACTGATAAATTAATTAATGCTTCTTGAGACATATTCTATTCTTTTAGCCGATCAATTTCATCAACGTTAACAGATGAAAATACTTTATAAATATTAAGTACGATTGCCAATGCAATTGCTGCTTCTGCTGCGGCAAGAACGATTACAAAAAGAGCCATTAGTTGGCCTTGAAAACCGAAATTTCCATACCTTGCGAATGCAATAAAGTTTATGTTTGCGGAATTCAGGATTAATTCTATTCCCATCAAAACCATTATGGCGTTTTTCCGGGTAACAATTCCAAAAATTCCCAGGGAAAAGAGAATTGTGCTAACAAACAAATAATGATACAAACCTACTGTTACCATAATTTTTATTTTTTATTTCCTTGCAATTGAAGCCGCACCGAGAAGCGCGATTAACAACACGATTCCAAGCATTTCAAATGGCAAAACCCATTCATTCATTAAAAGCTGCCCAAGCTGTAAAGTTGTTGGAGAACTGCTCTCAATACTTAAATTTCGCCAATTACTATTCAATAGAACTGCGAGTAAAAATCCACCTAAAATTCCAATGCCAATTGTAGCCGGAAGTATTTGCCACGCACCTGTTTTAATTTGAACGTTGGTGATTTTATTCGTTAACATCACACCAAATATCATGAGAATTAAGATGCCGCCGACATACACAATCAATTGAACAATTGCCACAAAGTCTGCTCCGAGCAATGCATAAAGTCCGGCGATTCCAAATAAAGTAAAGAGCAATGAGAATGCTGAGTATACGATATTGCGAACTGTAACAACTAAGTAAGCTGATAAAATTGTTATAAAGGCAAAAACGTAAAATATGATATCGTAAAGCGTCATGTTTAGCTTACCTTATTTTCTCCCGTTTCTTTTGAATCGCTTTGCTGAGAATTATCAGGACTTGAAGGTGGCGTTTCAGTTTTTGGCTTCACCGCTGCTGCCAGTGGAGTAACCGGTTTTTTAGCCGCCGCCTTCTCTGCAGCTTTTTCAGCTTCAAATTTTTGATAGTTAACTTTTTTCTGCTCGCGTTCTTCATGAGTCAAAGTCACATAATCATAAACCAAATCTTTTCTATCGAATTCTGCAAACTCATAAACGTCCGTCATGTAAATACATTCTGTTGGACAAGGAAAAACACACAACTGGCAGTAACAGCACTTAGCAAAATCAATATCGAATTTAGTAACCCACAGAGCTTTTTTCTTTCCATTAGATGTTTTACCAAGATCTTCCGTAGGAAGAGATTTTACAGTTTCAATTTCAATACAGCTAACAGGACAAGCGCGCGAGCATTGATCGCATCCGATGCAGTCATCCATATTTACATAGAGCCGATTTCGTTCTCTTTCAGGTAATTCAGGCCTAACATCAGGATACTGTATTGTTACTGCAGGGACAAACATATGCTTGAAAGTTACCTTCATGCCAATTGCAATGGTAGATAATCCAGCCCAAATATTTGAGAAGTATTCTTTCACTCTATAAAACTGTAATTAATCCAACTATTATTAAATCAACAAAAGCAATCGGGATTAAATATTTCCAGCACAAAGCCATTAGCTGATCAACGCGTAATCTCGGTAATGTCCATCGCAGCCACATTTGCACGAAGACAAAGAAAGTCCCTTTTGCAGTAAACCAGAAAAATTGTTCAATCGGTATTAGCCAGAGCAGGCCGATTGAATTTCCTAAATACCCGATAGGGGATTGATAACCTCCTAAAAACAAAGCAGAGACAATTGCAGATACCGCATACATGTTTGCATACTCAGCTAAGAAAAACATTGCGAATTTCATTCCCGAATATTCTGTATGATAACCGGAAACTAACTCTGATTCTGCTTCAGGAATATCGAATGGTGTTCTGTTTACTTCTGCGAGTGTGCTTGTGTAAATCACTAAAAATCCGATGAACATCAGCGGAATAAGCAAAAATTTCTCTAAACCCATTGTTGGTCCGCCGAAGATCATCCAATTCCAAAAATGTCCGGTCTGCATTTCACTTAGAGTATGAAGATTCATTGTTCGTGTGATCATAACAACCGTAAGCACTACAAGTATGGTTGGAATTTCATAACTGATAATTTGAGCCGCAGCGCGCATTGCGCCAAGCATTGAGTATTTATTGTTAGATGACCAGCCTGCCATTAATATTCCGGCTACAACTAAACCCGAAATTCCAATAATAAAAAAGATTCCAAGATCAAGGTTTGAGCCTATGTAATAACTTGAAAAGGGAATTGCAGCAAATGCTGCATAAGTTCCTGCAAAAACTAACAGCGGTGCTAAATTAAATAATGGTTTATCATTTGCGCTTGCTAAAATATCTTCTTTTTGAATCAGTTTTATCAAGTCCGCGATTGTCTGAAGCCAGCCATGCCATCCTGTTCTCATAGGACCTAAACGATCCTGCATGTGTGCGGAGACTTTTCTTTCAAGCCATACAGCAAAGAGAACAAATAAAAGAATGAAAAGTAGAGGAGGAACGCCAGCAGCAATTGCTGCTAAAATTTTATTCCCCAAAAGATCAACAAAAAAATCGTACATCATCTGTCAACCTCTCCAAGAACGATGTCAACACTTCCTAGAATTGCAATAACATCAGCGACCATATGCCCTCTGCACAATTCGTCCATAACGCCTAAGTTAATGAATGAAGGAGCACGAACCTTAACTCTAAACGGATTTACACTTCCATCACTAATTATAAAATATCCTAACTCACCACGCGGATTTTCAACACGAGTATAAATTTGTCCAGCCGGCGGTTTAATTCTTTTTGGTATTGCAGAAGTGACATCACCTTCAGGTAACTGATCAAGAGCTTGCTCAATAATTTTCAAGCTTTCACTCATTTCAAGAACGCGAACATAATATCTATCCCAGCAATCACCGACAGTTCCAACTTTTCCTTCGCCAACCGGTATGTCAAAATCGAATTTATGATAGATTGAGTATGGATCATCTTTTCTCAAATCCCACCTCAATCCTGATCCTCTTAGCATTGGTCCGGAAATTCCATAGTTGATTGCTGTATCGAGGGGTAAGATTCCGACATGTGCAGTGCGTTCAATAAAAATTTTGTTGTAAGTAAGAAGGTCGTTCAGCTCAATAATTTTTGGTTTGAAGTAATTACAAAAGTCGCGGGTTTTTCTTACAAAATCAGGGTGAACATCATGCGATAATCCGCCAACCCAAATGTAATTGTAAAGAAGTCGGGCACCGCAGGTCATTTCAAAAAGACTAAGAATTATTTCTCTATCTCTAAAGCAAAATAGGAACGGAGTCATGGCTCCAATATCAGCGCCATAAGTACCGAGAGCAACTAAGTGTGAAGCAATTCTCTGTAGTTCTGCCATGATTACACGGATGTACTCTACTCGTTCAGGAACTTGGATGTTCAACAATCTCTCAACTGCGACAGCATAACCAAACTCATTTCCCATCGAAGCCAAATAATCCATCCGGTCAGTGTATGGAATTACTTGAGGATAAGTCATTGCTTCAGCATGCTTTTCAAAACAGCGATGAAGATAACCGATGTGAGGAATAACTTTCGTAATGATTTCACCTTCAAGTTGAAGTTCCAACCTGAGTACACCATGCGTAGAAGGATGCTGAGGACCCATGTTGAGAATCATTTCCTCAGTCTTAACTGTGGATTTATAATCTATACTATTTTCTTTTACCAATGTCATGTTATGTTAAATTCCAAAACTCAAAAAACAAATACCAAATAAAATTCAAATTCGAACATTCAATTCTCAAAAATTATTCTGATTTCAACAGAATTGCTGAGAATATTTTCTTTAGTTCATCTGCTTCTTGCATTAACATCAATCCTTTTTCTTTATATCCATCTTCATTTGTTTCGACAATCAACCTCAACCAATATGCTGATTCTTTAGCTTCTTATCTTGATATCTTAATTCGCATCTTAAAATCTTTTTTACTTAATGCTTCATTCGCTTCAATATAATTTGCACCGACAGAACCCGAAGATCTAACAACTTGTTTTGAATATTCAATGTTTGATTCAATTCGTTTTAAAGTTTTAATAAACAGATAAACATTTTTCGCAAACTGAAATGTTCTCTCTTCCAAATCATATTTTCTTGAATTTTGATTTTTGTACATTTAATATTATTTGGAATTTGTTTTTTGTCATTTGAACCTAGTACGGTACTTTCATTCCCTGATAAAATTCAGGATTCTTATAATCTTTTCTTAAAGGATACCCTGCTTCCCAATCGTAAGGCATTAAAATTCTTCGAAGATCGGGATGATTAATAAAATATATTCCATATAAATCAAAAGCTTCGCGTTCATTCCAATCAGCAGAACGCCAAATGTTCGCAACTGATTTTATTTGTGGATTTTCTCTTGGTGCTGAAACTTTTAAAGTGAGCCTATGTTTCAGGTAAACTGACTCGATATGATAGACAACACTTAAAGTTCCTCCGACAATTACTAAACTTCCATCGGGCTGAGTTTCTTTTGTTCCATTAGCATCATCAACGCCGGATAAATTCATGCAGTTATCAAATTTCAAATCTTCTGCATCCCTAAGAAATAAACTAACTTCATCTATTTTTAATGGATCAACAATGATAAAGGGTTCAACCGGAACATCACTTTTCAACTCAATGATTGAATCACCAAATTTATCTTTTAATATTTTGAATGTTTCTTCAGCGGTTTTCATGCGGATTTCTTAACCATCGATTCGTTTCTAATTTTTTCTTGCAGTTTCATCAAACCTTCTAGCAAAGCTTCGGGGCGGGGAGGACAACCCGGTACATAAACATCGACTGGAACTACTCGATCGACTCCCTTCAAAACGTGGTAACCGTGCTCCCAATAAGGTCCACCGCAATTTGAGCAGCTTCCCATCGAAATTACATATTTTGGATCAGGCATTTGCTCGTACAATCTTTTTACCCGCAAAGCCATTTTTAATGTAACGGTTCCCGAAATTATTATCACATCCGATTGCCTTGGGGAAGGTCTTGGAATGACACCGAACCTATCAAAATCATAGTGCGAAGCAGAAGTTGCCATCATTTCTATGGCACAGCAAGCTAATCCGAAGCCGACTTGCCAGAGAGACGATAATCTTGCCCAATTAAAAAGATCGTCAACGGTTGTGATCACAATGTTATTGTCGGCGAATTGCTTATCTAATAATGCTGTGAGATTCATACGACTTCTGTTTCAGTGAGTTTTATATTTGAATTTTCAATTGAAGATTTTTTTAATGATGGCGGCACTAATTTAGGTCGATCCCACTCAAGATCTCCTTTTCGCCATTCGTAAGCCATACCCAAACCGAGCAAAAGCAAAAAGATTGCACCAACTGCAAATCCTGCAAATCCATAGTCCTGGTAAACTAAAGCCCAAGGAATGAGTAGAACAACTTCAACATAGAATATTAAAAAGATAAGAGCAACAACATAGAATCTGATATTAAATTTTACCCACGGACTTCCTTCAGGATTTTCACCGCATTCGTAGGTAAGTAATTTTTCGTGAGTTGGCCGGGCAGGTCTGATTAATTTTGCGGCAATTAATGCAACAACAACAAAGAGAATTGCAATCAGGATGAAGGCGAATATTTTGCCGAATTCAGTTAGCATTAATTAGAAAATTTATTAGCGAAAATTAAGATAACACTTTTAGCACGTCAAAAAATCCAAAACAAAAATACAGTAAAAGAATTTCTTAACAAATATTTTGATTGCAAAATTTTTACAAGTTATATGCCATTTACAAATCAGTATTTATAGTTGATTTAAGAATAATTCGTAATTGGCAACATTTTTCCTTGTCAGATTTAAGAAGCGGGGGATTTTATTTTCTCATGTGAAAGAATGGGAATTCGATAAGAGAATGCTTCACTTTATTGGCATCAAACTAAACATTGACTTCTGTCTTATTTTAATCAAACGCGTTAACCCAAAAATTAGCAAAAGCTTATTTAGGCTGAGCGGTCAATTTTTAATTTGATTAAGAGATATAATCCGAATTTAGATTTAATTATATAAATTAAAATTTGAACAAGAAACCGATTGCTGTTTTTTACCTATTTTCTTCTCACAAATAGGAATTTTTATTTTTGTTTTTCTTATTAAAGAAATCAAAATTAGCAATAAACTATTCTATTAACGTTAAAATCAATTTCTTAAGTCAACTAATAATGGCATTAACTTTGTCAAAGTAATACGATTTATTTTTTTCAAGAAATAAGAGTAAACAATGAACATTACCCACATTGAACACATCGGTATAGCAGTTAAAAGCATTGACAAAGCAAAAAAATATTATGAGGACGTTCTCGGTTTGAAGTGTTATTCTGTTGAAGAAGTTGCTGATCAAAAAGTCAGGACGGCATTTTTTATGGTTGGTCAAACCAAAATTGAACTTCTCGAATCAACTTCAGTTGAAGGACCAATTGGAAAATTTATCGAGAAAAAAGGTGAGGGAATTCATCACATTGCGTTTGCTGCAAAGGGTTTACAAAATTCACTTGATGAAATGAAATCTAAAAATGTAATGCTGATTGACCAGCAGGGTAGAAAAGGAGCGGAAGGATTGAACATAGCTTTTCTTCATCCCAAATCTACTTTTGGTGTGTTAACCGAACTTTGTGAGAAACCGGAATAATTTAAAAGAATATTTATTGAGAATTAATTATGGCAATGGAAGATAAAATAAAAGAATTAATGGCGCTTCGAGAGCAAGCTAAACTCGGCGGCGGCGAAAAACGTATCGCTTCTCAACATAAAAAAGGCAAACTGACGGCAAGAGAAAGATTAGAACTTCTTCTTGATGAAGGCAGCTTCGAGGAATTTGATATGTTCGTCTGTCACAGAAGTATTGATTTTGGGTTAGACAAGGAAACATATCTCTCGGATGGAGTTGTAACAGGTTATGGAACAATTGATGGAAGGTTAGTTTATGTGTTCTCACAAGATTTTACTGTTTTTGGCGGCTCACTGTCAGAAATGTATGCTCAAAAAATTTGTAAAGTGATGGATAAAGCAACTAAAGTTGGTGCTCCGGTTATTGGAATTAATGACAGCGGTGGGGCTAGAATTCAAGAGGGTGTTAAAAGTCTTGGTGGCTACGCAGATATTTTCCAAAGAAATATTTTAGCCTCGGGAGTAATACCACAAATTTCAGCAGTTTTTGGACCTTGTGCTGGCGGTGCTGTGTATTCTCCAGCTTTAACAGACTTTATTGTAATGTCTAAAACTGCAAGCTACATGTTCGTAACTGGTCCTAAGGTTGTAAAGACAGTTACCGGTGAAACTGTGACTGAAGATGAACTTGGCGGGGCAATGATACATGGTGCAAAATCGGGAGTAGCCCATCTAGTAGCTGATGATGAAGAAGAGGGAATTTCCTTAATAAGAAAATTGCTTAGTTATCTTCCTCAAAATAATCTTGAAGATCCTCCTTTCGTTGCTTGCGATGATCCAATTGACAGAGTTGATGACACGCTAAATAGTGTTATACCAGAAGCAACAAATAAACCTTATGATGTAAAAGATGTAATCCACATCGTAGTCGATCATAATGAATTTTTAGAAATACAAAGACACTATGCTCCTAATATAGTTACGGGTTTTGCAAGATTTAATGGAATGTCAGTTGGTATTGTTGCTAATCAACCAAATTATTTAGCTGGTGTTTTGGATATTAATTGTTCACGAAAAGCTGCCCGTTTTGTACGCTTCTGTGATGCATTCAATATTCCGATTGTAACTTTTGTAGATGTACCAGGCTTCCTACCTGGAACTGCTCAAGAGTATGGGGGAATAATTATTCACGGTGCAAAACTCTTATTTGCATACGGCGAAGCAACAGTTCCTAAAGTTACAGTTATACTTCGCAAAGCTTATGGCGGAGCTTATGATGTCATGAGTTCGAAACATCTGCGAGGTGATATTAATTATGCCTGGCCGGGTGCTGAAATTGCGGTGATGGGACCAAAAGGTGCCATCGAAGTTCTGCATCAAAAAGAATTGCAGCTTATTGATGATCCGGTTGAACGAATTAAGTTTGTTCGAGATCGTGAGGAAGAGTACCGTAAAAAATTTGCTACACCTTATGTAGCCGCCAAATATGGATACATTGATGATGTGATCGAACCTCGTAATACAAGATTCAGAATTATAAGAGCGCTGCAGTCTTTGGCAACAAAAAAGGATGCTAATCCTCCCAAAAAACATTCCAATTTACCATTATAGTTAGGAGGAGAAATGTTTTTAGAAGTAATACTTCAAGTTGTTAAAGATACTTCAGCAGTTGTTGTTCACAAAAATTCTGAACTATTCCAAAAAATTGATCCATGGGGAATAGGAATGACGGTTATAGGGTATGTAGTTGTTTTCATTTCTTTACTTTTTCTGTATCTCATATTCTCAAATCTTACACGTGTTCTCAACTTCAATTTAAAAAGATTTTTAGTAAAAACGGGAAAATTTGGTAAAGAAGATAAAATAGATTTATCGGTGTCCGGAGAGGTGAATGCAGCAATTGCAATGGCATTGCATTTACACTTTGCTGAAGCCCATGATAAGGAAAGTTATGAACTTACAATAAATAAAGTGTCAAGAACATATTCTCCATGGAGCTCAAAAATTTACGGACTTACACGCCATCCAAGATAAACAAGGATAGTAATTATGAAAAATTTTAAGTTTACAATTCATGGCAATAAATACGATGTTAAAATTCTGAATGTTGAAGATAACATTGCCGAAATAGAAGTTAATGGTGCAGTTTATGAAGTTGAAATTGATAAAGTCATCAGTCAAACTAAAACACCAAAACTTGTCAGATCGGTTGCAGTGCCAACTACAGAATCAGTTCCTTCTCAATTAAAAACCAGTGCTCCATCTGCGCAGAAGGGAACTGGATTAATAAAATCGCCTTTACCAGGGGTTATTCTCGATGTTCATGTTAAACAGGGTGATACGGTTAAAGTTGGAATAAAACTTATAACACTGGAAGCTATGAAAATGGAAAATAATATAAATGCCGATAGAGAAGGAATAATTAAATCCGTTAAAGTCAGCAAAGGTGATTCCGTTCTTGAAGGTGATGTGCTTATCGAAATTGGAGCATAAGCATGGGACAGTTATTTGAATTCATGTCTCACGGATTTGACCAGTTTTTTAGGTACACAGCTTTCCCAAATTTCACAATTGGGCATGTTGTGATGCTGATGGTGGGATTAATATTTATCTATTTGGCTGTTGCAAAAGAATATGAACCGTTACTTTTAGTCCCAATTGGATTTGGAATTTTGGTTGGGAACATTCCATTTTTACAAGGAGCAAATCTTCAGATAGGAATTTACGAACCTGGAAGTGTAATGAGTTATTTATACTTTGGTGTTCTCAAAGGAATTTACCCTCCCTTGATTTTTTTAGGGATTGGCGCGATGACCGATTTTTCGGCCTTGCTCTCAAATCCTAAATTAATGCTGCTCGGAGCAGCAGCACAAGTTGGAATTTTTGGTGCCTACATGATAGCACTATTCTTAGACTTTCTTCCGCAGCAAGCGGCAGCAATTGGGATAATTGGCGGTGCCGATGGACCTACAGCTATATTTCTTTCATCAAAATTAGCTCCGGAACTTGTAGGAGCAATTGCAATTTCAGCTTATTCTTACATGGCATTAGTTCCTGTAATTCAGCCGCCAATTATGAGGTTGCTAACATCAGAAAAAGAACGGCTGATCAGAATGAAGCCTCCCAGAGCAGTATCAAAAACTGAAAAAATACTCTTTCCGATCGTAGGATTGATACTTACAACTTTAATTGTGCCAAGTGCAATGCCTTTACTGGGTATGCTTTTTTTTGGTAATCTTTTAAAAGAGAGTGGAGTGACAAAGCGTTTAGCAGATACAGCTAAAGGTTCTCTAATTGATATTGTCACTATTCTAATTGGATTAACTGTCGGGGCATCAACACAAGCAACAACTTTTTTAACCTCAAAATCTGTTGGAATTTTTGCTCTTGGAGCAGTTTCATTTATGATCGCTACTTTTGGCGGAGTATTTTTTGCTAAGGTAATGAATCTATTCTTAAAAGAAGGAAATAAAATAAATCCTTTAATTGGTAATGCAGGAGTTTCGGCAGTGCCTGATAGTGCGCGTGTTTCTCAAGTAATTGGTTTGCAGTATGATAAAACAAATCATTTGCTGATGCATGCAATGGCTCCTAATGTTGCGGGAGTTATCGGAAGTGCTGTTGCAGCGGGTATTCTGTTAAGTTTCTTTATGGGTTGAAACATATTTACCTGTCAGGTTGAGCCTGTCGAAGTCTGAGAGTCACACTTCTATGAACTCCATTAGACTAATACCGTAGATAATTTTAATTTTATATACATATTTAATAACAAAATAAGGTTAACATAAAATACCCAAAGAACCGAGTAAGTCTAGGACAAGCTCAAGTTAAAACTAAACACTGAATCAGACCCGGCTCTTTGGTGGTTAAAGCTAAATAATATTTCCGTATCAAAGATTATTAAAATGGAGTAAGCTCATACCACTGTGGGTGTTTTATTAAAAAGAACAATGCAAACAACAAAATATTTCATCGGCTTTGATATATCGGCAGATGACTTTTCTGCCAGCTGTATTACCAGTCCTGATAATCTTGTTTTCTCAACTCAAAAGTTTCTCAATAACTTTGGTGGTTTTTCTGGGTTTGTTTCTCTGCTTTTTAAGCATAACATCCAACCCTCAGAAGCAATCCTTTGCATGGAAGCAACTGGTGTTTATTCTGAAAGTCTTTCATACTTCTTAGTATCAAAGGGGTTTACTGTTTGTATTGAAGCTCCGCACAAAGTAAAGAACAAAACAAAAGACTCACCCAGAAAAAACGATTTTATTGATGCTCTCACCGTCGCTGAATATGCTTACAGATATACTGATAAACTATCGGCTTGGAAGCCAAAGGATGAGATTTTAGAGCAAATACAAGTGCTTTTAACTACTCGTGAGCATTTAACCGTGCAGATGACCGCTAATGTAAATGCACTTAAAACTCTTAGCTACAAGTACTATCAAACTCCACTTGCTAACAAGATCTATGAGCAAACCATCAATAAACTCAAAGAACACATAAAACAGATTGAGCAAGAAATTAAAAACCTAATCGATAAAGACAGCTCTTTTAAGAACAAGATTTCTTTAGCCAAGTCAGTACCGGGTGTTGGTCTTCTTCTTGCAGCCAATCTTCTTGTTTTAACAAAAGGATTTACTGAATATGTTAACTACAGGCACACGGCTGCTTACTCGGGCATATGTCCTTATGAACAAACAAGTGGAACTTCGCTACGCAAACCGCCAAGATCGAAAAGGTGTGGTCCGGCTAAACTTAGAAAACTTCTTTTTCTTGCTGCATTATCTGTAAGAACACACAATCTGAATTTTAAGAAATACTTCCTTCGCAAAGTAGCTGAAGGAAAAAACAAACGACTAGTACTGAATAACATAGAAAACAAATTACTTAAAATAATTTTTGCTGT
>JBGSOQ010000274.1:0-6978 GCA_041739035.1 Ignavibacteriaceae bacterium | reverse complement strand
TAGGTTATTAATAAACCTATCCATAATATCCAGTTGTTTTATAGTTCCTTGCTCCACTGATTTGGATGCAAACTCATTTGCCAGAATCATTCTTTCCATTTCCTTTAAACCTGAATCATAACCAACCGGAACAGATCCTTTCTTAACGAACTTCATACCGTTGTATTCAGGTGGATTGTGGCTTGCCGTAATCATAATCCCGCCGTCTGCATTGAGCGCTGGGGTTGCATAATAAACCATTTCTGTGCCGCATAAACCAATATCGATTACATCAACGCCTGATTCGGTTAATCCTTTGGCAAGTGCATTAGAAATTTCTTCGGATGATTTCCTAATATCATGCCCAATTACGATTTTTTTGGCACTAATTAATACCGGATAAGTTCTTCCTATCTTGTAGGCAAGGTCAGCATTTAATTCTGAGGGAACTTTGCCTCTTATGTCATATGCCTTAAAAGAGTTTAATTTTTCCATGATTTCCTTTCGGTTTAAAAATTATGGCTTTGCTTTTAATGATTTTTTGATGAACCTTTGAAGTGTTGAATTTTTAGTGTTATAATTTATTACTTACTGCTGGTAAAAAAAATTATTGGTCAATTTTTTTTCATTGGACTTTTTATATTCAACTAATTATGTTTGACAACAAGTTTATTGAGGGAGCACAATATCGAAACATCATCTACTACAAACTGGCACTTTGCAAAATGCAACAACTCAAAATGTCATGGTATCTTTCTCGTAAATCCTGAGGAAGCACCGGGCGATTTGGGGTTTATTTGTCCCAGCTGCAGTGCAAAGACAATCACTTCACACATTGTGCAGTGTTCTAGCTGTAAAACCATATTAAATTTTGTGAGGGCTACACCCAGCGAAGAAAAAGTGGTTTTTAATGTTCAAAAATGTTCCCATTGCATCGGAACAATTGAAGATGAATGGGAAATAGAGCCACTTTATCAGCCTGAATCTTATATCTAAAAGCAGATCATTTTAGATTTCTTAAAGAAAACACGGGCATTTTTTGCTGAAAATTCGTTTCACATTTTTTCATTATCGTTTGGTCGCTATTATCCATTCATTTAGCGGTGCATAAATTCCTATCTTATTCATTAATCCTGAAGCTAAAAATTCAACCCACTTTTAAATATTATCAATAAATTATGAAAAACTTACGCATTATCTTTTTGCTAATTAGTACATTGACAATTACAGGTTTGACAGGATGTTCTTCGACGTCTGTAATACAAAAACAGTCAGGATCAATTGAATCTGACTATTCATGGTTGAATTTGGATACAGTCAAAGCCGGTAAATTTGATACAGGAACGATGTGGACATTCGACTTTCCCCCAAAAGATTATTTTGCAAAAACGTATAATTTTACACCTAATGATGAATGGTTCGATAATGTTCGTCTTGCAGCTCTGAAGTTCGCAACTTACTGTTCGGCTTCATTTGTTTCGGGTGATGGTTTGGTTATGACGAATAATCACTGTTCTCGCGAAAATATTCTCAAGGTTCAAAAAGAAGGTGAGGAACTAAATGAAACCGGTTTCTGGGCTGAAACTCCCGACGATGAAAGAAAAGTTCCGGGTTTATTTGTTGACCAGCTTGTGCTTGTAAAAGATGTTACTGACGAAGTTCAGAAAGCGATTGACAAAGGTTTAAATGAAGAAGAAAAAGTTGCAAATGAAGATAACATTATTGCTGAAATTCAAGCAAGAGAAGCAGATTCAACAGGATTAAAAGTTAGAGTAACCAGGTTATATCACGGTGGAAAATATTCGCTTTACGGCTACAAAACATATAGAGATGTTAGATTGGTTTTTACTCCTGAACATCAGATGGGATATTTTGGCGGTGATCCGGATAACTTTACATATCCTCGCTATAACCTTGATTGTACTTTTTACCGCGTATATGATGATGAAGGCAAGCCCTTAAAGACGGATCATTTTTTCAAATGGAGTTCTAACGGTGCAATGCTTGGTGAGCCGGTTTTTGTTGTCGGAAATCCTGGCACAACAAATCGTCTTCTCACGGTTTCTCAGTTAGAATTTCTGAGAGATATTCAATACCCAAGAACAGTTGATATGCTTAAAAATCTTGAGAGAAGCTACTATGGAATGGTGGATAAATATCCTGAGAATAAGGAAAGATTTATGAATCGTGCTTTAGGATTTTCAAACAGCAGAAAGGCCATTGGCGGGATGGTTAATGGTTTAAAAGATCCGATTTTAATGCAAAAGAAAAAAGATTTTGAGAAAAAGTTTAAGCAATCGGTTCAGGAGAATTCAAAACTAAGTGGGAAGTATGGAAATTTGTGGGATAAAATTTCTAAAGTTATCAGCGAATCCAGACTTATTGCTAACGAGCTTTATGTACTGTCACTTAGTACTTTAAGAACTTCCGAATATTTTTATATAGCACAAGACCTTATTAATCTTGCTCGACAAATGCAGCTTCGAATGGAGCAAAGAAAAAGTGAATATCAAGCTGAAGTACTAGATAGTACAATCGCCACAATTTTTCCCGAGGATTTGAATGTTGATTTGAGCCAGGAATTATTGCTTCTTCAAATAAATATGTCTTATAATTATTTGGGAAAGGATTATCCTGTACTTAAAAAAATTACAAATGCTAAACAAGGACAAGATGCTGTTAATTATATGTTAAATAATTCTTCGGTTACAAGCGCAGAAAAAGTTAAAGAACTAGCAAAAAAAGGTGCAGATGCCATTTTAAGTTCAGATGATCCTTTTATTTACTTCGTGGTTAACACAAAAGCAAGAAGGGATGAACTTGCACAAAGAATGGCTTTGCTGAATGAACAGGAAGAAGCATACAACCAGGATTTGGGAAGAGCATTATTTGAAGTTTATGGAACATCTATTCCTCCGGACGCGACTTTTACACTAAGAATTTCCGATGGTGTTGTTAAAGGATATGACTACAATGCGACTGAAGCACCGGCATTCACAACTTTTTATGGCATGTATGATCGTTATTATTCTTTCGATAAAGAATTTCCTTGGGACTTACCTAATCGCTGGCAAAATCCACCTGCCAATTTCGATTTAGAAACACCATTTAATTTCGTTTCGACAAATGATATTATCGGTGGTAATTCCGGCAGCCCTATAATAAATAAAAATGCTGAGATAGTCGGATTAGCTTTTGATGGTAATGTTGAAAGTCTTCCAGGTAATTTTATTTATACCCCTGAAAAGAACAGATGCGTTGGTGTTCATTCATCGGGAATGTTAGAAGCGATTAGAGATATGTATAATGCCACTCGACTCAGCGATGAATTGCTGAATGGTAGAATGATTTTGACAAATGAACAAGCGGAGACGGTCGCTCAATAATTAGTATTTATTTAATTCCGTGTCCATTTAAACATGGATTTTTATTTTAATACAAAAAGTATTGAGCTTGAAAATATAATGAAAAGTAAGTTGGCAGCGTGTTAAAAAAAGTTAATCCGTACTCAGTTCCTAAGCTTATTTTGAAGCCTTCTTTTTCAAAATTTCTTAAATCAAATCCAGCAGCGAGAGAAAAATTTGCACCATAATCCCACTCATCAGTTCCGCTAATGGTTCTATCATTTAAAGTAATCAAACCTAATCCTTCTTCAATAAAAAAGGTTGATTCGATGTTTTGAAAAGTTATACCTTTCAATCCGAATCCTTTTACGAAAGGGTAATATCGTTTTGTTGTGTTTGGTAGAATTGAATTAAAATCAGTATGGTATAGAAAGCTTAAACGCAATGATAAATCTTGATAAAACCCAGGATCGACTTCAATAAATATAGAAGAAGAAAAACTGCCCTTACTTGAAGTGTTGCCATTGATCACTCCTCCTCCCAAATATCCCCCGATGCTTAAACTTTTTTGGGGCAATAATTCTTCAAGGGGGAATAAGAATATAAGCGCTATAAAAATTACATATTTGGTTTTCATATTAAATCCATATTTTTATTATAGCTCACAATAAATTCATCTTATAAAAAAGAAAGTGACAATTTGCTTAATTTTGCACAGACAATTTATGGAGATTAAATGCCCTCGACAAATGAAATTCATCTCACTATTAATTTAGATGATAACAAAGTACCAACTCGAATCCAATGGGATGCACCGGATTCCGGAAAATCCGGAAAGAAAGATTGTTCTTCTCTAATGCTGTCAATTTGGGATAATAAAGAAAAAGTAACTTTAGGAATTGATCTTTGGACAAAAGATATGATGGTTGAAGATATGAACGTACATGTTCATCAAACATTGTTAAAAATGGCAGATACTTATTTACGTGCGACTAAAAATACCGAAGCAACTAAGTTGATTGAGGATTTTAGTGCAGAGTTTGCAAGCAAAGTTGGAATTGTAAAAAAGAAATAAAGCCAATGTAATTAGATATGCCAGATTTCGAGGCGAGGAATTACATCCTAAAAATCTGGCAGATCTAAATGTTGCACATTAAACCATAGAGTTATTCGAATCCGGCGGCGGCAATATAATCCAAAGAATAATGTAAATCAGTATTCCCGGGAATGCGGCGCTTAGAATGGAAACCAGAACATATCCGACCCGAACTAGGGTAACATCCCACTTTAACCATTCTGCAATTCCGGCACATACTCCGGCAATCATCGAATTTTTTGATCTTCTTAAAGGCATAATCAACTCAATTTAATTTTTAATTTCGAAATTTTGATTCCATCACCTACTTTATACCTCGTTTTAGGTATAGATACCGGCAGCTTTCCTTGAATTTCAATTTCACCGTTCAACGCTTTCAGCATTGCTTTTTGTGTCGCCTTAGTATCTCCAAAACCACATAAATATGCATTAATTTTTGGAAACACGCTGGGCAAGTAAGGATTACCAAAACTAATCAATAATGACGGAATTTTCATGCTAAGTATTTTTTGAAGGAATGCTTCGTGCTTCTTTGATAAACTTACGGTTCCTTGGTATGCTTTTACACGAATAAATGATGAAAGTATGATTAAGTCGGCATCAGCTATTGTTGCTAAAACTTTTTCGTAATAATCATCATTAGTTTGTCCGTTAACTAAGGCTCGCATCGATTTTGGAAATTTATTTTCTATTAAAGATTGAAAGTTTTCTTCAGATTCATTTCCTAATCCTTCTGTAATGGTTAGCCAAAAAAAGTTTTTTTGATTTGCTTTATTAACGGGAATTATTTTGTTATCATTCTTTACTAATGTTATGGATTTTTCAGCGACTGTTTCTGCTAAAGAAATGTGTTTTTTTAAACCAACCCTTTTAGGTACGTCGTTCAAATTTACAAATCTAGTTTCAGCAATCTTGAGCCATCTTTTAGCGGATAATAATTTTCTTAAGCTATAATTCACTCTCTCCTCACTAATTTTTCCGCGCTTGACTGCACTATATACGGCGTCAACTGCAATTTCCTCATCCGGCGGAAAAAGAATCAGATCATTCCCGGCATTGAAAGCCATTACTGTAGCTTCGGCTGCCGAAAAATTTTTTGCCACAGAATCCATATTCATAGCATCGGTAACAATCAGTCCATCAAATTTCAGTTTATGTTTTAAGAATTCAGTAATTGCTTTCTTAGAAAGTGTAGCGGTAATCTTAGCATTTTTTTCTATTCCGGGAATTCCAAGATGGCCAACCATAATTGAATGAACTCCTGCTTTAATTGAAGCCACAAATGGTACAAGTTCATTTTCCAAAAGATTTTTTTTACTTCCCTTGATTACAGGTATTTCCAAGTGCGAATCGATATGAGTATTACCATGACCAGGAAAATGTTTTGCTGTTGTTAAAACTCTTGAGGACGAGGTTCCTTTGATAAATGCAGAACAAAAATCCGAAACAATTTTTTTATCTTCAGAGAAAGCACGAATGTTAATAATCGGGTTTTGCGGATTATTATTAATATCTGCAACGGGCGCATAATTCTGATGAACTCCGATTGCTCGTGCTTCTTCTGCAATTGCTTTACCAAGTTTGAATGATAATGTTAAATCCCCGGTTGCTGCCAGAGCCATTGAATAGGGATATTCTAGTCCGTCCCTCAACCTCATTCCAAGTCCGCGCTCAAAGTCAGATGCAATTAATAGGGGAAGATCAGCTAATTCTTGCATCTGATTCGTTAGTATAGCTTGATTTAAAATATCTCCCGAAAAGAAAATTAAACCGCCGACTTTCAAATCTTTTACCAATCTCACAAGTCTTTTGTAGTCTGGAGAATCTTGGCTTGTAAAATTGCCGAGTACCCACGGCATGATGAGTTGAGCACACTTCTCTCCGAGAGATAGATTCTTAATCGTATCCTCAATCCAAATTTTATCTTGGTCAGTTAAATCAAAAACCGAAGGATAAGTTATTTTTCTTTTTATCATTACTTTAAGCTTAGTTAATCTTGAATTACTGCCTTATAAATTGCATCATGAACCAATGGGCGAACTCTAAAAAGTTTCGAGTTATTTCTTGTCGGATAGACTCGATTTGTTAGAAAAATAACAAATATTTTTTTTGTCGGATCAGTCCAAACAGAAGTGCCTGTGTAACCGGTATGTCCGTAGGATAACAAACTAAAATATTTTCCTGCAGATGAACCTTCCGGCGATTTTGTGTCCCATCCTATTCCTCTAGAGCTTTGGTCAGATTGTTTTTTTATGAACAGTTCAATTGTTTCTGGTTTGATGTACTGCTTGTCTTCATAACTTCCTTTTTGCAAAAGCAGTTGAAGAAAGATGGCAAGATCAGGTGCAGTTGAAAACAATCCTGCATGACCCGCAACTCCATTTAACATGTACGCTCGTTCATCATGTACTTCACCTTGTAGTTGACGCATTCGCCAAAAATCATCAAATTCTGTTGGCATACATTTTTCTTTCAATTCCGGCGGCGGATTGTACATCGTTGAATTCATTCCGAGGGGTTTGAATAAATTCTCATCTAAAAATTTATCTAAGGATTTTC
>JBGSOQ010000260.1:0-22501 GCA_041739035.1 Ignavibacteriaceae bacterium | reverse complement strand
CCACTTTTCACCAACTTCCTGAGATTTTTCAATTCCTATACCTGCAATTCCCACTGCATAAACGAATCTTAATTTATGGTTTGGAGGAAATTGGTAAGGACCAAAGCTGCTAAAGTTTTTTGAATTTACAGAACTAATTGTACCGCCTGAAAAATTAGAAAAATTGGGAGTCCCAAGTTCATCATTGTTTAGCATGTGGTGTGTGCCGGGAATACTGTTCGGCATAGGATTTTTATCTGAGAAACCACCGCGCATTGCCCAATAGTTTTTACTGCCGTAAGGATCTTCACCTGTACCAGGATTTGGGATTCTTGTCTCCGTACCAATGTAAGTTACTTTTGGCTGGAAAAAATCATCAATATCTTGTCTTGAATCAATATAAGGTACACTTGAAGCATGAAGTATAGTATAAAAGTTGAAGCTTGTGTTTAGAAGTCTTCCTTTCTGGCTGGGAACAGGTGATCCCATATCATCGCCTGGCGTTTGTGGATCATCTGCAGAATAAAAATAAAATACTCTTAGAGAATCTCCGGGTCTTCCGCCGTAGTAATGCTGCCAAACGTAACCGTATTTTGGTCTTTCGCTCGATGAAGGTGTAGGATTAGAACCGTTGGAATAGAAATTATTTGTCATGCCCTGATTCATAGAAAAATAAAAATTTCGCAGTGTATCTTGAACTAACGAATCGGCTCCTGTTGAGCTTACATGATCAACACCAACATTAGTGAGTTCCACTTCGATGATGATATAGTTATCATTATAATTTTGACTCCAGCCCAAAATTTTTCTTTTAATCTCCACACCCAAAACATTTTTATATGTTGCCTCAACTATTTGATCATAAGTACCACCGGAAAATTTAGATGGATCATAACTACCAAAATCACTTAGAGTTATAGGATTACCATTTACAGAGAAATCGGGATACTTATATCTGATAAAATTCGTAATAGGAGAAACAACTTTTCCGTTCAGCATAAAATCATTGATAGGTCCGAAAACTGCACCTTTGTACAAAGAATCGTTAGGAGCTTTCCAATCAGAACATGCTAATCTAAAACCTGAACCAAGATGATTCTCACTTCCCTGCCCTCTATGCTGAATAAAATCAAAATCATTGGGAAAAAAGCCGGCTCGAAAATCAAAAGTTGCTTTATCTCCATTAGCCGCAATCCCGCCCCAAATTTTTGTCAATTTAGTCTGAGCAGTTTCCAATTCCACAGGAGTTTGGCTGTAAGCGCAGAAGCTAAATATTAATACAATATGAAAAAGAAATGTTTTGAAATATGAATTCATGAAAATTTGCAACTCGGATTTAATAATTAAAAATCTATCTTCAAACCAAACCAAAAATCTATTGGCTGCCCGTGAATGAAATATGAATAATCCGGGTCATTGATATAAGGTTTATCACCAGACCTTAAATCTCCAACTTTATCATCACCTGGTAAATAATATCCAGGATTTTGGCTTCTCAAATCGTCAAACTCGGGTGAAGCATACATAGGCAGATGAAGAGAAGCTAAATAATTCTGTGAATCTTTCCATTCAACAAAATTACCGCTATCATCACTTTTACGTCTGAAAGCATAGCCGCTGCTTAATAAATTTACTTTGAAGTTGAACAGATTACTAATGTCAACAAAGAAGGTCGAGTTAAATCCAAAAAGCTTGAAAGATTTACTAACTCTGAGGTCAACCATGTAGTAATCCGGCCATTGCATATTATTGCTGAGATAAAGTTTTTTTAGCGGATTATAAGTAAAGTATCTTCCCGCACTCCATTCCACAAACACGGTAGCTCTCCAATCTGAAGCAACATAATTGAGCCAGCCATCTCCAAAAACATCACTTGGCGATCTGAAGGAAATATTTGCATTAAAAATTGGTCTGGGAAGAAATCGGTCTTCATTTCCGGCATACAGACCTGCTCTGTCTTCATCAATTGTAACGTCCGAAATCGTACCTCTTCCGGTCAAGCCGGATTTTTTCAGCATGTAATTAAAATTTATCCATCCTGTTATCCAGCTATTATCATTCTTTGTAATGTTGATTTCCAACCCCTCGATATCCTCATAATTATTATTTTCCCATCTTTCATAATCAATTGTACCATTCGAATTAATGTAACTAACATCGCCATTTTGACCGGTAACATCTTTATAATAACCGGATAAAGTTAGAATCATATTTTCATAAAAGTTATAAGCAAAACCCAATTCGTAAGAAACTGTCTTGGGAGGTTCCAAATTTGGATTGGACATTTCGTAAACACCATTTTTATCGTATCTATACCTAATCAAATACATTGAGTAATAGGGAGGATTAGAACGAAAATGGCCATAGTTAAAATAGAACTTAGAATTTTCTGTTACAGGAAATGATATTCCAAGTCTTGGACTTAAGCTAAGGTGGTTTTCAATTGGCTGCAGAAAACCAGGATGTTCCTTATCATATTGTTCCCACTTTTCCCAAATAAGCGATCTTCCCTCAGCAAGTGCAGCATAAAAAGAATCTGCCGCAGCACCCGCACTATTGGGTGCTCCGCCAAATGCGGCTGTGAATGCTTCTGAGAATAAACTGCCTGTAGGCCATTTGCCGCCGCCACCATAAAAATAATCTGTTCGCAAACCAACATTGGCTACAATTCCGCCATAAGTGACTTGGTCTTGCAAATAGAATCCTGTCTGGCTTGGTTTACGATGGTAATTATATTCATAAGTATTGTAGGGACCTGTTGAATTCCATTTCAACCAAAGTTTATGGTCAAGATCTATTAAATTATACTCCAATCCAACTTTTAAATAATGATGCTCTCCGTATTGGGAAACAAGATCGAATTTTAAATTATATTGCCGGGTATGAACATTTGTATATAAATCACCTTCTTTGCTGCGAAATCTTTTGCTTACACCCGGAAGTGCATCATAACCAGGATAGAGATAATTGATGGTGTCGTTTCCGAAAATTCCTATTACACGATTATTACTGGCAAACTGCAATTTACCGTAGGGCATCTCTGTTACAGGAAAGGGGCCAAAGTGAGTTAACACAGCAGGATTTCTATTATCTCCGGTTGGAGAATGATCGCTGATTGATAAGTAATTCGTTTTAAAGTCAAAAAATGTTGTGGGATTAATAACATAATTAACATTTATACCGCCCATCAAAGTAGTTTGATCTAGCAAAGGAAAAATTGGAATATCAAACCAGTAGTTCGTTCCGCCATCTAAACTGGCTATTCTGCTTACAGTCGAAAGATTATTTATTTGCATGAACCCGCCTTCTCTTCCGGCGTCCGGCGCATCACCAAAAGCAGGTTTTAAAGGACTTAATCCAAGCTGTCGTTTCCACAAACCATTAAATGTTAAAGTTAAGGATTGGTTCGGATTTGTTTTTATTGTTGCAAGAGTTGTGTGATTCATATTGCTTCGTTTAGCAAACGGAACAACGTAATAATTTTCTTTTGTTGAATGTGATATATAAAAAGTTGCATCGCCAAGAAATTCGCTTACAAAAGGTAATGGCCCGCCGAATCCAGCATCAATATTATAATCTGTTCCCTCTTCTTTTCTTGCATGATCGGCAAATAATCTTTTTTGCTCATCCGAAACTGTATAGCCAAGTGCAGCTAATCCTTCATAATCCGGGACAGCCATGTGCATCCATGCAGCTAATAAATAATAATCTAACGGAGTTGCCTGCTGCTCTACTGGTTTTCCTTGATTAAAAACTTCTGATTGTTGAATCCAGCCGTCAAAATTTTCATGCTGCTGCCGTTTATATTCATCATTAGCCCAGCCGACTTCTGTTCCTACAAAAGCCACTTGCGGATCAAGATACGGTGCAAGCACTGGACTGCGAGGATCGGAGAGAAGCGGACCAAATCTTTTTACATGAGCAATATTTTTTTGAACGGAGATTGTGCCGTGGTAGCGCTCCTTTTTCCCCGATTTTGTTGTAACATTAATCAGTCCTGAACGGAAATTTCCATATTCAGCACTGAACCCGCCTGACAACAAAGACACCTGATCAATTGCACTTAATGGAATTGTGGTTTCGGCATTACCGACTGCGGCATTATTATATCCAATCCCATTTATGAAAGTACCTGTTTGATCTGCCGAGCCGCCTCTTATTTCCAAAAATCCTTTTTCGTTTGAAACACCAGGCTGTTTTTCAAGGAATGCATTAATATCTCTTATACCAGCCGAGTTGTTTATTTGATCATCTGTAACAACAAGCTGCGTGTTGGAAACTTCGTTATGAAGCTTATTTCTTTCGGCAACAACAATCACTTCTTGTCCTATTAAAACGCTGGAAGATAACTTGATATCTAACGAAGTCACTCTATCGGGAGAAACGAGAACGTCAATAATTCGTTCCTTATTATAACCAACCATACTTGCTTGAACAGTATAGGTGCCAACAGGAACATTGATAATAGTAAATCTTCCTTCTGTATTGGTAGCGGCGCCTATATTGGTATTAAGAAGAAGAATATTAACTCCAATTAAGTTTTCGCCCGTTTGAGCATCTGTAACTTTGCCTTGAATTTTGCTTCTTGTCTGGTTATAGGCATCAGTTGAAAGCCCTAAAATCATAATGAATGAACAAATAAGAAATCTCTTCATACTATCTATTCTTATCTAAATATTTTTCAGATAAACAGAATTTACTTTTTCTTTGGTTTGAATCCTTCGCCGCTAAATAAAACGCCAAAGAACTTCGGCTCATCTACATTTTCCATAACATTGTAGTTTGCAACATCAGCAAAGCGGCAATTTTTTAATACAAGTCCACTAACAGGTGAACGATTATAAGCTTTTATCCAAATTGCATAAGGACTTTTTTGCGATTCGATATTTTCCAATTGGATATTTCTTACTTCAGGTGTGAATTCTCCTTTATCACCCTCTTCATAATAGAAATTTATTTTTAGTACAGCCTCACTAACTTCACCGATCTTTAAGTTCCTTACAAAAACATTTTCAACAGTTCCGCCTCTTACTGAGTTTGTTTTTATTCGAATTGCCCTTTCAAGATTAGGACTGCTCATAATGCAATCTTCAGCAAATACATTTCTAACTCCACCGGAAATCTCACTGCCCATTACCACTCCGCCATGACCTTCTTTCATCACACAGTTTTGGATAACAATGTTTTCACTCGGAACATTAACACGTCTTCCGTCAGTATTTCTACCCGATTTTATTGCGATGCAATCATCGCCCGTATCGAAGTAACAATTTTTAACAAGAATATTTTTCGAACACTCTGGATCAAAGCCATCGTTATTTGGTCCCAATCCTTCTATAGTCAAATTTTTCAAAGTTATATTATCGCAAAGCACAGGATGCAGAAACCACATTGGAGAATCTTTGAAGGTCACTCCATCAACTAAAATGCTTTTGCATTTGTACGGTTGAAAAAAATTTGGCCGTAAATAATATCCATCGCCCAAAATTCTTTCTTTAGGAGGAACATTATTTTCAGCCATCTCAAATAATAAATTTCTTCCTTTTTTTTGATTGGGCATACCTTCTTTCCAACCGTCATCCTTATTGCCTTTCCAGCTCCACCAATTATTATTGTTTCCTTGTCCATCAAGAACTCCGGACCCGGTAATTGCAATGTTCTTTTCGCAATAAGAATAAATTAATGGTGAATAATTCATACATTCAACACCTTCCCATCGGGTGAATACAACAGGCAAGTATTTGCCGGGGTTAGTCGAAAATTTTATCACTGCTTTTTCAGTAACATTCAGATTAACATTACTCATCAAATAAATAGGTCCGGTCAGAAAATACCCTTCGGGAACTATAACTTTTCCACCGCCATTTTCAGAACATTTAGTAATTGCAGTTTTAAATGCTTCCGAACAATCAGTAACACCATCGCCAACAGCCCCAAACGAAGTTATATCATAAGTTTGATCAGGAAAAGTTGGAACTACAATGTTTCCTATAATTTCTGATGCTTCTACCCAATGATTAATTAGAGTTTCAGTTTGAGAGAAAAGGGTATTGGAAAGCAGAATTGAAAACGAAACGAATAAAAAAGATTTAATCTTCATGATTTTTTACAAATTATTTCATTAATGAAAGTTTAATTGAAGCAGCTCGATTGCCTTGCGTTAATCTTACTATATAAATTCCACTTGCAAGAAGTTCATTCTTATCATTTTTCCCATTCCAATTAACCTCATAACTTCCTGCATTTTGATATTCATGAACCAGATCATCAACTTTTTCCCCAAGATGATTGAATATTTGAAGTGAAACTTCACCGAAAGAATTAAGCAGATACTTAATTTTTGTATTAGGATTAAAAGGATTGGGATAATTTTGCAGCAGTGCGAAATCACTTGGTATTGAAAAATTAATTTGAATCTCGTTTGAATAATCGTACTTACCCGAATAATCTACTTGCTTTAATCTGTATATGTTTAATCCTGCAAGTGCGCTGTTATCAACGAAATGATAAATATTCTTTTCTGAAGTTGTTCCTGAACCTTTAATATATCCTATTGCTGCGAAATTATCATTTCTAAATTTTTTTTGAATTTCGAATCCGAGATTATTTAATTCACTTGCAGTTTCCCATATAAGTAAGATTGAATTATCAGAGATAGAGGCAGAGAATGAAATCAATTCAACCGGAACTGCTGCATCAGTTTCAAATGCACCAAGATCAGGTGCAGTTCCGTTAAAAGGCAAACCAACATCGGTTCCGCCATCTATCAAGTCACTTCCTTCTGCAAGATGAAGAAAATTAAGATTCGGGAGGCTCCCGTCACTTTTACGAGGACCTCTAACGCCAGTTGTATCTATCGAAATAAAATCGGCATTAGTGACTATAAACGGAGGCTGCCAGCTATTTGTTTGTTGTATAACAAAACTACCTAACGATCCATAACCACCCAATGAAACAGCGTTACTTACTGCAGCAGTTTTTCCAGAATTTAATGCTGAAGAGATAGAATAATTTGTGCCGTTTCTGTAAGCTGAACCGTTGTAAATAGTCATCGAACCTTTATTATTGTTTTGATCAAATCCTTTCACACGATTATCAAATGCAATACAGTTTTTTAAAGTAAAATTGTGCATTAACGTTTTATCATCGCTTCCGCCCATTTTGTATCCATTGCCATTCCCTGTACTGGCACTTCCACCTTTTAAATATCCGTTCATGAAGCACCAACAGTTTTCAAGTGTTGTGCTTACATCATCAGCCCCTCGCATATATCCATCCCAGCCATCATCGGAGTTTTGCCATGCCCTGCATCCGTAAAAATAATTGTTCGTACCTACATCAAGTTTTGGAGCAAAGCCATCAGCATTACCCTGGCTCGGATCAGCATTAAAGTAAGAATCACAATTAATTATTTGATTATTAGAAGCACCGCCTCCGAGCTGCAATCCCGTATCTTTGTTTTCATAAAAAGAGCAAAACTCAATTATATTAAATGACCCGCTAACGTACATACCATTATCCCCGGCACCTTTAATATCAATCCCCTTTAAATACCAGTAGCTTCCGCTTAAACTTATTCCCCTGTTACTGCTGTTTACAGGCATTGAAGAAAAATCTAATAAAGGTCTTTCTTCATTGTATGAAAACAAATGAAATCGGTTAGATTCATTGCCATTTTTTGAAATGCTAATTCTGGTTGTTAAAGAATAAATTCCCCCTCTGAGATAAATTGTGTCACCAGCTTGCGCTTTGCTTACAGCAGTTGGAATATTCTTTAGAGGAAAATCAAAAGACCCGGGATTTGTATCAAGCCCATCGGGTGCAACGAAAATCTGAGCTTGCAATAAAAAAGAATTTAAAAATATAATTGATATAATGTTAAGAGATCTTTTCATAGAAAGATTTCCATTCTAGGTAAGTAAAAATGATGCGGATAGGTTCAGAAATCTAAAAAAAGAAAATGGAGCATCTAATTTCTCCCAAAAATCAAATGCTCCATTAAATCATATTACTTCAGGATGATCATTTTCTTTATAGCAGAAAAGTCACCTGAATCTAAATTATAAAAGTACACACCAGTAGACAAATTTGAAGCGTTAAAGTCAACTGTGTACTTACCAGCACTTAGTTCTTGGTTTAGTAAGGTTGCTACTTTTTCACCTAACAAATTATATACTGAAAGTGTAGTAAATCCAGATTGTGGAACTGAAAAAGTAATTTTCGTACTTGGATTAAATGGATTAGGATAATTTTGTCCTAATGAAAATGATTCGGGAACATAACCCTCTTCAACTTTTACATCAGTTATCCATGTTTCCCACTCAACTTTTTTGGTTGGGAACCAATTAAGATCTCCAACAGGGAAACCACCTTCTGACCCTGTGTAAGCTGCAGATGATGTGAGATATGATGCATCCAAAGTATTTATCCAAAACTCTAATGGTCTGCGGTCCATATCATCTGTTGCAGGATTAAATATGAGAGGATTTGGTGTATTCTTGATCTTATTGCCGCCAGCAGGACTTAAGTACCAACGCATTAAGTTAGTCATCAAATTCTGTGTATTAGCAAGTGCTGGATCAGGAATTTGCGTAAAAGCATTCACTGAATCCGCACCTAGGCGGCTATTAATATGCCATGATAGAGGCGATCCAACAACAATTGGTTCTGCAGTATGTGCATTAAAAAATGCTTGACCTGAATCTGAAACTGCGTAAAAATTGTTTTTAACAATCCATTGAGTTGTATCGTTAGGAGCTGTAAATATCCAACACATTCTATGATTGCCATTTGGATAATCTTCACCAGTATTGGCCCACTCTAAAGTTCTTGTTCCATCAGTTGAATCTTCACCCGCGGCAAAGGCATCTTTAAATAAGTTATTTGTTATCATAACTTTACTACCTACGTTACCAAGGGATAATAAACCGTGGAATCCCATCCCATTAAAGAACGTATTGTGATCGATTCGTGTATAGCCAATATTACCTGTACCCTGAAGAGGATTACTAAAATTATAATGGCGAATTGCACGATCTTGATAGTTAGTAAAAGTATTATTTACCACTATTAGTGTATCAACTGCTGCTGCGCGTAGATCAATCCCTTTACCAGCACCAAAGTTTGAACTAGTTAATGCACCTAAATTGGTAAAAATACAATTAGTTACTTTAACATTGCGTGCAGAAGATTCTGTTCTTACTATCTGACCATTGATATTTGAAAAGATACAATTATCAAGTGTAATACTTGAACCTTCATTATCAGTTCTGAACATATTTCCCTGAACATTATTCAAATTTGAGTCAATTGGTTCAAAGTAACCAGAAAAGGCGATACCTGACAAATCAAGATTCCCGCCTCTTAATCTAAATAAATCTCCTGGAGGTCTTCCTGGATTTGCTCCCGTACCGGTTGGGTACAAATATATTTTAGGTTTATTATTATCGGAAGATCTTAATCTTAAAGTAGATCCACTCGGAACATAAAAAACCTGTTGGGCAATATATAATCCGCCGCCAACAAGCTCATAAACACGATCGGGTAAAATACCGTTATTAGCCGTAGTATCGGCTATAATCTGAGCTATAATCTCCGTTTGTGGCTGCCCATTGAACGGAACTAGCGACACTACACTTTGTCCGAAAGCAAATCCGGACAAAATGAGCATCAAAGAGAAAGAACACATGATGTAGTGTTTTCTAAACATAACATCTCCTTTGTTTAGTGATAGAATTAATTAATTAGGGTTTTAGGACATTAAATTTATGATCTATTTTATAACTCAATTTTTACTCCTAACTCTCCCGATAAACCATAAAGTTGAGTTGTATTCGGAATTGTATATTTATTGACCGTGTTGTCTATCAAATTTTCATCTTTAAGATTTGTAAGATTGTTAATATTTAACTGAATTGTTAAATAATCAGTTACCTTTTGTTTGAATGCAAGATCGACACGATTATAGCCTGCTATCAACCTATCACCTCTTCTACTTGGTGAAAAAGAGGAATAATAATCTGACTGATGAAAGAGCGATATTCTTCCTGAGAATCCGCCGATATCATACCCCAAGGAAATGTTACCAAAAAATTTAGGTTGATTTTCCAACTGTTGTTTGTATCCGATAGCACGTTCCTTATAAATTGGGAATGGAATTCCTGCAATGATTTGGAAAGTTGTATCGGTGGTAGATCCAATTAAATTTGTTTCCGAACGGACAATTGAAGCATTGTAGCTTAACACAATATTTTGTAATAAACCCGGGAGAAAAGTAAAGTTAATTTGATGTTCCAATTCAAAGCCCCATACTTTAGATGGCTCAAACGAATTATAAGGTACTGTTAACTGGTAACTTACTGAACCGCCATGCAACGATCTAGTTTCCAAGCCAAGAGTATCAAATATTACATTACCTGTGGTATTTATCTGATTAAGCATATGGTACATGTCTTTTATTTCTTTATAAAAAGCAGAGATTGACAATAAGCCGATTTCATTGCCATAAAAAGTAGTGTTTATTTCAAAGTTCCATGCTTTAGCAGTTTTTAATTTTGTATTACCAACGATCAATTGTCTGTTACCGCCTGATGTTGCAGGACGCCATCCGAAGTAGGTATTCAATCGCATATTAAAGTCGGGACGAGCCAGCGCCCTGTATGCTGCAAGCCGAACATTCATAAAATCAGTGACTTTAACATTTAAATGAAAATTGGGCAGCACAATAGATTCCGAATAAGTCGAGCTCGTATCCCTAGTGGGAAGAATAAGGCTTGGAAATCCACCTGCAATAACTTTCGAATACCGGTTTTTATAATCATTGTCCTCTTTCTCTACCCTAACACCAGCAATAAATGTTATGTCTTGTCCAATTTTAAGTGTATTCATAATATAAGTTGAAGTGACGGCTTCAGTAATATCATAGTAGTAAGCTGAAAATGTTGGATCAACGAAATATTCATTTATTTGACCTGTTTGGCTGACTCCATATTTGTTCAGTTCATACCATTGACGCAACTTATCTCTATTGATAAGCGGATTCAAATTATATAAATCAAATAGAAGCCTAGATTGAGGTTGAGAGTCGAGAAATTCTATAAATGAAGCAGTATTATTTAAGTGATTTGCTAAATATCTTTGAAAGAATGCATCGAATAAAGAGCCACTAAGATTCTTGGGTCTCAGTGTCCCGTCGGGAAGTCTTTCGTATGGCTGCCAATAGCCTAAATAATACGGTGAAAAACTTTGTGTTTGATTATTGTTTCTGCTTTTTGAGCTGTATTTACCACCAATTTTTAATTCACCGGAAAATAAATCTCCAATTACATAATTGCGTGACAAATTTAGAAAAACAGTTTTGTTCTTTTCTAAGTTGTCTTGTCCAGTATAATATGCGCCCGCTAAAGTAGCAGCTCTAAAATTATTATAGGCATAAGAGATTAACTGTTCCGGGTGATCTTTTATCTGAGGCGGTGTACGCATTCCAGACATAGCACCTTGATCTGAGGGTTCACTAAAATCCAATTGATAATCGAATGGGAACTCAGAAGTAGACTGGGCTAATGATAAACCCCAACTAAGATCAATACCAAGAAGATTATTTTTTCCTGTTAATGCACTGCTAAAAGTTTCTAAATCTTGTTCTCTATCCCTAAACGTGTAAGTTACTCCCCCCAGATATTGAGTTTCGCCTCCTCCATTTGGATAATCTCTCTCGTGAGTAATATAATCTCTCTTGGTACTGCTATAATTGCTGTTAAGCATAATGTTGCCATCATCTGGAGTATCGTAGTCTAGTATTATACTTAATCCATTTCTTTTTCTTATCTCATCAGTAAATCTTACAGTAAAATTATTAATGAAATAGCTTGTTTGATTTAAGATATTTTGGTCGTAATTAAGATCAGTTACTTCATTGCTCCTAATTTTATTTTCAATATTTCCACTCAATTGAACACCGAATAAATCATCAAAAAATCTTTCCCCATATTTCAAAGAAAAATCATATTGCTTTGCAGATTGCATTACGCCATTATAACCGCCTTTTATTAGCGTTTTTAATTGTCTTTGCGAAGGTGCTCTCTTAGTAACTAGATTTACGCTGCCGGCTATTCCATCAGCATCTTTATCAGCTGTTAATGCTTTAAATAATTCTATTCCTGCTAATGAATTTTGAGAAATTGTGCTTAGATCTATTCCTCTGCCTAAAGCGTCGGTTGAAGGGACTCTTACGCCATCAATGGTAACGTTAACATATTGATCACCTAAACCTCGTAATATTATTTTATTTGCCTCACCTCCGGATCTCGTTACAGAAACTCCTGGGAGTCTACCAATCGTTTCAGCGGCATTCGCATCGGGCAATTCTTGAATTTTTTCTTCAGAAACAACATTTATAATTGTATTTGAAGAAAGCTGCTGATTGATCGCAGAAATTTGACCCATCATTTGACCCGTTACCAGCACTTCTTGCCCCATTAAAATATCCATTGAGAGTTGAATATCAAGCTCGGTTGTCAAATTATTTTGAATCTGAACCTCCAACTCTTTTGCTTTATAACCTATGTACGAAACTTTAACAATATATTTATCTTGAGGAATATTTGAAATCAAATATCTCCCTTCAATGTCAGTTGCAGCGCCCAAAGAGGTACCCATCAAAAATACATTTGCACCTATCAAAGGCTTTTGAGTTAGTGAATCTGTGATTGTACCACGCAAAGTTCCTTGCGCGAATATAGATGACGAAAAAGAGAAGATTAAAGAAACGAACAAGGTTTTTAGTAATGTTGATTTCATAAATTAATTACTCCATTTAAGTAATCGAAATGTGTTTTTTTATGGGAACGATTGGAATGAATAGATGTGGATATTTCGAACTGCTTTTGGATAGCGTTCCGAGAAATGCTTGTAAGGATTTATTAAGCAGGAAGAAATACTGAATCACATAGCTCTTCATAGGATTCAAATTAGATTTTTCAATATTAAAAAGGAAGGAAGAGTTCCGATTAATACAGCTTCGCTTGGTAAGTCACATTTAAAATTTACTTAATCGGTAAAGTAAACGATAAATTCTTTTTGAAAAATAACAAAAAAAAATAAATTGTCAAGCAAAATCGGTTTTGGCTTGATAATTTTTTTTAATGGGGTTAAAATTTGTGCAGATTTCAAATATTTTTTAACTCTGTATATGTATCTAGGCCCAGATTCGGCTAAAAAATTCTATTTAAGAACTCAATCACAAGTTGGGTGGTAGGTTTAAACCATGGGTGAAAAAACCAAAATGGATGCGGAGTATCAGGAAAAGTATGAATTTCAGAATAAGTATTATATCTATTTAATTTTTCAATCACTAGATCTCTTCCAGCATGAAAACGATCGATGGAACTGTTGATAAAAAGGAATGGAGGAGAATTTTCATCAACATAATTTATTGGAGAAGCTTCTTTCCATATATCAGGATTTTCTAGATACTTATAACCCAACCACAATTTCCCAACTGAAGGTTTTTCAGGATCATTATCTTTTCCACTTTCAGCCGGATCTGTAAAATCCAACACGCCATCAATATCAACCACTGCCTGAACAACACTTGAATGTTCGAGGTTATCTCCGTTCCCTTCAAACTTAGGATTTCTATTTGTTACACCTAACATTGAAACAAGATGCCCGCCCGATGAACATCCTAAAACAGCAATTTTACTTGTATCAATATTATACTTATAACTATTTGCTCGAAGCCATCTCACAGCTGATTTAATATCGAAAATAGCTGCTGGATATTTTGCTTCGGGCGAAAGTCTGTACTCAACCGATGCAGCTACAAAACCTGCAGAGGCAATTGCTTTTGCCATTGGCATTTGCTGAGATTTGTCTCCCGACCGCCAGCCACCGCCGTGAACTAACAATACTGCTGGGTATCGGTTTGAGCTATCTTGAGGATATAAAATATCCAAACGCAGTTTTCGTTCTCCGTAAGCAGTATAAACTACATTACTATCAATTAATATATTTTCATCTAAAATAAAATCAGCTATTTCAATGAATGGAAACTTTTCTATTTCCTTAATAAAGGCACTGTATACAGTGAATGAAGTATCCTCGTGGATAATTGATTCTTCACTTTCCGGTTGAGCGTGAATAACTATTGCAGTTAGAAGAATCACTGCAATAATTCTGAGAATAAAATCAGATATCCTCATCGAGTTGTTTAGAGTCAAAAACATTATCTTTTATTTGAGACTTCTGAAAAATAGATAAAATGGAACAAGAATTGTAAAGAAAAGAGAAAACAAAAAAAGGAAGTATCAATTGGGACAGAATAGAATATATAATGAAGATCTATTTACAAGCAAAGCGAATGAAAAATTTCAAAAACATATCAAAACTCAATCAAATAGAACTTTAGAGTTAATAGAAGAAAAAATAGACTGTAAGAAACTATTAGCACCAATTGAGAAAAAGATTTCTAAGAAAAGAGAAAAGTTAAACGAAGCTGGAAGAAAATCATTTTCAATGGAAGTGATAGTGAAATGCTTCATGCTACAGAGCATGTACAATTTATCAGATCCGAGATTAGAGGAAGAAATAGCAGACAGAAGGAGTTTTCAAATATTCTTGGGACTCAACAGTGGAGACAGCATACCGGATGAAACAACAATCTGCCGATATAGAAAGATGTTTGCAGAAGAAGGATTAGATAAAGTATTATTTGACAGCATGAACAAACAGCTAAGAGAAAAGGGATTGATATTGGACAAAGGAACCATAGTAGATGCAACATTGAAACAAGCACAAGCTAGTTATCATAGTGGAAGAGACAAAGATGCCGATTATACAATAAAGAATAATAAAAGTCTCTACGGGTATAAGGGACACATATCTGTAGAGGAAGAGAGCAACATTATAAAAAAGATAGAGTTCACAAAGGCAAGCATACATGATTCTGAGATGTTTGATAAACTGGTAGACTATAATGAAGAATCCGTTCTAGGAGATAAAGGATATGCGAGTAAGGAAAGAAGGGAGAAGTTGGAATCAAGAGGAATATTTGATGGGATATTAGATCGTCCATATAGGAACAGAGAGCTGACAAAAGGGCAGATCAGAATAAACCGAATACTTAGCAGAGTTAGACGAAGAATAGAAAGAGCGTTTGGATACATGAAATGGGTATTAGGATATGGAAGATGCAGTTACTATGACATAAAGCGCAACCGATTTGAATTTACCTTTGCAGCCATGGGATACAATATGAGAAGGATGCTAACACTAACTAGTTAGTCAATAATCGATAACGGTTTATATTGTTCAAGTCAGTTGGTAAATCAATTGAAATGAAGATTTATAAACATCAAAATAATCATCAAAGCTTTGTAAAAATTAAAATATCTGAAATCTGTGATCTTTTCTCAAATTTTTCAGATGGTTCTTTTATTTGTAATTTTATCTTCCTAAAAATAAATCATGGAAAAACAATATGATATTTGAACACTTTGCACTAAATGTACCAAATCCCAATGAATTTGTTGATTGGTACACTTCAAACTGCGGGATGAAGATTGCAAAATCAATGAAGACGGCACCATTCACACATTTTTTAACTGATTCTTCAAATAGGACAGTGGTAGAAATTTATTCTAATCCGTCAGCAAAAATTCCTGATTATAATCTCATGGATCCACTTGAATTTCACTTTGCTTTTACTGTTGAAAATGTAGAAATGATAAAAGATAGATTAATTTCAGCCGGAGCAAAATTAGTGGAAGATATAAACCTTGAAGATGGTTCGCATCTTGTTATGCTTCGTGATCCTTTTGGAATTCCATTACAGTTGTGTAAGAGAGCTAAGCCATTAATTTGATTCATTTGACTGCAATCGTGTTCTAACAAAACAAGGTTTATTCCTTAACCCATTTTTTTGCCCAAGCAGGATACAAATCCAAAACTTCTTGCGGATCGTGCACATACCATGCGTAACCAGTTCGCCTTTCGCGCTCAACTTCGCTTAAAGAATAAACAACTTTTCCATCACGGTTGCAAAATAGGGGTTTGTGTGTACCCAATTCATAAAATCTTGCCCAAATAGGTTTTGCTTCAGCATCAGCCACAACAATCACATCATTATCTGTGCTATGATAAATGTAATCAGCTTTATCTGCTTTAATTACCTCAACTTTGATTCCATAAATACGTGAATCTTCAAACCACTTAACGGCGCTTGTTACAGATTTAATAATTCTTTCATCACGATTTTTAATTGACATTAAGAATTTCACAATATCAGCACTTTCACCATTAGTGATTGATGCAAGTTCAAAACTTCTCGCATTCTGAGGATGAAAATCTATGTTATCATGCTGCTGGCACCAAGCTGTTAATTCCCCATTGTCCATAATTTGGCAATTGAGAATACATTCAATCCCATTGTCATATGCTGTTTTAACTTTTAAATATAGACTATCTTCAATAAAAGAAAATTCCTTCGAGCGATTAACAATTTTGTGGAGCAGCTTCATTATTCCAATCATAGCTCCATCATTGAATGTTATATACTTTCTGTACCCACTAAGATCAGGATAATACTGAGGCCAACCTCCATTTCTGTACTGAGCAGATAACACAAATTCAATTCCGTGTAAAAACCCCTCTTTGTATTTTTCTTTCTTGGTGGTTGAATAAGCTTTTGCTAAATAATTTAATTGGGAATGTGTTGCTCCATTGTCAAAAGTAGTATTTAATTCATTCTTAGAAGCGATAACAGCATTTTTTTGTTCATCTGTTAGAACTGCTTGCATATCATAATTCTTAGGCCATCCCCCGTTTGATTTTTGAAACAGCAAAATATTATCTGCAATTTTCTCTATCTCCGATGCTTTATATTTTTTTTGATCCGAAGTTGGTACAACGATTTTGGCTTCATCATTAATATCGTACCAATGATGGGCACTATCGTAAAAGTCAGTTATGTCTGCCTTTGATGTCTGAACTTTTTCGGTTTGGGCAGAACAATTAGCGAACATCAAAGCAAGCATTAAACAAATTATTATTTCCAAAGGATATTTATCAAAAAAAATTTTCATGTTAATTACTTTAACTAAAACTTTAACAAATTGTTTTGTTATTTACTTTCATATTTTTTAATCACTAAGTATTTCAACTCAGTATCTCCGATATTTCTTATACCATGTTCACTGTTTCTTGGACAATAAAATGCCGAGTATTTTTCACCGACTTTAGTTTCCCCATTAAGATAGAATTCTGCTTTCCCTTCCAAAACGAAGAAAAATTCGTCTTCAGAATGTGTATGTGGTTTGTGCGTAGCCGAATGAGGTGCGACAACACTCATTTTAAGAGTCCTGCCATCAATAAAATTCTTATCAAAAAACCAATACTGATATCCAACACTAGTGCTAACAGTATCTTTCCAATTAAATTCATTTACACAATTATCGATTGTAAACTTTGTATTCTTGGTAATCTGATCTTTATTATCTTGTGCAAATTGTTGAACAGCATTTAGTAAAAATAAGATATGTATTAAGGTTACTATTTTCATAAAATCTTTCTGCAAAAATTTAATAATACAAAAGTTTAAAAATTTATGATTATTAACAAGTAGAATTTACAATGAATACATCTAACCATTTGCTAAGCTAAACTTTATTTTTAAAAGGTTTCTAAATTGATATAAAGATTTCTCACCTGATTAAAATCGAGTTCGAAATGACTAGTTATACTTTTTTATTTGTTATTAATCGAATTATTTGATAGTAGATGACCAAGGTAACGTGATTTTACTTGTTCGCTGGCAAGAGCTTGTTTGATTGGCGGTAACTTCAGAATCGCGCCTAAAATAGCTGCCATTGCTCTGTGATTCCATAATGCATGATTATCAAAAATTAAATTTTGCAGCATTCCTTTTTCTATTGCCGCCATTACAACGCGATGAACTGAATTTACAGGTGTTATTACCCGCTCTTGTCTTTTATTAAGCTTAATTCCTTCAGTTTTACAGACTCGGACACATAGACCGCAACCGAGACAAGCTTGCTCATTCAACTTAGCTTTTTTCTTTTTCTTTTTGATCGGATCATTTGCAGAAACAAGAGTCATTGCCTCAACCGGACATATATCAACACACTTTCCGCAGCCGTTACATTTATCTTCTTCAATTTTAGGTAAATAATTTGTAGTGTGAACAGGATTCAGAAAGCCAAATCTTTTTGCCGTAAGCATTGCTTCACAGCAGCATCCGCAGCAGTTGCAAATAAAGCTGACTTTCTGCTGAACATTTTCACCGAACTGAACTAGATTATTGTCGTAAGCCAATTGCAGCATATCTAAGCCTTCATTCACATCAATTTGTCTCGCAATTTTATGCTTGATCAGAGAGGCGGCAGCATCATTAAAAGTCAAACATATTTCCATTGGTGCATTACAAGCTTTTCCGAGATGCTCCATTTTATGCCTGCAGTAGCAAATACCAACACCGATATGACTCGCCGTTTTTATTACCTCACTTGCCTTTTCATAATCGAGCAAATGAAGATTAGTTCTGTTATTGATAGCTAATTCATTAACAAAGACTCTGCCTAGTTTTGTTTCGCAATTCGTAAAAAGATCTTTGATGAAATCTTCTTCAACATTCAAATACTGATAAAAAAGTTCGGCCAGCATTTTTTGATCAACATCATTTCGTATTCTCATCATAGAAAATTCAAAGAAGCCAGCCATAGGAGGCGGTAAAGTGTAGATTGAAGTTCCATTAATTTCAGTATCAAGCAATAAACCTCTTGAAGCAAGTTCATTCAAAATAATTTCAGCTTCTTTTAATGATTTGCCTGTTAGGCGCGCAGCTTTTTTTGCAGCGAAAGGTTTTATTGATAATTTCGAAACAAATTCAGCTTCTTTCTCCGAAAATAATATTCCTAAAATTCTATAAAGCAGCTCAGATGGCGGGGCACCTTGCGGAAATCTGTTGATCCTATCAACCAGATTTTTATATGCTGACCTAACGGTTAAATGAGCCAAAATATTACCTCATTTATACAACAATCAAAAATTATGAATAAAACTAAGACAAAATCAAATTCATTTTCAACCTTTACAAATTTAATTATTTCATCTTTTTTTGAGTTGTACAGATACCAAAAATATATTTTCTCTTGCTTGTATAGTTATTTTTTAGTTACTTAATATAGAGATAAAGAAAACACATTTAAAAATGCTCTAAATTATTTATTGGCAGATGAGGAACAATCATGTTCCCAGAATCTCTAAAAGAAGACGATCGCTTAAGTAAAGAGAATCATCGATTAAAATCTGCTGTTGAGGAGCTCTCCATTCTTAATGATATAGCAACCGCAATTGCTTCTACCCAATCGCTTGATCAAATCACAAAACTAATCGTTAAAAAATGTGTTAAGCATCTTAGAGCCGAGCAAGCAGCTATACAACTTGTAGATGATAAAGATATCGTCAACCCACTTCACACCATGATCAGAGTACATGATAAAACTAATGATAATACTTTGCGTTTTAATAAAATCATTTCCGATCTGATAATTGCAAAGCGAAAACCACTTCGAATAAATGAATTTAATTCCAGGGAAGTGATTGAATTAAGTGATCAATCAGGTATCAGAATGAAATCATTGTTAAGCGTACCTATGATAATCAAGGGAAAAATGATAGGAATTCTATCGCTTTTCAACAAGGAATCGAACAAAGGATTTACCGAAGGTGATCAAAAGCTGCTTAGCATAATTGCATCTCAGTCCGCCCACGTAATTGAAAATTCACGATTATTTGAAGAAGAAAAAAAGCTGCTCCAAATTCAGCAAGAGCTTCAGGTTGCGAGAGATATTCAAAAAAATCTTTTACCAAAAGAAATACCCCGCATAAATGGTTACGATATTTACGCAATCAATATTCCAGCACGTGAAGTTGGAGGAGATTATTACGACTTCATTAAATTATCCGAAACAAGAACTGCAATTGCTCTCGGTGATGTATCCGGCAAAGGACTGCCCGCCGCAATGCTGATGGCTAATCTTCAAGCTACTTTGAGAGGACAGCTATTGTTTAGTAACTGTGCGAGAGATTGTATTAAGCGAGCAAACAATATGCTTTATAAAAGCACTGATATAACAAAATTCGTTACACTTTTTTTTGGAATTCTCGATTCCGAAAATCATACTTTAACATACTGCAACGCAGGACACAACAATCCAGTTTTTCTTGAAAGAGATAAAAAAATAGAATTAGATAAAGGCGGAATCCTGCTGAGCTGCATGGAAGATATGAATTATGATGAAGAGGTAATTCAGTTCAATGAAGGATCGACTCTTGTTGTTTTTTCAGATGGAATAACTGAAGCAATGAATGAAAAAGAGGAAGAGTTTGGTGATGAAAGATTGTGCAAAATATTAAAGAAAAACATAAGCGAATCATCACAAAAAATTATTGAAAACACTTTAAATGCGGTTCATGAACACGCTGGTAAAGCAACACAATCAGACGATATTACAGCTTTGGTAGTCAAAAGGAATAAGTAATGGTCGGAAAGATTGTATCTCATTGTAAAATTCTTGATAATATTGGTGGCGGGGGACCGCGTCCGAAAGACACTAGAATTAAAATTAAGTGAATTATGATCGGTTCAACTATTTCACATTATAAAAAATGCTATAGGAACTTGGCAGCAGAGAACCTATCCGCCCAAGCTCTAAAAATTTAATCGGATAAATTTATGTCAGACGAAAATTATTACGAACAAAACTTAAAGCTCGAAAGTATACTCGAGCTTATTCAAACGCTTAACCAGCAGTCATCATTTGAGGAAACGCTGAGACTCATCTCGGCAAAAGCTTTGCATCTTTTGGATGCAGAAATTGTGCAGGTGATGATGTTAAATCCTCAGACTGAAAACACAATTAAGACTATTTATAAAGAGCAAAAAGGTGATTTTAATCAGAAGCATCATCTGCTCAATACAAATATTGCGGGCTGGGTACATAAGCACCAACAATCATTTTTGAGTATGGATACAAAAGAAGATGCAAGGTTCAGTCCCGGCTTATTTTGCGATTCTGAAATTCAATCAGCTATTTGTGTTGAAATGACCATTGGAAATAAATCGATTGGGACATTACATTTACTTAATAAACGAGGAAGTAAAATTTTCACTACAGATGATTTAAAACTTGCCGAAAAATTATCTCATGTTGTTTCTCTTTTCCTAAATAAAATGGAGAAGATAGAAGAATATTTTATCTGCCCCCTGCCTGAAGAAGATCTCATTAATAAATTTTCAAAAGCAGGACTTATTGGGAAAAGTAAAAGATTTGTAGACTTGTTAAAATCAATTGAAGCCGCGTCAAAGTGTAATGTTCGAATCTTACTTGAGGGAGCAACAGGTTCAGGAAAAGAAATTATAGCTCGTGCAATTCACAAATTCAGCGAAAGAAATACTGAAAAATTTGAAGTGATAGATTGCGGAACCATTCCCGAAAATCTTATGGAAAGCGAGATGTTTGGCTATGTAAAAGGAGCTTTTACCGGTGCCAATAAGAATAGAAAAGGTATTGTTGAAGAGGCTTCTGAAGGGACATTATTTATTGATGAGGTTTGTCACCTGCCGCTTAATCTGCAATACAAATTGTTAAGATTTTTACAAGAAAAAGAATTTCGTGCTGTTGGTTCCAACGAAGTTAAAAAAGTTGATGTAAGAATTATCGCAGCTTCAAGCGTTTCGCTATTAAAATTGGTAAAAGAGAAGAAATTCAGAGAAGAGTTATATTACATATTAAATGTTTATCCAATACATGTTCCATGTCTTGATGAGAGGGCAGAAGATATTGTTACTTTAGTTAATCATTTCATACCAAAGTTTTCAAAGGAACAGAATAAAGCAGCAGAAACTTTCGGACGAGATTTAATGGATTATACCGTGCATCGTAATTGGCCGGGTAATATTAGGGAGCTTGAAAATTTTGTGGAGAGAATTGTCACTTTTGCGCCGGCTTCGCATAAAATTGTTGATAAGGATATTCTCCCTCAGGAATTTATTTTGGAAATGGAACAAGAAAAATTTCACCAGCTCCCATCTGCTTCAAGTTTCTCGCTTACCTCAAGAATAATAGATATAGAATCACAAATAATAAGGGAAGTATTAATAAAGCATAATTGGAATCAAACACAGGCAGCTCACTCTTTAGAAATACCTGAACAGACTCTTCGTTATAAAATGAATAAGTTAAAAATATTTAAAGAATAATATTTCCAAGCAACTCGCAAACTTTTGCGAGATCGCAATTACTTGCGTAAGAAAATTCATTCCACAATTTCAATTCGTAATAATTTCCTTCTAATCATTTATTAACCAACCTTAGCAAAATTGGCACGCAACCTGCGCTATTCAATTCAAACAATTGATGTGTCATCAAAAGTAATCGTTCTTTTATTAGTCTGTTTGTAAATAAGAATTTGATTTTGTTAAGCGACCAAAAATCAAATTAGT